>DAHVTI010000456.1 GCA_027324255.1 Bryobacterales bacterium | reverse complement strand
CGTGAATGCCAGGATCGCCGATGTTGGCCCTGGCCGCCTGAGCCTGGCGGATGGGTCAGAGCACCCGTTCGACTTCTCTCTGGTGATCCCGGCGTTTCTCGGAAGCCCGTTTGTTCGCGGAGTGGACGGGCTGGCCAATCCGAAAGGATTCATCACGGTCACTCCACACCTGGCGAGCACGAAATTCGCGAACGTCTATGCGGCCGGTGTGGCGGTGGCGATCGCTCCTCCGGGTCCCACGGCGGTTCCGGTGGCGGTGCCGAAGACGGGGCACATGACGGAACTGATGGCTCAGACCGCGGCGCGCAATATCGCAGCCGAGTTCACGGGTGGCGTGAAAGCCGATGGGATGACGCTGCCGTCCACATGCATCGCCGATGCCGGCGATACGGCGTTCTACATGTCCGCCGACCCCTTCCTGCCTCCGCGCAACAAGGTGATTGTGAAACGGGGCAAGTGGGCCAGGTACTTGAAGCTGGCCTTTGAGCGCTACTACCTGGCGCGCGTCCGGCACGATCTGCCATCGATGCACTTCGGGTGGTAAGCCGGCTGCAACAAACAGGGAGCAGGATGCGAATCTATCTTGATTTCAATGCGAGCACGCCGGTGGCCCCCGAGGTCACCGCTGCCATGCAGACGGTGCTGGATGCGCCGTTCGGGAATCCGTCGAGCGATCACTGGGCGGGGAGGCCCGCGCGGGAGGCCGTAGAGAAGGCGCGGGCACAGGTTGCCGGCCTCCTGGGGTGCGAGGCCGGGGAAGTTGTCTTCACAAGCGGTGGAAGCGAAGCGAACAACCACGCACTGAAAGGAGTCTTTTTCGCCAAGTCCGCTGCGCAGCCGCACATCATCACGACGCAGGTGGAACACCCGGCCGTCATCAATCCCTGCCGGTTTCTGGAACGGCTCGGGGCCAAGGTCAGCTACCTGCCGGTGGATGCCTTCGGCCGAGTCGCCCCCGAAGATGTGCGCCGCGCGGTGACGCCCGGTACGGTGCTCATTTCCGTGATGCACGCCAATAACGAAGTTGGCACGATTCAACCGATTGCGGAGATCAGCCGGATCGCCCGAGAGCGCGGAATCCTGTTCCATACGGATGCCGCGCAGTCCGTGGGGAAGATCCCGGCGAAGGTGGGAGAGCTGGGTGTCGATCTCCTGTCCGTGGCGGGCCACAAACTCTACGGCCCGAAAGGCGTCGGCGCGCTCTATGTCCGTGCGGGTATTCAACTCGAGCCGCTCATCCATGGCGCGGGGCATGAAGCGGGCCGCCGCGCGGGTACGGAGAACGTTCTGCTGGACGTAGGGCTTGGCGCGGCCTGCGAACTGGCTCAGTCCTGGGTGGGCAGGCGGTCAATCCCGGATTTGCGAGATCTGTTCTGGCGCCGGTTGACTGAGGAGTTCGACGGTAACGTAGTTCTCAATGGGCATCCAACGGACCGGCTGCCGAATACGCTGAACGTCAGTTTCCCCGGTAAAGTAGGGACGGAGATCCTGGGCGGGTTGGATGGGGTGGCCGCCTCGACGGGTTCCGCGTGCCACTCGGGTTCCGTCGAACTGTCGCCAGTCCTGAAGGCGATGCGGGTACCTCCGGAGACCGGCATGGGCGCGATCCGGTTCAGTCTGGGCCGCACGACGACCCAGGAGGAAATCGAGGCAGTTGTGAAGCGCCTGAAAGCGATTCTTGGCTGACAGCCTCAAACACGCCAAAAGGAACCTATGAATTATCTGCTGATTCTGAATGATCCCCCGTACGGCACCGAGCGCAGCTACAACGGGATTCGGTTGGCGAACTCGCTTGCAAAAGACGAGAAGAATACCGTGGCGGTGTTTCTGATGGGCGATGCCGCGTCCTGCGGCGCCGCCGGCCAAACGACCCCAAACGGGTTCTACAACATCGAGCGCATGCTGAAGATCCTGGCCTCGAAAGGAGGAAAGATCGGCATCTGCGGAACGTGCATGGACGCCCGCGGCATGAAGGTCGAAAGCCTCGTGGAAGGCGCGCATCGAGGCTCGATGGACGAATTGAGCTGCTGGACGCAGGAAGCCGATCAGGTCATTGTCTTCTGAACGTTGGCACGGCCGCCGGGCTGGCCTGCTTGGTCCATGTGAGGCGATGCCCTGCTTTTTGTGTTCTCAGAACGGTTTCGTTGACGCCGGAGAACCATGGCAGGATGTTGGACTACACAGGACTCCGAATCGAGCGTTTGCAGGGACTGCGAAGGTCCCGACCTTCGAGCTACTGCCCGGCCCGAATCGCCGGCGCCGACCCGGTAGCTGCGCTGGTGGCAACCTGGTCGCTACCGAGGAAGTACTGCGAGCGCACCTTCGCCGGCAGGTCCTCGGCGACGACGCGGTCCCGGGCGACTTCAGCCGTGGTAGCCGGCGAGTGTTTCACCAGGAATCGGCGCACGGCCTCATGCGCGTCGAAGTCGAGCACGTGGACGTCCTGCGCATGCGGGATGCGGCAGATGGTGTCCGGGGGATCGCCCTCACGGTCGCAGGAAGTCACAGAGTAGACCCCATCGTCTCGGATCAACTCGCCGTCCACGCGGATCTCTTTCACCCGACGGCCGAGCGGAGCGTGTGCCACGAACTTCACCGTCATGCCCGCAGGCCGCGGCAGCCAGCCGCCGAACAACTGGCTGGGGTCGCTGGCGTAAACGTGTTCAGTCTCGCGCTCCCAGAATTCCCGCAACTGCTTGCCGGTGACCTTCCCGACCTTGACCTTGCCGACAATCGGGTAGGCATTCCACAGGTCGAACTCGCGGATGGGCCCCGGCACGATCGGCCCGCTGAACCGGAAACCGTTTGAAAGCGCGATCTGCGTGCCGCCGGCCTCGCGCAGCGCGTCTGCAAGCACCATGTCCAGGCTCGTCTCGGCCACTTCGTATCGCATCAGCGGAACCTCTGTCTGTCCGATGACTTTGTCGATGCGTTCGCGGTACGGCGCAAGGCCCGCTTCCACGATTTGCCTGACATGCGGGTCCTCGGCGAAGCGGTCCGCACGGAGTTCGATGAGCTGCCACTTGCGCTCCGTGACGCGGCCATGCGCGACCGTCAGGTCCAGGCGTCCCAGGAAGGAACCGAAGCTGCCCGGCTCGACGATCCAGGTGTTGCCTCGTACGATCGGCTCGTACGTCCGCTCGTGCGTGTCGCCCGAGAGCAAAACGTCCACGCCCTTCAGCCTCTCGGCCATGAGCACGGATTTCGGGAGCCCAATGTGGGTCAGGAGCACCAGCACGTCCACCTTCGGCCGCAGCCGGTCGATCAGCGGCTGCAAGACATCTTCGCCCTCGAACCGCAGGCCCTTGCTGTAGCTCGGCGGCTGCCGGCGCGGCACGTCGGGATCGGTGAACCCGATGATGGCGACGCGCACGCCGTTGACAGTACGGACTACGTAGCGCGGAAACACGGGTTTCCCGGTGTCCGCGTCCAGGATGTTGGCGGCGATAGTCGGGTAGTCGAGCGCCGCGGTGTTCTTGCGTAGCGCCGCGGCTCCATACACCACTTCCCAGTTGCCGGGAATCGAAAGGTCCAGCCCAAGGGCGTTCATGGCCGGCACCATCACGGCCCCTTTGCTCCAATTGGCCGGGGCAGAACCCTGGAATGTGTCGCCGGCGTCCATGAATAGAACGCTACCGGGGCGCTCTTTGCGGAGCAGTTCCATGGTGCGGGCGATGCGGGCGACGCCACCCGCCACTGCAATCTCTTCCTTGCCCCCGTGCCAGAACAGCTCAGGATGCGGCTCGAGCTGGGCATGTAGGTCGGCGATGTAGGCCAGCGTGATGCGTTTCGGCGACTCCTGCGCGGGGGAGATTCCAAAGACAAGCCCCGCACCCGCGAGGCAGGTGAGTAACTTCAAAACGGTGTCCATGCGCGCTCCGTCAGTACCGAATCACCTGGTACCCATCGGAAACCAGCTCGGAGAGTTTTACGATGCCGAACGGCACGACCTGGTCCGGTTTCGGGTCCAGCCTCGCGGCCGGAATCCCCAACTGGCCCAGCGCGTTATTGCAGACATAGAAATGGACACCCGCGGCCTGGGCATCGCGAATCAATTGCGCCGCCGGTTGCGGGCGCGCGCCAATATTATCGAACAGTTGGACGCCTCTGCCGTATACGACGACGGCGATGTCTTCCAGGTACCCGGCGTCTTTGGCGAGCTTGACCTGCTTCAACATCATGTTGGCCGTTTGCAGGTCTTCGAAGCCGGTGGTCAAAACGAACGCGAGCTTTCCATGCGGAGTGCGTCCAACAGGTGCCTTCGGAATCTGCGGCGCCTGGCCTTGCGCAAGAACGAGGGCCGAGGAAAGGATCGTCGCCAAACAGGCGACCAGTGTGGTGCGTGAGAATGTCAACGCTGTGGTTCCCCTCTAAGTTTTTTCAGCGCGCCGTGTGCCGGCGCACTCAACTACTCTCTTGACTCCGGCTGCAGCCGGAGCCTCCCAGCACGCCCGACTCTCGTTGACGTCGGGCGATCAAGATCTATCCACCAAGATGCGAGCTTGACCTAGAGGTGACACAAGGGCAATTCGGGCTGGTCGAAGCTGGCCTAAGACACGACTACCCACATCTGGCCGAGCGGAGGCCAGTGGTGCGGCTGCACAACGAACTGTGCGACAGGGAGGGGCGCCACAATCATGCGCCGCGCTTGCCTAGCTCGAACAGGAATCACAACAGGACCGGCCATTCAGGCCGTTCAGACCCTCCCGTAGGACGATTGGGATCATGAGGAGCCGGGCTGCTGGATCAGCCCACCACCAGCCGAGGGTAGCATTCAGGATGAGCCCGCCAAGCAGGATTGCCGACAAGTCCAGGCACGGTTCTGCCTGCATTGCATCCGCGGCAAACGCGCTGCTCGCGATCGTCCGCGCCACTCTGCGCTTGGCTCTCGCGAGGGTTGGCATGACCACGAAGGGAGCAAAGCAGCACAGCGACCGAAGTGACTTCGATGGTCGGGGCGGGGAGATTCGAACTGGCGACTCCCTGCGCCCAAGGCAGGCCGCTGCCCAACGGGCCGGACTCTGATTTGAACGCGTCCCACTCCAAGAAAAATGCCAGTTTTCGGGTCGGGTGGGATTTTTTTGAAATCCAGTAAGGCGTTTAGGATGAATGGGTTGTGTGGGCCTGGGGCGCAATTGGGAGGGCGCTTCCATGGCATGGAAGAGGTCGTGAGTTCGAATCTCACCAGGTCCACCAAAACAAAGCCCAACAAAACATAGACTTACGAAAATGCTTGCGCGCTTCCACATGGCGGAAGAGGTCGCGCGGAGTCCATTTGGAGTCCAAATCCGCCAGAATTTGGACTCCGGCCGCTCCGCCGGAACAGTCGCAGCTACTCCCTATCCTTGGGAACGAGGAAGTGTCCGTCTCCCAGAGGAATGCGACCATCCGGCAACGGCTCGACATCAACAGGTACAGCACCTGGAGGAATTTCGTCTACTTTTTGAAGGATTAGATTTCCCTGCTGGTACACCACAGTCTTCGGAATCGGGAGAACTCTGCGAGGCGGCGGATCATCCTTCAGCACCTGAATTCTCGTGAACTGAGCAAGCCGGTACAAGGCAAGCGGCCCACCGTAGTGACGCCAATCAAATGCCTTCCCATGCAGATCTGTGGTGTCTAACCGGATGACGTCTGCAATCTCGAACGTCGTACTTTGGCAATTCGGATCAATCGACCAGATCGGTGAGAACGGGGAGTGCGCGAAGGCATTCCGGATCAGGCGGGCGATCTGATAGGCGGCGCGGACTTCAGAATCACTCGATGCTTTGGGGTCGCTCACAACAGCTCGAATGGCGTCCTTCACCGCAACCGCCAGCAAATACGTCGCAGAACGTTGGAGAAAATGGGCCGCATAATCGGCCTGGTCCGGTCGAAGCGCGATATCCCCGTACCGCACCGAGTGATCTCCGTGAGTCCAAATCACAGGAAGATCGATTGGCTGAGTCCCCAGGGACGTCGCCAAGCGAACCGCTGAGGCCAGTCTGAACTGAAGCTCCGCGGTGAAGAGCAGCCCAATGTGCTTTTCCGACTCGGTCATGTCGCTGTCCATGCCGCGGCTATGCCGACCGCCGAATCGGTATGAAACGGATCTCGACGCGCTGATTCAGCGCGCCAGCGATCCTGCGCAACATTGCCAGGGAGTGGCCCTCGTAATCGGCATTCTCAAGGCGGCAGATTACCGATGCGGTAGTGCCGATGAGCTTGGCAAGCTGAGTTTGGGAAAGGGACGCCGCTGCCCTTAGTTCGTGGATCTTGCGGGCGATCTCTTCGTTCGCTCGCGCCTCTTCCAGGTTCTTCAGCCGGGCTGGCTTGCCCTCGTAGAACCGGCGGTGAAGGATCTCCACCGCGTCGCTGGCCGGTTTCAACGTCTTTGCCATCTCAAGCCTCCTCATATGTGTGTTTCGCAGGATTCGCCTCAAACCGCTTCTTGCGCTCGACGGCGTGATCGATCTCCTTCGACGGAACCACCCGCTCTTTCACCAGTCCGTGCGAGACCACGGCCGCCATCGCGCCGTGGAAGAAGTACAGGATCCGGTGGTGAACGCCTCCCAGGCTGACGCGCAGTTCGTAGATCCCGTCGCGCAGGAAGTCCGCTTCGGGCCGACGCAATTCGTGTCCCATCTCGCGCAAGCGCTCCAGCCGGAGGTAGCACTTGTCCTGCACTTTCGAAGGCAACTTGTCGAACCACTCGACGAACGGGCATGATCCGTCTTCCTCCCGGTAGAGGGCGACTCTGGTCTTGGGCACTCGATCCCAGTCTATTCGCAATGTTGCGAAAATGCAAACTTGGCGTCAAGGACTCTTGCACCCCCAATGGGCATCGTCCTTATAGGGAATCTTTTGTTGTCGTCTCCAGCAGACAACAATCACCACAGCCTCCAAGCGCGCGCGGGAAAGTACGCCACGGGCCAGTCCTGGGTGTGGAGTCTTGGAGTCCCCGTGGAGTCCGGGACGGCAAAAACGACTCCCGTGGCGTCCACGGCGTGAATACGCTAAGTCTTGTGTTTCCGTCGTTCCTGCCTGTAAGTGATTGATATTTCTTAAATGGCATGGAAGAGGTCATCGAAATCAGCTCGTCTGAGGCGGCTTCAGATGCGAATCGATCACGTTGCCCTTTGGACCAGCGACCTGGAGCGGAGCGTG
>DAHVTI010000263.1 GCA_027324255.1 Bryobacterales bacterium | reverse complement strand
GTGGGTTCGTTTCGTTGCATTTGTCGAGGAGCGGGGGCTCGGCGGCTTTGTTTTGACAGAAATGCGGAGGTCAGTGAGCGGCGGCGGGCGGGGGCGCGGGGGCTTCGTTTCGACAAGAACGGGAGGGTGCGGGGCGGAGAGTCCCACTTCGGCCCAGCCGGGTGGCGCGTCCTGCTGAGCGGGCTACGGCGAGAGCATGCGGTTGTCAAGGATCCGGGCGGGCGCAAAAGTCCCGCTGACCTCATTGTCCCACCGGGCTCCAAGGGAATTGCCGCAAGAGATTGAGCGGATGCCGCTTATCGGTTGAACTGGGTCCGGCGGCGCCGGCAGTTCGACGGTTGGGGGGAGCGGCCGGTTCGACAGAATTCGACAGTTTCGACGGTGTTTTCAGAAGCCGTAACCATTCTGAAGGAAGTGCGCGGGAGCGCTGGTTTGTTTTTCAGGTCTGCCGCAGATTTGTAGATTGATTTAGCCGGAAATGTGATAGGCTGCTGAGCATGTCGTTTTTCCGGATTGCCGCTCTTCTTTTCGGGGTGATTCTGGCGGCGGGGGCTCAAGGGCAGGGCGGGGGACGGAAATTGGTGGTGGTGACGGCGATGACGGGGCAGGGGAGTTGGGAGGATCCGCGGCGGCCGGCTCTGCCGGCGGCGGAGGGGATGAATTACCGCTGGGTGGCCAGCGACGACGGGCAGTGGGCGATTGTCGAGGTGGAATTGGCGCGGGTGACGGGCGGTGGGCTGCGGGCGCTGGACGAATTGGCGGCGGGGCGGGGGGCGGCCGTGCAGGTGTTCGAGCGGGGGCGCGGGAAGAAAGAGGACGTGGAAAAGGAGATCAGGAAGTACAGGAAAGATTTCGATTTGGAGGAGTTTCTGGGCGGGAAGAAGGCTGGGGGTGCGAAATGAAGGGGCTTTTGGTGTTGGCGCTGCTCACCGGGCCGGCGTTCGGGCAGTATGCGTACTACTTTTCTGACGGCTTCAATCCCTGGATCAACGGGTCGGCGTGGCAGGCAAACGGGACATGGAGTGGTGGCAACGGGCTGATCCGATCGACGTCCAGCTCGGGCGCATCGCTGATATCGAAGGTGGCGGTACCGGACGGCTCAGCGAGCTACGCGGTGCGGACGCTGGTGCGGCTGGCGGTGGCTGGGGGAACGTATGTTCACTATTTGCGGGCGTCGCAGGACGCGATGACGGGGCTGCAGGCGGCGGGCACTTTCTATTCGGTGGAGTGGGGCAACCTGGTGCTGGGCAATGGCTGCCAGATGACGATGACTGTGAACCAGCGGGTGAATGGGGTGTTCACGCAGCGGGCGTCGGTGATCGTGGGCTGCCAGAAGAGCCTGAACAACACGCTGGAGTCATTGGTGACGGCGAACGGGATGGTGATGGTGTATGTCAACGGGGCGCTGGTGTATGGGGCGGCGGGCGACAACGTGATATTGAGCGGGGCACCGGGGGTCGGGGTGATCGGGGCACCGGTGGAGAACGGGCTGGTGCTGGCGCAGTTGGGGCCGTTGGACCGGACGGCGCCGGCGGCGGTGGAGCGGACGAAGATCGCCACGGCGGCCATGCCGAACAGTGTGGAGCTTGCATGGCAAGGGGCCGACGACGGGGTGAGCGGCACGGGGGTGCCACAGTATTTCGTTTTTCGAGATGGGACGTTTCTGTCGGTGGTGCGGGGAGATACCTACAGCGACCAGACCGTGCAGGCGGGGCAGAGCTATATGTATGGCCTGGTGGCGGTGGACCGGCACAACAATTTCGGGCCAGGGATGTCGTTCACGGTGACGACGCCGGCAGTGGCGGGCGAGTCGCGGCGGGTGGGGGTACGGAGCAATGGGGCGTATTGGGGGAGCGCGGGCGAGCAGATCGATATGATGTCGGGGAACCTGAACTTCTCGGTGCCGCTACTGGCGGCGGCGCGGCGGGACGGCTGGAAGCTGGCGTTGGGGCTGAGCTACAACTCGCAGAACTGGCGGCGGGACGGCAACGGGGCGGAGTGGAACCTGGGCCGCGACATCGGCTACGGCCACGGCTGGATGCTGATGGCGGGGCAGATGCGGCCGCACTATAGCGATATGTGGACGGTGCACCACTGGACGTTCGTGGACGCGACGGGCGCGGAGTACCGGTTGGACCAATTGGACGGCGGGAAGTGGAGGTCGAAAGAAGCGACGTATGTGCGCTGGGACGCGGAGGCGCAGCGGCTGTGGTGGCCGGACGGGTCTTACTGGAATTTCTATTGTGTTTCCGGGGCTGGGGAGGCGGACCGGGGTACCTATTATCCGACGGTGTTCGAGGACCGGAACGGGAACGTGACGGCGATGGAGTATCACGGAGGGTGGGCTTCGGGCCTGCCGGATACGAGCGGGCGAATCGGTCACATCGTGGACGTGCGGGCGCCGGGCAACTGGGGCAAAGCGTATCAGTTCTATTATTCGTGGAACCAGAAGCCGCACCTGGAGCGGATCACGAGCCTGGTGGGGACGGGCGAGAACTACCTGTTTACGTACTCGGCGGAGGGCGCGCTGAATTCGCCGTTCACGGGCGCGGCGTTCGGGACGGCGACGATGCTCACCGGAGTGGAGAATGAGACCGTGGATTTGGGGCACACCTTTACCTACGGCACGAATGGTTCGGGCGAACTGGTGAAGGCGGTGCTGCCGAAGGGAGCGGAACTGGAGTGGGCCTACGGGACGGCGGACTACGGGAACGGGAAGAGTTTCCGGGAGGTGACTTCGCGGTGGCTGCGAGCGGCTTCGGGGGCGGCGCAGTGGGGCTATGCGGTGCAGGGGTATGGGGCCTCGGGGGCGTCGTGCGTGCAGGCGCGAACGGTGGTGGACCCGAGCGGGCCGGACAAGGCGTGGATCTTTGAGCAGAATCCGGCACTGACGAACTATGGGCTGGTGACGGCTTACGAGGAGAGGAAACTGACGCCTTCGTTCCAGGTGCTGCTGCGGCAGGAAAACACTTGGGTGCTGGACAGCAGGGGGAGGCCTTATGTGGGGACGGCGCATACCTGGCTGGAACCGTGGACGGCGAACGAGAGGATCTCCAAGGTAGAGACGGTGCGGGACGATTTGGGGAACGTGACGGAGCAGCGGCTGTACGATTACGGGCAGTTGACCGCGCCGGCGCGGACGTACAAGAACTATTACGTGGATGCGGCTGGCGGGCGGTTTCCGACGAGGAGCGAGGTGGTTCAGGGCGGGCAGACCACGGTGCTGGGGAATTGGATGTACGATTTTGGCGAGGGGGCGGCGTGCTGGGGTCTGCCGGGAATCGGCAGGGTGGTGGATGCGCCGGGGATGAGCTATCACGATCTGGCCTATGGTGCGGGATACGAGTCGCGCGGGATGGTGACGTGGTCGAAGGCGCTGGGCAAGCCGGCGACGTGTGTGAGGTATGACATCGGTGGGAACGTGGTGCAGACAGCGGTGGTGGGCGGCGGAAGCTCGGATCAGTTCGATGTGAATTCAGCTTCGCAGTGGACGGCGCCTTCGACGGTGACGCCGAACGGAGAGGCGAACCTGGCGAGTTCGTACCAGTGGGATTCGTACTTGAAGTTGACGTCGGCGAGCGGGCCGAACGGGGCATCGGCGGGGTTTACTTATGATTCGATGTCGCGGCCGGCTTCGACGACGTCGCCGCACGGGGCGGTGACCACGTTCGCCTACGGGCAGACTTGGACCCTGGCCACGACAAACGGCAAGTGGACCAGGACGACGACGGACGGGCTGGGCCGGACTGTGAAAGTGGAAAGCGGGTACGGCTCGACGACGGTGTCGGTGGTGGAGACGGAGTACGGGCCGTGCGCGTGCTCGCCGCTGGGGAAGGTGAAGCGGGTGTCGATGCCGTACGCGCCGGGGGCGGCGGTCTACTGGACCGAGTACGAATACGACGCGCGGGGCAGGACGTTGAAAGTGACGCCGCCGGGGAGCGCGGGCTACACGAGCTACGTCTACGAGGGCAACACGGTGAAGGTGATCGAGCCGTATTCGGACCCGGCCAAGATGAAGTGGAAGAAGTTCACGCTGGACGCGCTGGGGCGGCTGGTGAAGGTGACGGAGCCGCGGCCGGGTTCGCCGGGGTCGGTGGATGACACGCTGTACTCCTACAACGCGCTGGACAAGCTGACGCAGGTTTCGATGACGCGGGGCTCGACGACGCAGATCAGGAGTTTTGTTTACGACGCGGAGATGCGGCTGTCGAGCGTGACACAGCCGGAAAACGGGACGGTGAGCTACACCTATGATGCGCAGGCGAGATTGGCCACAAAGACGGACGCGAAGAACCAGCGGGTGGAATACGTTTACGATGCCTACAATCGGCTTTCGATGGTGAAGCGGTATCCGGTGGCGGGCGGGAACGAGGATCTGACGCAGCGGACAACGTTCGAATACGACCTGGGGACGGGGCAGAACCTATGGGGGCGGCTGGCGCGGATCGTGTATGGGAACGGGATGCAGGAGCGGTATTCCTACACGGGCAGCGGGCTGGTGGCGCAGAAGACGCAGGCACCGGCGGGGAATCTTTCGCCGGCGTTGAGCCTTGACTATACTTGGGACAACGAGGGCCAGGTGACGAGCGTGACGTATCCGGAGACGGGCGTGCCGAGGGAGGGCGGGGGCTACGACCCGCTGCCGCGGCGCGTGGTGAGCTACACGCGAGATGCGGCGGGGCGGGTGCAAAACGTGGTGAGCGGGGGTGTCACCATGGCCGGCAACGCGCAGTACAACGCGGCGGGGCAGTTGGTGGGGTATTCGGCGCCGGGGGGAGGATTTGGTTTCACCTACAACAGCCGGGGCCAGATGACGGCGCAGTCCGGCATCACCTACACCTACTCGGCGACGGCGAACGACGGGCGACTGGTGTCGCGGCGGGACGTGGCGTCGGGCGAGGAGGTGACCTATCTCTATGATGAACTGGGCAGATTGGCGGAGGCGGCAACGGTGGGGCCGACGTGGGGTTTGCGGTGGACTTTCGACGGGTTCGGGAACCGGCTTTCGCAGATTGTGACGAAGGGGACGGGGCCGGCGGTGAACCTGACAGTGAACGCGGCGACGAACCGGATCGCGATGTCGGGCTTTTTGTACGACGCGAACGGCAACCAGACGCAGTGGACGGCGGGGCTGGAGACCTGGACGGCCAATTACGATATCGAGAACCGGGTGACGCAGGTGGCGACACCGTGGGCCACGGATGTCTATACCTACAACGCGGCGAATCAGCGGGTGGTGAAGGACAACCCGTATGGGTCGCGGACGGTGGATTCCGTTTACGGGTTGGGTGGGGAGTTGCTGGGGGAATACGAGAGGTGCTGGACGGGCGGCGGGTGGAATGTGCCGTGCAACAAGCAGGAGCGATCGTACCTGGGGGGGCGGCTGATCGAAGTGGAGGGCGCGACGAAGGCGGTGGACCGGATGGGGATGTCCACGGCGCTGAGCTATCCGTATCTGGAGAACACGGGCGGGCCGGAGGCGACGTGGAAGAGGGGCACTAGCACGGGGCTCGATTATGCTTGGAATCGGTACTATAGTTCGACTTGGGGGAGGTTTACGAGCGCGGATCCGTACCGCGCTTCTGGCGGGCCGGCAGATCCTCAGAGTTGGAACAGATACAGCTACGTTCAGAACGATCCGGTGAACTACGGTGATCCGATGGGCCTGCAGCGGCAAGCACCATGGAAAATTCTCGACATTCTGACGTCAGAAGGCTGGAAGATGTTCATGTTTCCGAATTGGGATTACGATCCCTTTGAAGGAGATGGTGGTGGTGGTGGCGGAGGCGGCGGGAGCAGCCCGCCGCCTGAATGCGACATGAAGAACGACGGCAACGCGCGAGTCATCACATTCCTGCGCGCAAACCGAGATGCTGCCGCCGATCTGTCCAAGGAAACCGGCTTGGACGCTAACTTCATTCTGGCGTGGGCAGGACACGAGTCTGGTTGGGGGGCGGGGTCAGCCGCAAGGAAGAACAACAACTTCTTCGGGCTAACAACAGACGATTGGCCGGGAGCTATAGCATGCCCAGCCAATGCGTTCGCCGGCTTCGCATGTTTTCCTGTGCCTGAAGATGGTCGATCCCTACTAGCCTCAGGACAATCTGCACTGTCCTCGGCGGATAAGCGCTATCTGACTCCCGCGCTGGCGGCTCAGAGCAAGGGCGGGACAGCTGCGGACATCGCGCGCGCAATAGCCAATGCCGGTTTCAATTCGGAGTTTGGGGACGACGGGGTGACGTATGGAAACCGAATTGGGGACACGTTCAAATCAGTCACACGGCGTCTGAAGTGTCTTGACTAAGAGGTTGAAATGAACTTTTCCCTGCTGTTGTTTTCTCTCCTCTTGGCTGCAGACGGCCGGTTGAGTGTGAAGGACGCGAAGCTGCTCGTAGAGAATACCCCCGAATTTCTCAAAGCAGCGAGGGAAAAGCGTTGCCCAGAGGTGGAGGTGCTTTGGTCCGGAGAGGAGGATGTAGCATTCCAGATGCGCAGCCGATGCACCGATTCTCCCAGCGGTCTGATCGGTAACTATTTCGTTGATCGAAAAACCGCGGAGGTGTGGATAGGTGTGGACCGCGACCACTTGGTGCAATCGAAGCGATTGCGGGAACTGCAGCGAGTCTTATTGAAGCGGCTCGGCAGTGGACACGTGCGCAAGAAGTAACTTGGGAGAATGGGCGATTGGCGGCCGCGCGGAGCGGGCGGCGTCGCCACGGCTCCACGGAAGAGCCGAACAACTCCTCGGCGCCCGTTGCGACATAGCGACCGCGGGCAAGGCCTTTTGGGGGGCCGCGCCAGTGGGGGACCAAAGACGGCGCCGGCAGGCGCCAACGAGACAAGCCGCAGGCCCCCTGGGGTGGCGCAGAAGACGCAGGCGCCGGCGGGGAATCTTTCGCCGGCGCTGAGCCTTGACTATACTTGGGACAACGAGGGCCAGGTGACGAGCGTGACGTATCCGGAGACGGGCGTGCCGAGGGAGGGCGGGGGATATGACGCGGTGCCGCGGCGCGTGGTGAGCTACACGCGGGATGCGGCGGGGCGGGTGCTGAACGTGGTGAGCGGCGGCGTGACGATGGCGGGCAATGCGCAGTATAACGCGGCGGGACAATTGGTGTCGTATGTGGCGCCGGGGACAACGGTGGGATTCACCTATAACAGCCGGGGCCAGATGACTGCTCAGTCCGGGCAGTGGGGGGCCGACATCACTTACACGTATTCGGCGACGGCCAACGACGGGCGGCTGGAGTCGCGGCGGGATGTGACGTCGGGCGAGGAGGTGAGCTACCAGTACGATGAACTCGGGAGGTTGATGGCGGCGGCGACGGCGGGTCCGGCGTGGGGTTTGCAGTGGACTTACGACGGATTTGGGAACCGGCTTTCGCAGATCGTGACGAAAGGCACGGCGCCGGCGGTGAACCTGACGGTGAACGCGGCGGCGAACCGGATCGCGATGGCGGGGTTCTTGTACGACGCCAACGGCAACCAGACGCAATGGACGGCGGGGCTGGAGACGAGAACGGCGAGCTACGATGTGGAGAACCGGGTGACGCAGGTGGAGGGGGAGGTGTATTGGTACAACGCGGCGAATCAGCGGGTGGTGAAAGACAACCCGTACGGGTCGCAGCCGCGGGACTTTGTGTATGGGTTGGGCGGGGAGTTGCTGGGGGAATACGAGAGGTGCTGGACGGGCGGCGGGTGGTACGTGCCTTGCAATAAGCAGGAGCGGTCGTACCTGGGGGGGCGGCTGATCGAGGTGGAGGGCGCGGCGAAGGCGGTGGACCGGATGGGGATGTCCACGGCGCTGAGCTATCCGTATCTGGAGAACACGGGCGGGCCGGAGGCGACTTGGAAGAGGGACGCGAACACCGGGCTCGATTATGCGTGGAACCGGTATTATTCGAGCACCTGGGGGAGGTTTTTGAGCGCGGATCCGTATGTGATGAGTGGGGGGCTGGGGAATCCGCAGGGGTGGAACAGGTACAGCTACGTCGAGAACGATCCGGTCAATTACGGCGATCCGATGGGACTGCAGAGGCAAGGTCCATGGAAGATCCTTGACATTTGGACGGTTGAAGGCTGGAAGACGTTCATGTTCCCAAATTGGGAATACGATCCCTTTGAAGGTGGCGGTGGTGGAGGGGGCGGTGGGGGAGGAGGGGGATCGTCGCGGAAGGCGGAATTCGTGCCCCTGGACGATGCTCTCGATGTAAAGCTCCAGAATGACTTGGCAAATCTGCCGGGTTGGCTATTGGGGAGTCGAATCGCGAATGATGACTGCAACAAAAACGTGATCAGCAAGCTGACTGGATCACTCGGCTTCGACCTCGACACGTTCGTCTCCTACTTACACTACGGCGCGACCTTCTACAATGGCACCAAATCGACTGCAATGGTAGCGGGGAATGTCACGAC
>DAHVTI010000433.1 GCA_027324255.1 Bryobacterales bacterium | reverse complement strand
CCTCGAAGGCCTCGCCGCCGAACTCGCCGCCGCCGCCCTCACCACCGAAGACCTCCGCCGCCTCCGCGACCTCCACAAGGCCCTCCGCAAACCCATCCGCGAGCAGGAAGACCGCGAAGCCCACGAGCGCCTCAACTCCGAGTTTCACCAGCTCATCCTGGCCGCCTCCGGCAACCGCCGCCTCCAGGAGATGTACACGGCCCTCAACGCCCACATCAAAATCGCCCGCATCCACGCCGCCGACTCGGGCTGGTCCGCCCGCCAGCGCCGCGAGACCGCCGAGCACGACGCCATCCTCAAGGCCCTCGAAGCCCGCGATCCCCAGGCCGCCTCCGGCGCCATCCGCAGCCACATCCACCGCGCCAAGGACGCCCTCCTCGCCGCCCTCCGCACCCGCCTCCAGGCCAACCCATGAAAATCGTCCGCATCCACTCGATCCCCGTCCGCCTCCCCCGCACCCGCGACGCCGCCCTCGGCACCGCCGGCTCCCCCACGCGCCTCGCCGGCGCTGGTGCCGGCTACCGCCGCTCCCCCACCGTCGGCGCCCTCTACTCCCCGCACTTCGAAACGGCTCTTATCAGGATCACTCTCGACGACGGCCGCGTAGGCTGGGGCGAAGCCCAGGCCCCGCTTGCCCCGCAGGTCGCCTGCACCATCGTCGATCTCCTCCTCCGCCCCGTCGTCGAAAACGCGGACTTCGACGGCTCGCCCGCCCGCATCGCAGAACTCTGGGACGACATGTACTCCACCATGCGCGTCCGCGGCCAAACAGGCGGCTTCATGCTCGACGCCATCTCCGGCGTCGACCTCGCCCTCTGGGACCTCGCCGGCCACATCGCCCGTCAACCCGTCGCCGCCCTGCTCTCCAACACCGCCCCGCGCGCGAAGGTCCCCGCCTACCTCAGCGGCGTCAACGGCGCCACCCCCGATGCCCGCGTCGAATGGGCCCGCCCCTTCGCCCAAGCCGGCATCCGCGCCGTCAAACTCTTCCACGGCGACACCAGCGCAGCCCTCCTGCAAAACCTCGCCGCCCTCCAGGACGCCCTCCACCTCGACGTCGCCGTCGATGCCCTCTGGCGCCTCACCCCCACCACCGCCCCCGAGTTCGGCCGCGCCCTCGACCAGCGCCGCGCCCTCTGGCTCGAAGCCCCGCTCCCGCCCGAAGACCCCCTCGCCCACGCCGCATTGGCGGCCGCTATCGAGACCCCTCTCGCCCTCGGCGAAAGCTACCGCACCTGCCACGAGCTCCAGCCCTTCTTCCGCACCGGCGCCCTCAAGGTGGTCCAGCCCGACCTCGGCCGCTGCGGCCTCACCGAAGGCCTCCGCATCGCCGCCCTCGCCCGCCGCCACGGCGCCGCCGTCGTCCCCCACGTCTCCATCGCCATGGGCCCGCAGATTGCCGCGGCGATCCACTTTGCGGCGGCTCTGCCGGAATGCAACCTGCTCGAATTCAACCCAACGGTATTCGACGTCGCCAATCGCTTCTTGTCCTCGCCCCTCCAGTTCGATAAGGACGCCTACGTGGTCCCGCAAGCCCCCGGCCTCGGCGCCAACATCTTGGAAGACGATCTGAAATCTGAAATATTGTATACTCGTGACGCGTGAGCCTCCCATGACTTCCCTCCAGGGCATCTTCCCCATCCTCAATACCCCTTTCCACGACGACGGCTCCATCGACCTGGACAGCCAGGCCCGCCTCGTCGAATACCTCCTCGAAGCCGGCGCCCACGGCTTCGGCATGTTCGGCAACGCCAGCGAAGGCTATACTCTCCTCGCCGAAGAGCGCCGCCGCATCCTCGAAGCCGTCGTGCGAGTCACGCAAGGCCGCGTCCCCCTCGTCGTCAGCTCCGGCCACACCGGCACCGATGCCGCCGTCGCCCTCAGCCGCGAGGCCGAAGACCTCGGCGCCGATGCGCTGATGGTCCTCCCGCCTTACTTCCTCAAAACCGACGCCGAGGGTCTCGTCCGCTACTTCGCCGCCATCTCCGGCGCCGTCAAAATCCCCATCATGGTGCAGGACGCCCCGCTGATGACGCAGGTCCCCATGCCCGCCCCCCTGCTCGTCCGCATGGCCCGCGAAATCCCCGCCGTCCGCTACGCCAAGGTCGAAGCGCCTCCCACCGCGCCCAAGGTCACGGCCGTTGTCAGCGGCGGCGGCCCCGTCGTCTTCGGCGGCCTCAATGGCCAGTTCATGATCGAAGAGATCCAGCGCGGCAGCCGAGGCGTGATGCCCGGCAGCGACCTCATCCCCCAGTTCGTCCGAATCTGGAACTCGCTGGAAGCGGGCAACACCCTGGAAGCCTGGCAGCTCTTCTCCCGCATCCTCCCCCTCATCCGCTTCGAGCTCCAGCCCGGCCTCGGCGTCTGCGCCATGAAGCACAACCTCGTCTCCGCCGGAGTCATCAAATCCGCCCGCGTCCGCCACCCCACCGCTTCGCTCGACGCCGCCGCCCTGGCCGAACTCGCCTTCCTCCGCAAGTTCATCGCGCAGACCACCGGGGCCGTCTCATGAAGCTCCCCCGCCTCCGCTGGTGGATCGCGGCCCTGCTCTTCACCGCCTCCATCATCAACTACGTCGACCGCCAGGCCCTCTCCATCGTCGCCCCCGTCCTCACCAAAGAACTCCACCTCTCCCCCATCCAGTACGCCAACATCCTCCAGGTCTTCCTCTACGCCTACACCGTCATGTACATCGTCTCCGGCATCCTCGTCGATCGCTGGGGCACGCGCGTCGCGCTCGGCGTCTTCATGGCCTGGTGGTCGCTCAGCAACATGCTGCACGCCTTCGCCCGCTCCGCCCTCCAGCTCGGCTTCTTCCGCCTGCTGCTCGGCATCGGCGAGCCCGGCAACTTCATGGCCGCCGCCAAGGCCGCCTCCGAATGGTATCCGCCCAAGGAGCGCGCCTTCATCAACGGCCTCGTCAACGCCGGCGCCAGCGTCGGCGCCATCATCGCCGCGCCTTTCGTCGTCTGGCTCTATCTCAACTTCGGCTGGCGCGCCGCCTTCGTCATCACCGGCGCCACCGGCTTCTTCTGGCTGGCCGCCTGGCTCGTGCTCTACCGCCTGCCCGAATCCCATCCCTGGATCACCGCCCCCGAACTCGAACTCCTCCGCCAGTCGCGTGCCGCCGAAGCCGCCGCCGGCCCGAAACAGCGCCCCCGCTACAAGGACCTCTTCAAGCTCCCCCAAACCTGGGGCCTCTTCCTCGCCCGCTTCCTCTCCGATCCCGTCTGGTGGTTCTATCTCTTCTGGCTCCCGAAGTACATGGTGGAGCAGCGCGGCTTCTCCATCGTCGAAGTCGGCCTGCTCGCCTGGATGCCGTATCTCTCGGCCGACATCGGCGCCATCTTCGGCGGCCTCATGTCCGGCTGGTTCGTCCAGCGCGGCTGGCCCGTGCTGCGGGCCCGCTCCGCCGGTATGCTGCCCTTCGCCCTCATGATGCCCGTCAGCATCTGGGTCGCCTTCACGCCTTCCTCCACCCTCGCCCTCGCTCTCATCTGCCTGGTCACCTTCGCCCACATGGCCTGGAAGACCAACCTCATGACGCTCACCAACGACCTCTATCCCCGTTCCGTCGTCGGCTCCGTGGCCGGCATCGCCGCCTTCGGCAACGGCCTCGGCGGAGCCCTTTTCACCGGCCTCACCGGCTGGGTCGTCCAGCACTTCGCCTACGACGCCATCTTCGTCCTGATGGGCTTCATGCACCCCGCCGCTTTCCTGCTCTTCCGCCTCTTCGTGAAGGGCCCCGTCCACGCCTCCAGCTTCCATCCCCAGGAGACCTCCTCATGACTCGCCGCACCCTCTTCGCCCTGACACCCGCTGCCCTCGCCGCCGCCCATCCCGCCCTCCAAAAGGCCGCGCGCGGCAGCGCTCCCCTGAAAATCACCGCCATCGACGCCCTCCTCATCCGCACCACTTTGGGCGAGCCCAAGGTCACCATGCCGCCCGTCGGCGCGGGCACCGGCGGCGCCGGTCTCTGGAACCGCCTCGACCACGCCACCCCCACCCGCCCCTCCGCCACGCAAGCTGTCGTCGTCAAGGTCACCACTGACCAGAGCCTCACCGGCTGGGGCGAGTGCCACGCCCCGTCCGCCCCGCGCGTCCACCAGGCCATCATCCGCGATCAGTTCGCGCCCATTCTCCTCGGCCAGGACGCCCGCCAGGTGGAGCCGCTCTGGGAGCGCATGTACTCCACGGAGCGCGTCCGCGGCTATTCG
>DAHVTI010000427.1 GCA_027324255.1 Bryobacterales bacterium | reverse complement strand
CCTCGACAACGCCGCACTCCAGCAGCAGTACCTCGCCGCCGCCAAAGAGCACCGCATCGCGCTCGCCGGCACCTGCCTCGACATCCTCCACGTCAACTACTTCAAGAACGATAAGCTCGCCCTCAAGTGGATCGCCGACGGTATCCCCATTACCCAAACCCTCCAAGCCAGGGTCATGCTCCTTCCCTTCTTCGGCAAGGGCGCCCTCCAGACCCCCGCCGAGTTCGATTACGTCGGCGACGCCCTCCGCGAACTCGCCCCCGCCGCCGAAAAGGCCGGCGTCATCCTCGCCCTCGAAGACACCATCTCCGCCCGCGACAATGTCCGCATCATGGAGCGCTCCCGCAGCAAGGCCGTCAAAACCTACTACGACGTTGGCAACTCCACCTTCAACGGCTTCAACCCCCTCGAGGAAATCCCCTGGCTCGGCGCCTCTCGCATCGCCCAGATCCACCTCAAGGACCGCGGCTACCTCGGCGAAGGCAAAATCGATTTCCCCGCCGTCATGAAACGAATCATGGACCTCGGCTTCAACGGCTTCGCCAACCTCGAAACCAGCTCCCCCAAGTCCGTCGAAGAGGACATGAAACGCAACCTCGAATTCATCCGCAAGCTCATGGCCTAGCCGCACGGCCTCCCGTTAAACCGTCCGCTAGTTTCGTCCGGACAGGGACCCACAGAATAGTGGGTGTTTTGCCACTGCCGTCGCCCAAGCCTTTTCTCTTCAGTCACGTTACAGCCACCGAGCCCGCGTGGTAACCTGCTTCCTATCAGACCGTCTAGTCTTTTTCCGCTCTTTGAAACACTCTAGCCAGCCCCTCAGATTAAAACCGCTAAAGGCAATTATTCCATGGCCTTGCGACCATTCTCGGGGTTGACAAAACACCCCGAAAAGGTTTACATTTGGGTACTACTTTAACGTAGTCTTGCGTACTACTCCAGGCTAGTGGCATCGAGGTCCGTTCATGACCTTTCAAGTCGGTGAGAAGGTGGTCTACCCGAACCATGGGGTGGGCACAATCGAGAACATCAGTTCTCGAACCTTTGGTACTCAATCCGAGAAGTTCTATCTGCTCAAGCTCTCCTACAACTGCCTCACGGTGATGGTGCCCTTTTCCCACGTCGACCAGGTGGGACTCCGCAAGGTCACTCGCAACGGTGAGGTCGCCAAGGTTCTCAACTTCCTGGCCTGCGGCGACTGCAAGTCCGCGCAGGACTGGAAGGATCGTTTCAAGGAAAACTCCGCCAAGATGCAAAGCGGCAGCCTGATCGAGGTCGCCGAGGTGCTCAAGTGCCTCGTCCGCCTCCAGGCCCAGAAACCGCTTTCCTTCCGCGAGAAGAAGATGCTGGACCGGGCGCGCATCATGCTCGTCACCGAACTGGCCACCTCCCGCGCCATGCGCGAGGAGGAGGTCGTGGACCTGCTCAACAAGTCCCTCGGCAAGAGCAACCTCAAGTTCCCGGAACCGCTCTGATTCTGCATCCCGCGAGTTCCCGCCGCTCTGCCCCTTGCCGCCCCCCAGGGCGGGAAGGGGCTTTGTTCTTTGGAGCCGCCCCATGAAGATCACCGCCGTCGAAACCGTCCGCCTGCGCAAGGGCCTCCGCGTCCATGCCGGCCCCATCGGCTGGCTCTGGGTCCGCATCCACACCGACGAAGGTCTCACCGGCCTCGGCGAGACCTACCCCCACCCCTCCTCTGAGCAGGCCGTCGTCCTCGACCGCCTCGCGCCGCTCCTCATCGGACGCGATCCCCTTGCCATTGAGCGCATTTGGGCCGTCCTCTTCCTCGAAGTCGCCTACAGCGGCTGGGCCGGCGCCGAGATGCGCGCCATCAGCGCCCTCGACATTGCCCTCTGGGATATCCTCGGCCAGGCTTCCTCCCTCCCCGTCTATCGCTTGCTCGGCGGACCCTGCCGGCCCTCCATCCCCGTCTACAACACCTGCTACGACCACATCGATTTCCTCACCCAACCCGTCGAGATCGCCCGGTCGCTCCTTGAAATGGGCATCCGCGCCATGAAGATCTGGCCCTTCGACGCAGTCGCCCGCGAGACCTCGGGCCAGTCCATCTCACCCGCCCAGATGAAGCAGGGCCTCGCCCCCCTCGAAGCCATCCGCGCCGAACTCGGCGACTCCATCGACGTCGCCATGGAGTTCCACGGCTACTGGTCCCTGCCCTGCGCCATCCGCATCGCCCAGGCCCTCGAGCCCCTCGATCCCATGTGGCTCGAAGAGATGCTCCCCCAGGACAACCTCTCCGCCTACGGCCAGCTCGCCGCCGCCACCCGCCTCCCCCTCTGCCTCAGCGAGCGGTTGATGACTCTCTGGCAGTTCCGCGATCTCCTCGAACTCCGCGCCGCCCGCATCGTCATGCCCGACCTCGCCTGGTGCGGCGGCTTCACTCAGGCCCGCAAGATCGCCGCCCTCGCCGAAGCCCACTACCTCCCCGTCGCCCCCCACAACTGCGGCGGGCCGGTCCTCCACTGGGCCAGCGCCCACTTCGCCGCCGCCCTCCCCAACCTCCGCATCCTCGAGTCCGTCCGCCGCCACTACCTGGATGAGTACGATGGCCTCCTCGACCGCACCCTCGTCCCCGCCTCCGGCTCCCTGCCTCTGCCCCCCGGCCCCGGCCTCGGCATCCGCCTCAACCCCGAACGCCTCGCCCGCCCCGACGTCGAACTCCGCCGCTTCCCTCAATAGCCCCACAACCTCGACCAGCACACCGGCCTCCCCGACCGCACCTTCGTCCCCCCGCCGGCTCCCTGCCCCCGCCCGCCGGCCCCGCCCTCGCCCTCGCCGCTACCCTCGATAGCCCCGCGGCCCCACTCCCTCGCCGACCACAACGATCCTCTCCGCCACACCCTCGTGCCCGCCCGCCGGACCCACCCTCGCCATCCGCCGCTACCCCGAAGGACTCACCCGCGCCGACGTCGAACTTCGCCGCTACCCTCAGTAGAACTACTTAGCTCTACTCAAGCAGCTTTCTCATCATCTCAGGCAATTGCCGAATGTTCAGCGCCTCCGCTCCGGACGATGATCTCATTGGAAGGACACTCTCCGGAATGCGCTGCCTGCACTGCGGCAAACGGCTCTCTTTGCTGCGCAAGTTCTCCGACGCCGAGTTCTGCTCCGACGAGCACCGGCAGGAGTTCCAGCAACAGCAGAGCGATTTGGCCCTCGCCCGTCTGATTGAGGCCCAGAACCGGATGGGGCGGCCCAGGCCGCCCAAGACGATCCCTTCCACCAAGCCGGGCCGGAAAGCAAAGGTCGTCGAGAACGAACCTGGAATCCCGATGGCCCGGATTGTCTATGAGATCTTCCGCCCCGTGGGGGCGGTCGCGGTCCACCTCCCGCCCCTGGAACACCAGCCCCCCGCCGCCGTCTCCGGCCTGCCCTGGATCGAGCGCTCACTGACCCCGAAGGGCTTCCCGGCGCCCGGCCAACTGCCCCTCGTCGCGCCGCTCCCGTCCGCATTGCCACCGGCCGGAGGAACCCCCAGCCGGGCCCTGTTCCGGCTGTCCGTCGCCCTGCCCTCGCACGCCGCCCTCGCGGCTGCTCCGGAACTCCCGGCGGCTTCCGGACTGCTGGCGCTCCAAGCCGCCCTCGCCGGCCCCTCCGCCGGTTGGATGACCCCCGCCGCCGTTTCCGCCGCAGCCGCGATGCCGCGGCTGGCGCTGCCCGCAGCGCGCTTTTCGCCCGACCGCTTCGAGGCTTCGGAGGCGCCCCCTGAGAAACAGCCGGTTTTCGGCGCCGCCGTCCCCCTGCCCCTCGCGCCTTCCGCTTCAACGCCCGCGGCGCCGCTGGCCCCGCCCTGCCGGCTCGATGCCAGTTTCGTCCCTGCCACCCCCGCGATGCCGCGGCTGGCGCTGCCCGCGGCGCGCTTTTCGCCCGACCGCTTCGAGGCCTCGCCGGCACCCCCTGAGAAACAGCCGGCCTTCGGCGCCGCCGTCCCCCTGCCCCTCGCGCCTTCCGCTTCAACGCCCGCGGCGCCGCTGGCCCCGCCCTGCCGGCTCGAGGCCAGTTTCGTCTCGGCCACCCCCGCGATGCCGTGGCTGGCGCAGCCCGCGGCGCGCTTCTCGCAGGGCCGCAAAGAGGCCTCGCCGGCACCCCCTGAGAAATACCTGGCCTTCGGCGCCGCCGTCCCCCTGCCCCTCGCGCCTTCCACTTCAAGGCCCGCGGCGCCGCTGGCCCCGCCCTGCCGGCTCGAGGCCGGTTTCGTCCCGGCTGCGCGCGTGCTACCGCCCCCGGCCGTAAAGCTGCAATCCCCCGGCTTGGCCGCGCTGGAAGAGATGCGTGCCCTGCCAGCCGGCCTGCAGCGCACCCCGCCGGTATGCTCCGCGCCACCAGACCCGGCCCCGCAACTATTGCCTGCGCTCCCGCCGCCTGCGCCCTTGCAGGCCGGCCTGCGCCCTGCGCAGCGCTCAGCCCGGATCAAGGTGAAGGCGATGGCCGCCGCGGCCGGAGTCTGCGCGCCCCCCGCCTGTCCCGAACTCAGCGTTCTTCAAGCCGCCTTCCCCGCCCTCGGGCTGGTCTCCGCCCTGCCGGGCCTGCGCCGGGAAGGCCAGCAGGCGCTGCCGCTGGACATCCAGGCCAGCGCGGCCGCCGGCTGCGCGGCGCTGCCCTGGCTCTCCGGGCTGCTCGATGCCGCCCGCGAGGCCGCCTACCCGCGGTCCGCCTTCCGCACCCTGCCGCCCGAGCCTCCCGACCCAACGCCGCAGCCTCAGGCCGACCCCGAACCGGATGAGCAAGTGCCGCCGCAGCCGCGCGGACTGCCCGTCCAACTGCCCCGCCCGGCCGATTGCGGCCGCGGAGAGCCGCGCTGGGCCGGCCCCGTCATGGCGCTCGCCGCGACCCCCGATCCGCGCATGCCCGCCTGTCGCCTGCCCATCGACCAGGCCGACGGCTCGGGCCCGCGCCGGACACGCCCCGCCGAGACCGCCAGGAAGTCCGGCCTGCGCTTCGCCTTCGACGCCCGCAGACTGCCCGGCCGCAGGTTCTGGACGCACGCGCCGGCCGACCTGAAGTGGGTGGCCCTCGGCCTCCCCCTGCTCCTCGTCCTCGTGCTGTACAGCTTCCGCCCCGGCACCCCGCCGCCGGACGCGGCCGGAGATCAGCTCGCCACCACCGGCAGGACCGCCATCGGCGAGCAGGTCAACGCCCTGCAGCGCGTCATCCTCAGCCGCGCCGCCGTCAGGCTGTTCGACGACTTCCGCGGCGGACTCGGCTCCTGGAGCGGAGAAGACGGCTGGTCGAAGACCTGGAAGTACGGCGCGGCCAGCTTCCTGGAGCCCGGCCAGCTCGCCCTCTACGCGCCCACCGTGGGCATGCGCGACTACACCTTCCAGTTCCTCGGCCAGATCGAGCGCAAGAGCCTGAACTGGGTGTTCCGGGCTTCGGACGCGAAGAACTACTACGCCATGCGCATCGTCATCACGCGCGGCGGACCGCTGCCCGAGGCGCAACTGGTGCGCTCCACCGTCATCGGCGGCAAGGAGCGGGACGTGAAGACCATGCCCATCCCGTTCCCGGTGCGGCCCGACACGCTCTACCTGGTGAAGATGGACATCCGCGGGGCCGACTATACAACGTATATCCAGGGACAGGTGGTGGACACGTTCACCGATTCGCGCCTGGAGCAGGGGGGCGTGGGCTTCTACAGCGCAAGGGGTGAACAGAGCATGCTGCGTTGGGTGGAATTGACGCACCAATACGACTTCCTGGGGCGCCTCTGCGCCCTCGTGGCGCCCTACGATCTCACTGCACAGGGCAGGCAGGCGAACTGACAGAGCTAGGAGAGATGCAATGAAGGAACAGAACAAGACCCGCAACAACGCAGCGGCGCTCGAGGGAGGCACTGCCCTGTCGAGAGCCGTCACCCTGCACCTGGAAGGCAAGGGGCGCGAGGCTCTGAAGGAACTGGAGCGGGCGCTCGAATCCGGCGATTCGCCACGCGAAGTGTATGCGGCCAAGGGGCACATCCAGTTCGAACTGGAGATGTACGAGGACGCGGCGAAGAGCTATGAGTCGCTGCTGGAACTCGACCCGAACTCGACGTCGGCGTACTTCAACCTGGCGGTGTGCCAGGAGAAGCTGATGCGCTGGAACGAGGCGGCGGCAAACTTCCAGCGGACGCTGGCGAAGGACGCGGGCAGGCTGGATGCGCGGCTGGGGCTTGGCATCTGCCTGCTGCACGCCCGGAACGCGGACAAGGCGCTGGAGTGCTTCGACGCGTGTCTGAAGAAGGACGCCGCGGACGAGACGGCGCTGTTCGGCAAGGCGGTAGCGCTCGAGATGCTGACGCGCTACGACGAGGCGATGGTGCTGTACCAGCAGATTGTGGCCGGCAACCCGAACGCCGAAGAGCCGCTGTCGAACATGGTGATGATCGGCATTAAGCGCCAGGACATGGACCTGGTGGCGGAGATGAGCGAGAAGCTGCTGGCGATGCGGCCGTTCTCGCAGACGGCGCTGGAAGGGCTGGCGTGGTGTGCCTTCGCGCGGGAGGACTATGAGGCGGCGTCGAGATACTGCGCCAAGCTGGTGGAACTGACGCCGGAGCACTTCGAGCGGCGCTACAACCTGGGCGTGTCCTACCAGAAGCTGGACAAGCTGGACCAGGCGGAGAAGGCCTATGCGGAGGCGGTGCGGGTGAGGGCCGATCACGCGCAGACGTGGGCGAACCTGGGGGTGGCGCGGCAGGGCCAGGGCAACGGGCGCGGAGCGCGCGACGCCTACGAAACAGCGCTGAAGCTGAACGCGGACCAGCCCGAGGTGCAGGCGAACCTGGCGGGGCTGATGGAAGAGCAGGGGCAGACGCAGGCGGCCGAAGAGCTGTACGCGAAGCTGCTGCAGAAGCACCCGGAGTGGACGGACGCGCGGTTCCGGCTGGGCTACCTGAAGATCTGCCGGGGCGACGCGCTGGGCGCGCTGGAGGAGTTCGAGGCATGCGTGGCGGTGAAGCCGGAGTGGGTGGAGGCGCAGATCAACCTGGGTCTGGCCTACAAGCAGACGGGCGAACTGGAGCGGGCGCAGACCCATTTTGAAGTGGCGCTATCGGCGAAGCCGGAGAGCGTGGAAGCGCTGCGAGGCTTGGCGTCGCTGGCGGTGGAGAAGCAGGACCAGGCCAAGGCGCTGAACCTGCAGGGCAAGCTGATCGACCTGGGCGAGCGGTCGCCGGAGCTGTTCTACAACACCGGGCTGCTGCTGCAGAAGCAGGGGCAGGTGGAAGACGCAGTGTCGCTGTACCGGGAGGCGCTGGGGCTGCGGCCAAACTTCCCGGAGGCGCTGCTGAACCTGGGTCACGCGCTGAAGTCGCAGGGCCGTTCCGAGGAAGCGCGGACCTGCTGGCGGCAGGCTCTGGAGATGAAGCCGGAGCTGGCGCAGGGATACTTTGGAGACTGACCTGAGGGAGAAGACCCCCAAAGCAGAGATGGAACACGGCCGGGCCTCGCGCCCGGCCGCTGCGATTTCGGGGGACGCCTTACGGCGGAGACCCCCTCTCTGCGTTCGGGGTCGCGGGCTGGGGTACGCGGCGGGGCCGGGCGGCGGAGACCCACTGCGTTCGGGGTCGCGGGCTGGGGTACGCGGCGGGGCCGGGCGGTGGAGCCCCCCCTGCGTTCGGGTCGCCGGGGGGACGCGCGGCGGGGCCGGGCGGGTGTTACTTGAGGCGGGCTCCGACGGGCACATCTTCCAGGAAGGCGGCCAGGACGGGCGGGGTGTCTTCGAGGGAGGCGGCGACGATCATGCCCTGGGAGGTGAGGCCGCGGAGCTTGCGGGGGGCGAGGTTGGCGACGATGACCACCTTGCGGCCCACGAGCTGTTCGGGCGAGTAGGCCTTGGCGATGCCGGCGACGATGGTGCGGGGCTGGGCTTCGCCGGCGTCGACGGTGAGGTGGAGGAGCTTGTCGGCGCCCTTGACGTTTTCGGCGGTGAGAACTTTGGCGACGCGGAGGTCGACTTTGGCGAAGTCGTCGATGGTGATCTCGGGGGCGAGCGGCGGGATGTTGGCCGGGGGCGGGGGCGGGGCGTCCACCTTGCCCAACAGGACGTTGATGCGGTCCACTTCCTGGTCGTCGATCTCCTGGATCTTCTCGATGACCTTGGCGGCGTCGAGGCGGGGGAATACGGGGGCGATTTCGCCGATGGCCTGGCCGGCGGGAAGCTGGCCCCACTTGAGCTGATCGAGGCGGGTTTCGGCGATGGGCGCGGCCATGCCGAGCTGGGCCCAGATCTGGGCGGTGGCTTCGGGCATGACGGGGTGGAGGAGGGCGGTGGAGATGCGGATGACCTCGGCGGCGGAGTAGAGGATCTCGTCGAGCTGGGCCTGGGGCTCGGGGTGGTCCTTCTTGGCGAGGGTCCAGGGCTGGTAGGCGACGATGGCCTTGTCGACGGTCCCGATCAAGCCCCAGAGGGCTTCGAGGGCGCGGTGGAACTCGTAGCTCTCGAACGAAGTCCGATAAGAAGCCACCGCCTGGCGGGCGGCTTCGGCGATTTCGGCGGAACCGGAAGAAGCCGGGATGTTGCCGCCGCGGTACTGGCGGATCATGGTCAGCGTCCGGGAGGCGAGGTTGCCGAGGCCGTTGGCGAGGTCGGCGTTGACGCGG
>DAHVTI010000413.1 GCA_027324255.1 Bryobacterales bacterium | reverse complement strand
GCCGCCACGCCCAGCACGCCGCCGGAGCGCGTTTCCAGCGCCCGCAGCGCGGCGTCGAGCCCCGGCTCGGCCTGCTGCCCGCGCAGCAGGCAACTGGCGGCGAGGATGAGCAGCACGCGCATCATTTCCGGGGCGGCGGGCCGAACACCACCAGCACGCTCAGCGGCTCGCTGCCGGTGTTCTTCAGGCCATGCAGCACGCCGGCGGGCGCCAGGATCAGGTCTCCCGCGCTCACCGGGTTGGTTTCCTCGCCCACCTGCGCCTGCCCGCTGCCGGCCAGCACGTAGTACAGCTTGTCCTGGTCCGCGTGCACGTGCGCGTGGTGCTCCTGGCCCGGCAGAAAGCAGTTCAGGCCCGCGTACAAGTGCTCGCCCGCGGCCAGCGAAACCTTCCCCATCTTCGCCTCGCCGAACTCGGCGCGGCTCACCACGTTTCTCAGCAGCATCGCTTTCAGGATGCCTGAAGGCCGGCGCCCGCTGCTAGCCTGGATTCATGGAGTTCGCCGCCCTGCCCGATCATCTCTGCCTTCTGGTCCCGGCCGTCCGCGATGCCCTGCGTCCGCTGGCCGCGGCGGATTGGCAGGCGCCCTATCCCGGCTCCTCCGCCTGGAGCCGAGTGGAACTGCTCGGCCACCTGATCGACTCGGCGGTGAACAACCACCAGCGCTTCGTGCGCGCTCTGATCGAGGAGGAGCTGCGCTTCCCGGGCTACGCGCAGGAAGAGATGGCGCGTGTGCAGAGCTACCGCACGGCCGATCCTGCCGTACTGCTGGAACTGTGGGCGGGCATGAACGCGCACATCGCGCATGTGCTGCGGCAGGTGCCGGCCGGCAAACTCGAAACGCCCTGCTGGATCGCCGCCTATGCGGCGACGTCCTTGCAGCAAGTGGCGCTGGACTACGTGGCGCACCTCGAGCACCACTTGCGCCAGTTGGCGGGCGCGGCTAATCTGCCCTACTCCGGACTGCCCTGGCCGCCGGACGGGCGCTGAGGACGCTCTTCTGAACGAGCGTTACATCGCCGAGTTCAATGACAAGCTCACGGTTGCAGCGAAAGAGAAGGGGGCGGCGTTTCGGCGCACCTCGCGCAGCGATCTGAACTTGGTGTTCACGGTGCAGACCGAGCGGGTAGTGGCCAAGGACAACACGGTGACGATCGGCGACCAGAGCTGGCGACTTGAGCAGAGCCGCTTCCGGCATTCGCTCGCGGGCACGACGGTGACCACCCACGAACACCTGGATGGGAGCATCCCGATTCGATTCGGCCCCCACGTGGTCGGCCGCTACGCGACGGCGGCGGAGAGGCAAAAGGCCGGCGGAAGCGACAATAAGCCAGGCCGTGGAAAAGCCGGGCCACCGCCCCGAATCCGGCACGTAGACTCATCCTGAAGACACGCAAACCGCCCTCGGCCAGCCGGCGAGGATCTTCAGGTGCCATTGACTGATGCGGACAGACCACCTGTGAATAAAGGTGGACAGGTTGACATACTGCCGATAAGCGTCCGCGTTCCGGCCCGGACACAAAACGGGCCGGAGCACCCGGCCCCGGCCTGTCTCACTCACCAAAGCGGAGTGTGGCGCTACGCCTTCACCGGCTTGTCCACAACCTTGAAGTTCTTCTCGTCGAAGTACAGCACCTTCCCCTTCTGGTAGCTCTCCACGGCCATCGTGATGGCCACCTGCGCGTGCCCGGCCGTCTCCACGTCCAGCGTGGGCTTCTGCCGCGTGCGCATGCAGTCCAGGAAGTTGCCGATGTGCGTGAACATCGTGTCCTTGTTCTCCACCGGGATCGTGATCGGCTCTTCGCCGAACTTCGCCTTGTACTCGGCGCTGATCACGCGCTTCTCCGGCTTCACCGTGATGTTCGGAGCGAAGCCTTCGAACCGGCCGTGTTCCACCATCACGATCGTGCCTTCGTGGCCGCGCACAGTGCCCGGGATGTGCTCGGAGTTCGCCATCGAGCTCGACAGCACCAGCGAGAAGCCCTTCGGGTATTCGGCCATGAAGTGGAACGTGTCCGGCACCTCGCGTTCGTCCTTGAACACGTAGATGCCGCCCGAGCCCATCACCTTCGACGGGTACTGCGGCTCGCCCCAGCAGATGTTGAACGGCGCCATCACGTGGAAGAACAGGTCCGTGGCGATGCCGCCGGAATAGTCCCAATACTTCCGGAAGCGGAAGAAGCGGTCGGCGTTGTACGGCCGCTTGGGCGCCTTGCCCAGCCACATCTTCCAGTCGATGTAGTCTTCGCCCTTGGCCTCCGGGCCGGCCTGCGCGTCGATCTTCCAGTTCCACTCGCCCTCGGTCGAGTTGCGGTGATACGAACCCTGGCTCAGGATCATCTTGCCGATCATGCCGTCGGCGATGGCCTTGCGCGCCTTCCACCACTGGTCGCCCGAAGTCGTCTGCGAACCCACCTGCACTACGCGCCCGGTCTCTTTCACCGTGCTGATCAACGCCTTCACTTCATCGATCGTGTGGCACATGGGCTTTTCGAGGTACACGTCTTTGCCCTTGTCCATCGCCGCCAGCGCGATCGGCGCGTGCCAGTGGTCCGGCGTCGCCACGATCACCGCATCGACGTCCTTGTTCTCCAGAATCTCGCGGTAGTCCAGCGTGCCCATGCATTGGAACCGCTGCTTGGCCGCCGTCACGCGCTTCTGGTACACGTCGCACACGCCGACAATCTGGCATGCGCCCGGCTTCTCGTTCTTGCCGTACTTGTCGAAGCGGTCGGCTACATAAGAACCGCGCCCGCCCGTCCCGATCACGGCGACGTTGATCTTGTCGTTCGCCCCGATCACCCGGCCCGGGTTCGTCTTGTTGCTGGTCTTCGCCATGGCTCTCGTTGCCAGCGTCATGGCGGCGGCTCCGGCCACAAACTGCCGGCGGTTGGTCTGGTCACTCTTCATGGGGGTTTCGTACCTCGAGGGATTCAAACAATCCATCTTGATTCTACACCTCCCCCGCCAAGCCGAAATCGGGTTCCTGCTAGTCTGGTGAGAGCCGCATGAACAGCCTTCGAATCCCCCATACGGAACTGCCGGGGACCAGCACCCTCTTTGCGGACTATCTCTATCACTTCGAGCGCGCCGCCCGCTTCTACCGCCACGACCCCCACGACCCCGAAGCCCTGCGCCGTGCCGCCAACTCCGCCCGCATCCCCGACAAGGGCCGCCAAGCGCTCGCCGCCGCCCTCCGCCGCACCAACGGAGAAACCTCGGCCATCACCCAGCTCGAACTCCCCGACACCGTCGCCATCGTCACCGGCCAGCAGGTCGGCCTCTTCTCCGGCCCCGCCTACACCCTCTACAAGGCCCTCTCCGCCGTCCGCCTCGCCCGCCGCCTCTCCGAATCGGGCATCCGCGCCGTCCCCGTCTTCTGGCTCGCCACCGAGGATCACGACCTCGCCGAAGTCGATCACGCCTGGGTCTTCGATCCCCACCAGCGCCCCGTCCGCGTCGCCGCTTCCACCTCCGGCGACAACGGCCGCCCCGTCGGCGGCGTCGAAATCGTCCGCCCCCCCCTCATAGAGCTCGCCGCCGCCCTCCGCGGCTTCCTCTACGCCGACGAGGTCATCGGCCTCGTCGAGGAATGCTACGAGCCCGGCCGCACCTTCGGCGAAGCCTTCCGCGCCCTGCTCCAGCGCCTCCTCGCCGGCTACGGCCTCGTCTTCTTCGATCCCCTCGACCCGGCATTGCGCCAACTCGCCGCGCCGTTCCTCCAGTCCGCCTTCGAGCGCCGCGAAGAACTCGTCGCCGGCCTCCTCGAACGCACCCGCCAGCTCGAACACGCCGGCTACCACTCGCAGGTGCTCGTCGAGCCCCAGTCGTCTCTCTTCTTCCAGCTCCAGAACGGCCGCCGCCTGCGCCTCAAGCCCTCCGACACGGTGGAGGACCCCGCCGCCCTCTCCCCCAACGCCCTCCTCCGCCCCGTCATGCAGGATTCGCTCCTCCCCACCGCCGCCTACATCGGCGGCCCCGCCGAGCTCGCCTATCTCGCCCAGTCCGAAGTCCTCTACCAGACCCTCCTCGGCCGCATGCCCGTCGCCGCCCCGCGCTCCGGCTTCACCCTGCTCGACGAGCGCGCCCGCAAGCTCATGGGCCGCTACGGCATCACCATCACCGACTGCTTCCACGGCGAAGCCAAGCTCAAGCAGCGCGTGGCATCGCGCCTGATCCCCGAATCTCTCGAAATTACCTTCGAGGACGTCACCAGCGAGATCCGCAATTCACTCGACCGCCTCTACCGCGAGCTCCATTCCTTCGACCCCACCCTCGGCGAAGCCCTCACCCGCAGCCGCGCCAAGATCCTCTACCAGCTCTCCAAAAACCAGTCGAAGGCGGGCCGCGAAGCCCTGCGCCGCAACACCCGCATCGACGAATCCGCCGCCCACCTCTCCTCGCTCGTTTTCCCCGAGCACCACCTCCAGGAACGGCTCTACTCCATCCTCCCGTTCCTCGCCCGCCACGGCTTCGACCTCATCGATACGATTTACGAGAACGTCCAGCCCGGCTGTCCGGACCACCTCCTGCTCCCCATATGAAGATCAACACCGTCAAACAGGCCATGCGCGAAGGCCGGCTCCAGCTCGGCACCAACTTCTCACAGTTCCGCTCCCAGGACGCCATCCGCATTCTCGCCGCCGCCGGCTTCGACTGGGCCTTCCTCGACGGCGAGCACGGCGGCTTCGACCAGGAGACGCTGCAGGACCTCTGCCGCATTGCGGTCAGGGTGGGCCTCTCCCCCATCGTGCGCGTCGCCGACCTGCAATACTCCCTGATCGCCCGCGCCCTCGACTGCGGCGCCGAAGGCGTCATCTTCCCCCGCGTCGAAGATCCGGCATTGCTCGAGCGCGCCGTCGGCTGGACCAAGTTCCCCCCCGTGGGCCAGCGCGGCATGGGCCTCACGCCGCTTCAAGTGGATTTCGAGCCCGTCACCATCCCGCAGATCATGGAGCACCTGAATCGCGAGCAGATGGTGGTGCTGCAGATCGAAACAACGCGCGCCTTCGACGCCCGCGACGAACTGCTTTCGGTGCCCAACGTCGATACGGTCATGATCGGCCCCGTCGATCTCTCCATCAGCCTCGGCGTCCCCGGCGAATTCGAGCACCCGAAGATGCTCGACACCGTCGAAAAGATCGTCGAAAGCTGCCGCCGCCACGGCGTCGTCCCCGGCGCCCAGGCGAGGAACCTGGCGTTAGCCAAGCGCTGGCGCGACATGGGCATGCTCTTCGTGGGCTGCTCCAGCGAAACCGCCATGCTCTACGACGCCGCCCGCACCCTAGCCACCCAAATCAAATAAGGTGCTAAATGTGGGGCAGGCCTCCAGGCCGGCCTCCCGGCAGACTCTCCCCAATCTCCCCGCCGCTCAGCCGAAACTCCCCCGCCCCAATCACCCCTGCGAGCTGCTCGGCCGAGCGCAGCCCCACAATAGCCCCCGTCGCTTCTTCCTTCCGCAGCACCCAAGCGATGGCCGTCTCGCCCGGCGTCCGCCCGTGCCTCCCCCCCACTTCCCGCAGCTTCTCCACCAGCCCCAGGTTGCGCGTCAGCAGCGGCTCCTGGAACTGTGGCC
>DAHVTI010000411.1 GCA_027324255.1 Bryobacterales bacterium | reverse complement strand
GCCACCCTCAGAACGAAGGCCGAGCGGGCCAGGGCGGAGGCTGAGATCCGCGCGCTCAACGCGGGGTTGGAGCGGCGCGTTCAAGAGCGAACCGATGAACTCCGGGCAGCGAATGCGGAACTGGAACGCGCTCGGGAGCGGGAAGTAGAAATCGCCTCCCGCATTCAGCAGACCCTGTTGCTCGACGAGCCGCCCGCGGATGTACCCGGACTACGCGTCGCGGCGCTGAGCCTGCCTTCCCAGCGGGTCGATGGCGATTTCTATGCCTTCTTCAGACATCCGGACGACTCCCTGGACGTGATCGTGGGAGATGTGATGGGGAAAGGGATTCCGGCGGCGCTGCTGGGCGCCGCCACCAAGAGCCGATTGCTCAGGGCTTTCAGTCTCCTGGTCGCTGCTTCCCGAAATGAGAAGCCTCCGGAGCCGAGAGAGATCGTGATGCTGACGCATTCTGAGATTGTGCGTCAACTGGTCGATCTGGACAGCTTCGTAACCTTATGTTACGCCAGGCTGCACGCGAGCCGGCGCCACGTCGAACTGGTGGATTGCGGGCACACAGAGACCATTCAATGGCATGCCAGGACGGGGCGTTGCGAGCTTCTGCACGGAGACAACCTGCCGTTGGGCATCCGCGAAGACGAAAGCTACAAACAGATCTGCGTTCCTTTTGAGCCGGGGGATTTGTTTTTCTTTTACTCGGATGGGATCACGGAAGCACGCAACGGCGCGGGAGAGCTGTTCGGCCCGGATCGCCTGGAGCAGGCCATCCTCCGGGGCAGCGAACTGGAGCCCGAGGCGTTGGTACAGGCCGTTCGTCAAGCCGTGGCGGAGTTTTGCGGGTCCCAGCGGCTGACGGACGATCTGACCAGCGTGGCCGTTCGAGCGCTCGCGCAAGCGGAGATCGAGATACGCAGCGATCTCCACGAACTTCGGCGGGCACGGGAATTCGTACGCATGTTCTGCCGCGACGCGCCCGGTTCGCCCCTGGCGGCGGAGAGCGTCAGCGCCCTCGAACTGGCGGTCCACGAGGCAGCCAGCAACATCATGAAGCACGCCTACGGCGGACGCACCGATCAGTGGATCCACCTGGAGGGGGAAGCATTTCCCGGCCAAGTCTCAATCCGGCTGCGTTACATCGGAGTTCCCTTCGAGCCGTCGACCGCTCCGCCGCCCGCATTCGACGGATCGCGTGAATCGGGGTTCGGCGCGTATATGATCTCCCGCAGCGTGGATGAGGTGCGGTACTACCGGGATCAATGGGGTAGGAGTTGCGTCGCGCTGGTCAAGAGTCAACAGTCTTAACGGGAGGCCCGGATGGAATTAGCGGTCGAGACAATCAATAACATGACAGTTGCCGTGGTACCGATGGACGAACTGGATGCCAGCAATGTCGCGGAATTCAAGAGTGCCATCGCTCCCATTTTGCAGGCTCATGCCGAGTTGGTCCTCGACTTGAGCCGGCTGCGATTCGTAGACAGTTCCGGCCTGGGCGCCATACTTTCGTGTCTGCGCCAGTTGAGCGCCAAGGGCGGAGATTTGAAGCTTTGTGGCATGACGAAACAGGTGCGAGCGGTGTTCGAGCTGGTGCGCATGCACCGGATATTCGACATATATGCCACGCAACAAGAGGCACTGCGCGCGTTGGCGCGCTAGCAGACTGGCGGAGACAGGGGACAGAGGGGTTCAATATGAACGGTGAGACCGCGGCGGCGGATTCCGTTGCCGGCATCCTGGAGTCGCTCCACAGACACGCGAAATATTCCCTGGGAAGAGCGTGGCCCGAACTCTCGGCCAGGGAACTGTACACCGCCGTGGCGCTCTCGGTCCGCGACCGGCTCGTCGAACGGATGCTCGAAACCGACGAGCGAAATCGGAAAGCGGATCCCAAGCGCCTCTACTATCTGTCCATTGAGTTTCTCATCGGACGGTCGCTGGGTAACAATCTGGTCAACCTGGGGATTCGCGAGCTGTACCGGCAGGCCCTGAGAGAACTGGATGTGGATCTCGAACGAGTGGAACAAGAAGAGGAAGACGCGGCGCTGGGCAACGGCGGGCTCGGCCGTCTGGCGGCCTGTTTTCTGGACTCATTGGCAACGCTGGGAATGCCGGGATGCGGCTATGGCATCAACTATGAGTACGGTCTCTTCAGGCAGGAGATCCATGACGGATATCAAATCGAGAAGCCGGATAGCTGGCTGGCGCAGAGCACTCCGTGGGCAATCGCCCGTACGGAGGAATCCTGCATCGTGCCTGTTCACGGTCACATCGAGCACGCGGCAGATCGTAAGGGCGATTACAACCCAATGTGGCTCGGTTGGAGAGTCCTGATCGGGGTTCCGTATGACACGCTCATCGCGGGTTACGGGGGGAGGACTGTCAATTTCCTCCGCCTTTACTCGGCGCGCTCCTCACGAGACTTCGACATGCAGATCTTCAATGACGGCGACTACTTCAAGGCAGTAGAGCAGAAAATCGCGTCGGAGAACGTTTCGAAGGTGCTCTATCCCGCGGATGCGGTGATCGCCGGCAAAGAATTGCGCCTGGTCCAGGAGTACTTCCTTGTAGCCTGCGCCATCCGGGACATCACGCGGAGATTCGAGCAGAACCACGACAACTTCCGGGATTTGCCTGCAAAGGTTGCCATACAACTGAATGATACCCACCCGGCTCTGGCTGTGGCCGAACTGATGCGCTTTTTGGTCGACGAGAAGAACCTCGGCTGGGAGGAGGCGTGGGAGATCAGTCAGGCGACGCTGGCTTATACGAACCATACGCTCGCTCCGGAGGCGCTGGAGAAATGGCCCGTGCCCTTGCTGGAAACTGTGCTGCCACGACATTTTCAGGTAATTCTGGAAATCAACCGGCGCTTTCTCGATCGGATCTGGGCCGCCTATCCTGGAGACGCCGAGCGCCGGAGCCGGATGTCGCTGATCGAAGAATCCACTCCCCGGCAAGTGCGCATGGCTCATCTGGCGATTGTAGGAAGCCACTCGGTGAACGGGGTCTCCGCAATTCACACTGCGTTGATCAGGGCGTCAGTGGCGCGGGAGTTTTGCGAGTTGTGGCCGAACAAATTCAACAACAAAACCAACGGGGTCTCGCCGCGCCAATGGCTGCTGAAGGCCAACCCAGGGCTGGCGGAGTTGATTCGGGCGGCCATTGGCGACGGGTGGATCACCGACCTATGCCAACTCCGCGAACTGGAGAACCGGGTGGCGGATGATGCGTGGCGGGCCGCGTTCCTGGAACTCAAGCTGGCGAACAAGCAGGCACTGGCGCGAGTCATTCAAGAGAGCTTGCGCATCCGCGTGGATCCCGCCTCCCTCTTTGACGTCCAGGTGAAGCGACTCCACGCATATAAGCGGCAGTTACTCAACGTGATGCACATCATTGAAGAGTATCTGTCGTTGATCGAGGACGGCCGGCAGCCCACAACTCCCCGGACCTACATCTTTGCCGGAAAGGCGGCTCCCGGCTATTGGGCGGCCAAGCAGATTATCAAGCTGATCCACAACGTCGGCCGCGTGATCAACAACGACTCGCGGGCCAACCAGTGGATGAAGGTTGTTTTCCTGCCAGACTACCGGGTGTCTCTGGCAGAAAGAATCATTCCCGCAGCCGACATCAGTGAACAGATTTCCGTCGCCGGAATGGAGGCCTCGGGCACCAGCAATATGAAACTGGCGCTCAACGGAGCCGTTACGCTTGGCACTCAGGACGGCGCCAACATCGAGATTCGGGAAGAGGTTGGTGAGGACAATGTTTTCCTGTTCGGGTTGAGCGCCGCCGAGGTAAAGCGCATGCGCCAGGATGGGTCCTACCGGCCGCGCGACTATTACGACCGCGATGTCCGCGTCAAGCGGGTGGCGGATGCATTTCTGTCGAAGGCGTTTTGTCCCGATGAACCCGACCTGTTCGGCTGGATATTTCGAGCCATACTCGATCCGAACGACGAGCATTTCCACCTCGCGGACTTACCGGCCTACCTGGAAGCGCACGAGCGCGCGGCCGAAGCATTCCGGGATCGGCAAAGATGGGCGCGCATGGCCATCTTGAACGTCGCGCGAATTGGGAAGTTTTCGAGCGATCGCACGGTGGCGGAGTATGCGCGCGACATCTGGAACATAACGCCCTCGACCAGCGGGATTGACATGCAACCCCGGGAAGAGCGTCAGCCGATGCAGTTCAAGGCTGAGCAGGTTCCCGGCTCCGATGGCCGGGTACTCCCGTAGAGGCGATCAGGACCACGATCGAGGGGCGTCGAGGGCGCGGCGGTTCGAGTTTTGGAGATGGGCTTGCTGTCCGGGGGAGAGATGTGGTGCGTGCATTCTTGAGAGAGGTGCCGGCAGCGAGGCACCATTCACCGGGTCCAAGCGGCGGCAGCAGAAATGCGATCGGTGCGGCGCCGGCGTTAAACATCAGGTACAGATCAGAGGCGCCCTGATCCGTGCTCCAACAGGCCAGGCATTTCCGGCGCGGCGCGGGGTGTGTCCGCCGAAGCGCGAGAATACGACGAGCAAAGCGAAACACCCCGCTGTGCTGGTGTAGCGTATCCGTCCGGTGAAACTTTCAATTACCCACAAGTTCGAACCCCGCCATAAAGACGATTTCGACGTCGGTAAGTCGAGACAAGCCACGCGGAGTTCGGCCGTGCTGCAAGAGCGCGTTCGGCGTTCGCATCGAGTTGCGAACCACCGTTCTGTCTCGCGAGGGTCTGGATCATTGACGGGGATCTGGGCCGCGGCGTCACCGTTGTTCCGACCGCCTTGATCGGTTTGTGACGCACTGCCGAAGCCTGGAGATCCAAAGCCGTCCCTCATCGTGGCTGGGGCCGCGATCGCCGGCCGCTCACTTTCGTACGCCGCCAGGAGGCGGCGCTCTTCAGGTGATGGCTCACGAGGCTGGGATAGTTGAGCTACGACCGGTTGTGCCGGCATCGGAGCCTGGCGCACGAATACTTGCGGGCCGGCGCCCGGGCCTTCGAGCCGCTGCGTCGCCTGCGCCGACTGGAGTTCGCCGGGGGGGCCTGGCAGGTGGAACGCACTGCAGTTTTCTGTGCAATCAGACGATATAGCGGGCAGAGGTCTGTGGCATGCCTGAGCTTGCCGGCAGAGTTAACACCGTAAGGTTCGTGTTGAATTCTCTATGTCTATCGGCGCTGTTCTTGACAGTTCCGCTTGACGGGAGGCAGTTGCGTGCCGGTTTTCAACAGTCACCGCCATATCAGTACGTTAGCCCGGAGGGCCAGCCCAACGGGGCGGCTATCGATGTAATCGCCGAGGCGGCCCGACGGGCCAACATCACCCTGGAGTGGGTGCACGTACCCGAAGGGCCTGATCATGCTCTCAAGGAGGGACTTGTCGATCTTTGGCCAATCCTGGGAGTGACTCCCGAGCGCCGTCCCTATGTGCACTTCACTGAGCCTTGGTTGAAGATCGCATATTGGCTGGTGGTTCCTGTGTCATCTGACATCCGCCGTCTCAATGACAGCCGCGGCCGCCGGATCGCCTATTTGGATCGCAAGCAATCCTCCCGGATTGCCCGGCAGCAGTTCCCCGAATCTCGCCTCGTCCCCGCCTCCAATTCGTCAGACCTTCTGGGGACAATCTGTTCCGGTAAAGCGGATGCAGGGTTGCTACCGGAAAGCATCGGCGACTCGGCCTCACTTCGCAAGCCCAATAGCTGCAAGAACTTCTCGTTTCGTTTCACTCCTCTCGCTGACGCCACGCTGTGGTTCAGCATTGGGGCACCGAAGAAGATCCCGGACGCGGCCCAGGCGGCCGATCGCATCCGGGCGCAGTTCACCGGCATGATTCGTGACGGTAGCTTCTCTTCTATTTACTTCCGGCACTTCATGACTGCCGGAAACGAAACGTCGGTCATCGGCGAATTGACGGAGGCGCGCACCCGGACGCGGATTCTCGCTGTGGGGACGGCCGTTCTCTTGGGCTTGTTCGGCATGCTCGCGTGGATGGCCCGACGTAATCGCTCCGCGTGCCGTACTGCCGAACAACTCCGGTTGGAGGCGGCGAGCGCGAACCAAGCCAAGAGTGACTTCCTGGCAAACATGAGTCATGAGATTCGGACGCCCATGAATGGCATCATCGGCATGACCGAGCTCCTGCTGGAATCTCCACTCACTCTTGACCAGCGCAATGGCGTCGATACGATCCGCGCTTCCGCCGAAGCGCTTATTGAAATCGTCGACGATATTCTCGACTTTTCCAAGATCGCAGCCAACAAGGTGGAAATCGAATCCGTCGCATTTGATCTGCATGCAGTCGTCGACGAAGTTGCACAACTCTTCGGGCCTCGCGTCCAGGCCAAGGGTCTCGAATTGGTAGTGCGCCATTCGTCCGATGTCCCCCGAAACATCAAAGGGGACCCGGGACGTGTCCGCCAGGTTCTGCTCAACCTTGCGGGCAACGCCATCAAATTCACTGACCGCGGGCATGTGCTGATTCGAACTGAGTGCGTACGGCACAGCGAGGAGCCACAGTTACTACGGATTGGTGTGACCGACACCGGCATCGGAATTGCACCCGAGCGACTTCCCCACTTGTTCAACAGTTTTGTGCAGGCCGATTCCTCGACCACGCGGAAATATGGCGGGACGGGCCTGGGCCTGGCCATTTCAAAGCAGCTCATCCAGCGTATGGGCGGTGACATTACCGTTGTTAGCGTTCCGGGATCGGGTTCCACATTCTCCTTCACGATGCCTCTGATGGTCGGGGACGGCGAAACAGGCAGCCCGGTTCAGCTCGATGTTCGCGTGCTAGTCGCTGGCGGCACTGTGTTCCATCGTACGGAACTCGCTGAGTCCTGCTCGCATTTCACTCCTCGTGTCGAATGTGCGCCCGATGTCCCATCGGCCTTGAAGCTCATCGAGCAGGCACGGCAAACGGGTGATGCATTTCACGCTGTGATCCTGGAGGAGGATGATGATACCGCGGCAGCGGCTCTTGCCCGCCAGGCGCATGCGGGCACAGAGGACATCTTGCGCCTGGTTCGCGTCGTAGGCTACCCGGCAGACTACTCATCGTCCGTTGCCGATTTCGACGTCATTCTAGCCAAGCCCGTCAGAGCGGACGAGATCAGGCGTGCGTTGGATCCCTCAGCCCACGCTACTTCGGTAGACATCTCCAACCAACTGCCAACTGCTCACCCTGCCAGTTCAGAGGCTTTTCGCGGCTTTCGCGTTCTCCTGGTAGAGGATAATTCAGTCAACCAGGTGGTGGGCAAACGGATGCTTGAGAGACTGGGCTGCCACGTCGAGGTCGCCGCTAATGGGCTGGAGGCGGTTCGTGTTTCCAACAACGCCTCCTACGACATCATCTTTATGGACTGCCAGATGCCGGAGATGGATGGCTTCGCAGCAACCCGCGAAATCCGCCGTCTAGAAGGAGACGCTGCACGCACACCGATCGTCGCCATGACCGCCAGTGCCTTCACCGAGGACAAGCAGAAGTGCAGCGAAGCTGGCATGGATGCCTTTGTCGCGAAGCCCGTACACCTGGAGGACCTGCGGGAGGTCCTGGCACGTGTTGTTCGGAAGCCGCAGTCTCTCTGAGACGGCATTCCCTTCCTACTGCGGCCACCCCGGTGGCGTCGAACTAATCCGGACATTTCACCAGGACTCTAGCAAAACACCCGCCTTTTATGGCATGAACCACGCCTGTCCAAAACGTTTGATTGCCATCTGAGCCAGGTGTAGAGGGGCGAGGGCGAGGAAGAGGGCGGGGTGACTCCGGTAGAGTTGAGTTGTTCAACAGCAATCCCACCGGAGGAACAACCCGCCCATGGAACGAGTATCGAGCATTTTCAGCCAGATTGTCAGGCTGGTCCCGCGCGGCCTGCTCGACAGCGCCGTTTCGCGACATCAAGGCGAGAAGCATGCCAAGGGCATGACTTGCTGGAGCCAGTTCATCGCGATGCAGTTCTGTCATCTGGGCGGGGCGCGGCCGCTGCGCGAGCTCACCGGCGGATTGGCCGCCAGTGAAGGCAAGCTGCGGCACCTGGGCGTAGAGCGGGCACCCACTCGGTCGACGCTGGCCTACGCTGGCCTACGCCAATGAGCATCGCTCGTGGCAGATCTACGAGGACGTTTTCAAGCAACTGGTATCGATGTGCCAGGCGGTAGGCAGGGACAACAAGACCCGGTTTCGATTCAAACATCCGCTGCTGAGCCTGGACTCGACGACGATTCCGTTGTGCCTGTCGATGCTCGAGTGGGCCTCCTACGTCCGGACCAAGGGGGCGGTGAACTGCACCTGGTCCTGGACAACCAGGGCTTCCTGCCGCAGTATGCGGTGCTGAGCGAGGGCAGGAAAGCCGACATCACGGTGGCGCGCAAGATGGAGTTTCGGCCGGGCGCCATACTGGTCTTCGACCGCGGCTACGAGGACCATGACTGGTGGCGCCGGCTCACCGCTGGGGGGTGTGGTTCGTCAGCCGGCTGAAGGACAGTACGGGCTACACGATCATGGAAGAACGGCCGGTTCGGCCGGGGACCTATATCTTGCGCGACGAGGTGATCGTGCTGGACAGCGAAAAGGATCCGGACAAGCTGATGCGCTTGCGCCGGATCGAAGTCCGGCTGAAGGAAAAGCCGGAGACCATCGTTTTCGACACCAACAACCTGAAGCTGGCCGCCTCGACCATCGCCGCGATCTACCGCGACCGGTGGCAGATAGGCGTGTCCAGTCAAGGACACATTGTCCAGTCCCCAATCCGTCGATAAGCGAGAACGCGCGGATCTCCCCTGTGGCGCGGCGACTGGGGAAACCATTCCGCCTGGATCCGGCGGACCGGGAGACCCTGATGGGGTTCCGGGAGAAGATGGCGCAGTGGGGGTGTGCGAGGCGGGAGCGCTGAAGCGCGTCCCGGCGCGGAATGAGGCGCGGGACGAGCGGGGCGCCCTTCCCATTGACAGTCGATATCGATCCTCGATATGATGCGCGCATGGCGAGGCAAGCCGAGCTGTTGCAGGGGACCCTGGACCTGCTGATCCTGCGGACGCTGGAACTGGAGCCGCTCCACGGGGTGGGGATCGCGGACCGGATCGAGCAGGTGACGCGCGGGGTGTTCGTGGTGGGGCCGGGGTCGCTGTTTCCTTCGCTGCACCGGCTGGCGGAGCAGGGTTGGGTGGAAGGGCAGTGGGGAGAGCTGGAGAGCGGACGGCGGGCGAAGTTCTACACGCTGACCAGGGCGGGGCGGGCGCAACTGGCGCAGGAGAAGCGCAACTGGCGCAGAGTGTTCACGGCGATGAACCGGGTGCTGGGGGAGGAGGCGTAGGGCATGGCGTGGGGCAGGCGATGGGCGAGCGCGCTGCGCCGGCTGTTCCGGTTCCGGCAGGCGGAGCAGGAGCTGGACGAGGAAGTGCGGAGCTGCCTGGAGATTCTGGAGGAGCGATACAAGCGGCAGGGCCTGGCGCGGGAGGAAGCGGCGCGAGCGGCGAGGCTGGAGTTCGAGGGTCCGGAGCAGGTGAAAGAGAAGGTGAGGGAGGCGCGGACGGGAGCGGGGGTGGAGAACGCCGTGCGGGACCTGCGGTACGGCGCGCGGTCGCTGCTGCACGCCAGGGGCTATGCGGCGACGGTGCTGCTGACCGTGGCGCTGTGCATCGCGGCGAACACGGCGATTTTCGCGATCGTGAGTTCCGTGCTGCTGCGGCCGCTGCCCTTTCCGGGGGCGGAGCGGATCGTGCTGATGTCGAACGAGTACCCAAAGGCGGGCGTGGACGACCTGAACGCGAGCAGCGTGGGCGATTACTACGACCGGCTGGAGGCGGTGAAGGCGCTGGAGGACCAGGCGTTGTTCCGTCCCGTCGATCTGACGGTGGACATGAACGGGACCGCGGCGAGGATGCACGGGCTGGCGGTGACGCCGTCGTTTTTCCGGCTGGTGCAGGGGCAGCCGGCGCGCGGGCGGGCGTTCACGGCGGAGGAAGGAGAAGTTGGCGCGCACGAAAAGGTGATCCTGAGCGACGCTCTGTGGCGGGAGATGTACGCGGGGGATGCGGGCGCGGCCGGCGGGACGCTGCGCGTAGGGGGGCGGCCGTACACGGTGGTTGGGGTGATGCCGGCCGATTTTGTGTTTCTGCGGCCGGACGTGCGGTTCTGGGTGCCGCTGGCGTTCAGCGCCGAGGAGAAAGCGACGCATCACAGCAACAACTGGCACAACGCGGGGCGGTTGAAGGCGGGCGCGACGCGGGCGCAGGCGCAAGCGCAGGTGGACGCGCTGAACGCGGCCAACCTGGAGCGGTTTCCGGAAATGCGGGAGACGCTGATCAATGCCGGCTTCCGGACGGTGGTGACGCCGCTGGAGGAGATGCTGACGAGGAAGGTGAGGGGGGCGCTGTACCTGTTGTGGGGCGGAGCGATGGTGGTGCTGCTGATGGGGGCGTTGAACCTGGCGAGCATTTCGCTGGCGCGATTGACGGCGCGGCGCAAGGAGATAGCGACGCGGCTGGCGCTGGGCGCGGGGCGGGTGCGGGTGCTGCGCCAACTGATCTTCGAAAGCACGATGCTGGCGGGCGGCGGAGGGGCGTGCGGCGTGGCGCTGGGGGCGGGGCTGCTGCGGATTCTGCCGGCCGCGGGGCTGGCTGGTTTTCCGCGGGCGGGAGAGGTGCGGGTGGACGGGCTGGCCGTAGCGGTGGCGCTGTCGCTGGCGCTGGCGGTGGGGCTGTCGATCGGGCTGATGCCGCTGGGCGGCGTGCTGCGGATGAGCGTGAACGGGATGCTGCACGAGTCCAGCCGGACGGGGACGAGCGGGCGGAGTTCTCGGCGAGGGCAGCGGGCGCTGGTGGGGGCGGAGATCGGCTTTGCCTTTGTCCTGCTGGTGGGGGCGGGCTTGCTGGTGGGGACGGTGCGCAGCCTGATGGCGGCGGATCCGGGCTTTGCGACGGAAGGGGTTTTGACGGTGTCGATGAGCGCGCCGCAAGTGAAATACCCGGGCGGGCGGGAGATGGATGACCTGATGACGCGGGTGCTGGCGGCCAGCCGCCGGGCGCCGGGCGTAGTGGCAGCGGGTGCGACGACGTCGATCCCGTTTGGGGGCGACTACAGCGACAGCGTGGTGCTGGCCGAAGGGGTGGTCATGAAACCCGGGGATTCGGTGATCAGCCCGCGCCACATGGCGGTGACTCCGGGGTACTTCGAAGCGATGAACATCGCGGTGGTGCGCGGGCGGGCGTTCGACGAGCGGGACGTTGAGACGTCGCAGGCGGTGGTGGTGGTGGACGAACGGGTGGCGCGGCACTTCTGGGGCGACAGCGACCCGGTGGGGCGGCGCATGTATCAGCCCACGGGTCCGGACGACATGGGCGGGTCCGATGCGAAGCGGCGCTGGCTGACGGTGGTGGGGGTGGTGCGGGCGGTGCGGATGGAGGATCTGACAGGGGCCGGCAACCAGATGGGGGCGTACTACTTCCCATACCGGCAGCGCTGGTCGCGCAGCTTCACGCTGGCGATCCGGACGGCGGGGAGCACAGGCGCGCTGGAGCGCGCGGTGCGGGCGGAGATGGCGGGCATCGAGCCGCAAATGCCGCTGTTCGACATGAAGACGATGGCGGAGAGGGCGGCGCTTTCGATTGCGCCGCGGCGCACCTCGATGATGCTGGCGGTGGGTTTCGGGGTGGTGGCGCTGTTTCTGGCGGCGATCGGGATCTACGGGGTGCTGGCCTACCTGGTGGCCCAGCGGCGGCGGGAGATCGGGATCCGGGTGGCGCTGGGGAGCAGCGGGAGCGGGGTGGTGAAACTGGTGTTGCGGGAGGGGTTCACGCTGCTGGCGGGCGGAGTGGCGGCGGGGCTGGC
>DAHVTI010000410.1 GCA_027324255.1 Bryobacterales bacterium | reverse complement strand
CGGCCGTGGTGCTGGGAGGACGGCGAGCCGTTGAGGATGTCCACGACGCAGCAGCGGTGGCTGGCGCATTCGGAGGGGCTGTTCCTGGTGTACACGCGAAGGGACGCGTCGAACGTGAACGTGATGCGGTGGCGGGCGCCGTTGTTCGTGGCGCAGGTGGATGGAAAGAAGCTGTGCCTGATGAGAGAGACAGAGCGGGTGGCGGTGCCGCTGTATGGGGACGGGGTGAAGCGCGGCAACGAGGTGGAGCACCTGGGGAACTTCCACGCGACGATGATTTCGGCGGGCGAGTCGCTGATCACGTCGGGGACGGTGATTCCGGCGAACTACAGGGGGGCGGTGCGATTCGGCCGGGTGAAGTGGGCAAGGCCGAACGGGCTGGCGCCGGGGGGGAGCGCGTAGCCCGTCGGTGACCCTCCGGGACTGGGACTGGTTAGTCAGAGGAGCTCTTCGATGGAGTAGACGAGGCGGTCGAGGACGGCGTCGTTGGTCATGGGGTTGAAGAAGACGGCCTTCCAGGCGGGGAGGGCGAGGCCGTGGGCGCTGTGGCCGGCGTGGGTGGTGTAAGAGAGGCGGGGATCGAGAGCGGGGTCCATGGACTTTTCGCGTTTCTCGAAGAGGTGGCGCATTTCGGAAGCGTAGCGGGCGAATTTGTCGGCGGGCAGGGTGCCTTCGAGGACGCGCTGGTAGATTTCGCGAGCGTTGCGGCCCTTGGGAAGGACCCACCAGACGACGCTGGGGCCGACGACGTCGAGGTTGAGGACCTTGGCGTATTCGAGGCTTTCGAGGCGCTGTTTGAGGTCGTCGGCGAGCAGGAGGGCGCGAGCGACGAGGAGCTGCCAGCCGGTGAGGCCGATGCCGTTGAGGGAGGCCATGACGGTGTAGGGCCCGAGGGCGGGGCGGGAGCACTCGAGGGTAAAGAGGGCGGGATCGCGGCGGCCGTCGGCCTCGCAGAAGTAGGGAGTGTCCTCGACGGAGCGGGAGAGGTAGCGCAAGTCGGCGCGGCGATTGACGAGGAAGGCGCTGCCGGGATAGTGGCCCCAGCCCATTTTGTGGAAGTCGATGGTGATGCTGTCGGCGGCGCGGAGGCCGGCGGCGAGGGCCTGAGCGCGCTGGACGAGCGGGAGGAGCCTGGGACAGAAGCCGAGTTCGTTGGCGGCGAGGTTGTATTCGCCAAAGAAGCTGAGGACCCAGCCGACGGCGGCGTCGACGTGGAGCTGAGGCGTGGGGACGCCGCGGCGGGCGGCGAAGTCGTCGAGGATGCGGCGGATGGCGGCGACGTCGTCGATGCCGGAGGCGTCGGTGGTGCCGAAGGTGGCGGTGACGAAGGCGGTGCGGACGCCCTGGGTGTGGAGTTGTTCGAGCTTTTCGGCGAGGAAGTCGAGCCGCATGGAGAAGCGCTCGTCGGTGGGGATGGAGTGGAGCTGGGCGGTGCCGAGGCCGAGCCAGCCGGCGATGGACTGGTTGGAGTAGTGGGCGGCTTCGGAGACGATGCCGGCGAGCCGGGCAGAGGCGAGGCCTGTGTGCATGGCGCCGGGGGCGACTTTTTCGACGCCGATTTTGGCGCCGTAGAGGTTGGAGATGGTGCCGCCCATGGTGAAGACGCCCCAGGGATCGTCGGTGTGGTAGAAGAGCAGGTTGGCCAGGGCGGTGACGGCCTTCACTTCAAGTTCGTTGGAGCGCTGGCTGTAGGTGTCGGTGCAGAGGTTGGGGTTCTTCAGGAGGCAGGCGAGGGCGCCGACGAGGGAGGCGTAATTAGCGGGGCCTTTGACGTTTTCGAGGTGGAGGGGAGAGGACCAGCTATCGGTGCCCCAGAAGTAAGGGAAGACGGCGTCGCGGGCGTCCTTGAGGTTGCCGGGGAGGACGTGGATTTCGGGGTTGGCCTGGGCGGTTTCGTAGTTCTGCTCCATGTGCTGCGAAGGCGGGAGGGTGCCTTCGGCCTGGACCGCCATGAGGAACTCGCGAAAGATGGCGGTGATGGCGGCGGGGTCGCAGGTGAAGAAGTTGCGGATGATCTGGTCGTAGAGTTTCGGGTCCATGGAGGCACCGATGCGATTATGACGCGGGTTGGAGCCGGGTGGCCACCCTGGCGGCGGGGGTGTATTCTGTGGGCGGGATGGGAGGTGAGTCATGCCTCACTACGTTTTTATCTGTCAGGACTGCAAAAAAGAATTCGAAGTTGTGCAGCACATCGAGGACCTCGGCAAGAAGCCGGTGGAATGCCCGTCGTGCGGCAGCAGGAACACCACGCAGGCGGCGGCCGCGTTTTCGGCGGTGACGTCGAAGAAGAGCTGACTAGATGAGGCCGCCCTGGCGTCCGGTTTTAAGGGCTTCAATGGCGGCGCCGCGGGCACCGGCGGTGTCGCCGTTGGGCATGATGTAGATGGGAATGCCGGCCTGCTCCTCGCGCTGTTCGGGCATGCCTGCGCGGATTTCAGAGACGAACCAGGCCTGGAATCCGGCGCCGGTTTCGATGGCCCCGCCGCCGACGATGAGGGCGTCGGGGTCGAAGGTATTGATCATCTCGTCGAAGAAGAGGCCGAGGCCGTGGGCCTGGGCGCGGAAGATTTCGCGGCACATGGGGTCGCCGTTCTCGGCGAGACCGCGGACGAGCTTGGCGGCCTTGTGGATGTCGCCGAGGCGGGCGAGTTCGTGATCGGGATAGCGCTCGAAGAAGTAGGGCAGGTAGTTCTTCTCGATGGCGGTGAGGGAGCAGACGGATTCGAGGTCGCCGGTGCGGCCGCAGTTGCAGTGGGGAACGAGGCCCGGGACGTTGGCGATGCTCTGGTAGGGAAGCAGGACATGGCCGCATTCGCCGCCGAAGCCGCCGCGGCCCTTCACCACGCTGTTCTCGACGATGACGCCGCCGCCGAGGCCGGTGCCGACGATGGCGGAGATGGAGGTGGCCTGGTTGGACGCGCCGAAGAGGGAGAAGTGGCCCCAGAGGGCGCCGGCGTTACCGTCGTTCAGGTAGGTGACGGGCTTGTTGAGCTTCTGGGCGAGACCGTCGCGAATATCGAAGCCGGCCCAGTCTTTGTGGACGAAGTTGGTGGAGCCCTTGGCGCTGAGGACGCCGGCGGAGCTGGCGGGGCCGGGGGTATCGAGGCCGACCACGACGACGTCCTCGAGGCCGAGGCCGGCTTTTTCGACGGCGATCCGGAGGCCGTCCTCGATCTGCTGGAGGCAGATTTCGGGGCCTTCCTTGGAGCGGGCGGGATGCTCGCAGAGCCCTTCGATGAGGAACTTCTCGTCCCCGGTGATGAGGGTGTAGTTGACGGCGGTTCCGCCCAGATCGACTCCAGCCACGACTGTCATTGAGGCACCTCTCGTGCGGGCCATGCGGCGGCCCGAAACTCTCACGATAGCAGGAGGCGGCGGGGCGGCGGAACCTACCAGCGGTAGCGGAGGGTGAGGAGGCCGTTGACGGGCGCGCCGGGCAGGATGGTGCCGGTGCCATGGGCGGTTTCGTAGTATCCCCGGTTGGTGACGTTGCGGAGGTTGAGGGCGACGTCGTAGTGGGCGGTGCGCCAGAAGAGGGCGGCGTCCACGCGCAGGTAGGAGGGCATGACGACGAGGTTGTCGTTGGCGGTGAAGCGGTCTCCGGCGTAGGTGAGGCCAAGGCCGAGGCCGAGCCTTTGCGTGACGCGGAGGTTGGACCAGAAGTTGGCGCTGTGGAGGGGGATATGGCCGAGGCGCTTGCCCTGGATGGGGACGCCACTGACGAGGTTGTTGGATTCGAGGATGCGGGTGTCGAGGAAGGCATAGCCGCCGTAGAGCTGGACACGGGGGACGATTTCTCCCGCGAGGCTGAGCTCCGCGCCGCGGGTGCGCTGCCGGCCGGCGAGGATGAGGCGGTTGAAGTCGACGGGATCGACGGTTTTGACGTTGCGGCGCTCGAGGTCGAAGGCGGCGAGGGTGGCCTGGAGGCGGCCGCCGAAGAGGTCGCTCTTGTTGCCGAGTTCGCGGTTGACGGTGGATTCGGGCTGGAGGTCGGCGTTATTGGCGGCGAGGGAGAGGCCTTCACCGGAGGGCTGGAAGGAGCGGCTGAGGCTGGCGTAGAAAGACGTCCAGGGGCGGGGCTGGTAGACGAGGCCGGCGCGGGGGCTCCAGACGTTGTCGACGCGGCGGAGGGTGGGCTTGCCGGGCAGAAAGTCAGTCAAGGTTTGGGAGAAGCGGTCGCGGCGGGCTCCGGCGAGGAGCTTCCAGCGCGGGGCGAGGTCGATCTGGTCCTGGACGTAGAGGCCGGCGGTGCGGGCATCGAAATTGTTGTTGATGGTGGGGACGGCGCTATAGAGGGGGCGGGTGAGGACGGGCTGGAAGAGGTCCGCGGAAGAGGCGGAGCCGGTGAAGCGCCAGGTGCGGCGGCCCTGGTCGCCGAGTTCGAGGCCGGTGAGGAGGCGGTGGGTCATGCCGAGGAAGCGGAAATCGGAGACGAGGTCGGTCTGGTTGAAGGTATTGCGCTGGTCCTGGGTGGAGTTGTACTGGGCGCGGAGCACCTGCCAGGCGCCGCCGGACTGGCGGAGGCCGTTGGGGTAGGTGTTGGAGTAGGAGCCGAGGTAGCCGGCGTGGCGGAGGGTGTTGTGGAGGTGGAGGCTATCGGAGAAGCGGTGGTCGAGGGTAAGGGCTTCGGAGGTGACGCGATTGCGAAGGAAGTCCTCGGGGGCGTAGCCGTAGTAGCTGCCAGCGCGGACGGGAGCGGGGCGGTTGCCGAGGGCGGGGATGCCGCGGTCCGGGAGGCGCTGGTCGTCGAGGTGCTCGACCTGGAGGAGGAGGAGGGTGGCGGAGGCGGGGCGCCAGGCGAGGGAGGGCGCGAAGGTGTGGCGGCGGAGGAAGAAGCGGTCGCGGTGGCTGCCGGAGTCCTCACCGGCGCCGGTGAGGCGGGCGGCGAGGCGGCAGTCGAGCCAGGCTTGGCCGAGGTCGCCGGTGAGGCGCTTGACGCCATAGCTGCCGGCGGTGAGGCTGAACTCGGCGATGGGGCGTTCGGGGTCGGGGCGCTTGGTGATGCGGTTGATGATGCCGCCGGCGGAGCCGCGGCCGAAGAGGACGGAGCCGGGGCCCTTGAGGACGGCGACCTGCTCAATGTTGGAGAGATCGCGGTAGTAGGCGGCGTCGTCGCGGACGCCGTCGACGTACTGGTCGTTGAGGGCGGAGAAGCCGCGGATGAAGACCTGGTCGCGGCGGCCTTCGCCCATGTGGACGCTGACCCCGCTGGCGTTTTTGAGGGTGTCCTGCATGGAGAGGGCGGCCTGCTGCTGGAGGAGATGGGCGGGGATGACGGCGACGGATTGGGGGATGTCGAGGAGGCGGGTGGCGGTGCGGGTGGCGGCGCTGGAG
>DAHVTI010000404.1 GCA_027324255.1 Bryobacterales bacterium | reverse complement strand
GGACCGCGGCACTGTCGCACATTCACGACTACGGGGGACAAGTGCTGGGCACGTCGATGACGGCCTTTGAAAATGACCTCGGCGGCCGCGTGGTGGTGATGGGGTACTACCCGTGGAGCCAGATCCACTCGCTGGCGAAATCGTCGCAGATGAAGGCCGTGGCGGAGTGGGTCTCGGCCGGACGGCTGCCCGCTCTGGTCGAGTCGTACTCGAAGATCGTGCTGTGGTGCCGCGGCGGGGCGGTGGTGCTGTTGAATGCGTCGCTGGATCCGGCGGAGGAGGCCGTGCTGCGGTGGAAGCCCGGCGGCACGGGGCTGCGGCTGCATGCGATGAGCGGGGCGGCGCGCAATCTTGCTGCCGATGGCGAGGGGCGCATCCGCCTGCCAACGCTCGACCCCTGGGGAATCTACCTTCTGGTGGGGGCCTGAGGCCGGCGTGCGGCGGAGTCCCACAGGTAAGTCGTGATGGAGAGCGCCGGGAGTTCGAGGCGCAGGAAACGGCCGCGCCATTCCAGTTCCGTGCCGGCGGCCTGCTTGCGGCTGTTGAGAAGCTGCACGACCATGCCGCCATCCCTGGTTTGGAACGCCAGGCAGCGGACTCCATCCGCCGCGCCGGCGGCGCCCACGCGGACGGCGCCCGGCCGGACGAATTTGCTGAAATGCGCCAGGTAGTAATACAGGCCGGTATAGGTGACTTGCTTCTTGGTGCGGTCCACGATCACCACGGGATGCTGCTCGTTGGGGTCCGGGTTGCCATGCACCTCGGACACCAGCCACGGGCCGCCGCGCTCATCCAGGATCATGTTCCAGTAGATCCAGGCCGAGGCGCCGGACTCCATGTCGTTGAAGATCTGGTTGCCCCAGAAGTCGCCGTCCTCGTAATCCCGCCGCGGCAGCTCGACGCTGCGCGGCACGAGTCCGGTCTCATAGGCGTGGCAGACCTCCGTCATCCAAACCTGCAGGTCCGGGTAGCGGCGGTGCAGCGCGGCGATTTTTTCAAAGTCCTTGTAGCCGTAAGCGTGGTAGGCGATGGCGGCGGCGTACCGGCGGGCGCCCGGATCGTCGAGAATGACCGGCCAATAGCGCTCCGCGCGCTGCCGGTTGTGGGTTTCGCAGGGCTGGATGCGGGTTTTCACGCCTTCACGGGCAAAGAGCGGGCCGACGTGATTCTTCAGCAGATCCCGGATCTTTTCCGGGGGGATTTTGGTGTAGATGCCGGGCTCGTTGAAGAGGCTGATGTAGTCGAGGGAGATGCCCTGCTTTTCGTACTCGCGGACGTAGCGCAGGTAGTAGAGCGCCAGGGCGTCGAAGTAGCGCGGATCGACGTCCTGGTTTTTTTTCAGGTCGAAGAGCATCCAGTCCGGCGGGTAGTCCATGGGCGCCTGCAGCACGAATTGGCCGTGGCGGCGGGCGCGCCGGATGTAAGGGATCAACCCGTTCGGACCGAGGTCGCGCTGGATGGAAAAGCGCTGCATGGCGGTGTCGCCGGGATGGTCGTCGTAGGAATACCAGGGTCCGGCGGCCATGAAGTCCGTGGCCCCGATCACGGTCTTCATGGCCGAGAAGCCGGCGCCCCTGGCGGGGTCGAAGAGGGCCTGGAAGACCTGTTCCTGCTGGGGCCGGTCGAGAGCGTTCAGGCAGATGAGGCCGGACTCGAGGAAGGAGGCGCCGAAGCCCACGATCTCCTGATCGCGGGTCTTCTCGTCGATGTGGAAGACGGGAGCGCCGCCTTTGTCTGGCTGGAAATGGAGCGGCGGCCTGGCGGCGAGGCGGTCGCCCGCCAGGGAGGTGACAAACGGCCGGACCGTCTGGGCCGCGGCGGGAAGGGCGAACAGCAGGCCGGCGAACAGAATCGACAGGCGTTTGAACAGCATGACAGTTGCCTCGCTTTCCCGGCTACTTCCGGCGCATGAGGTCCAGGAGGCCGTTGACGATTTCGTTTTCCGCACAGCCCGGCTTGAGGCGAGTGGCCGTGATCTCGTAACTCACCTGCTCGTAGGAGGCGTCATCGGGAATGTAGCCGCTGGAGCCGTTGGCGTGGGTGACCATGATGGTTTGGGTGAACGGGGACTCCTGCTTGAGCCGTAGGGCGATGGGCGTCAGCACCTCGCCGGAGACGCCGGAAAGCGCGACCCGGCCGATCATCAGGAGTCCCAGGCGGATGTTGACAGGATCGGAATCGGTGAACCTGTATTCCGGCCGCGGACCCGGCACGCGCTCGGCGCGCCGGCCGGGGCAGGTGACGACGCGCTGCGCGCCCCACACGCGCGCTTCGGCCGTAGTTTTGATGTTGCCGGCGACGCGCACGACCGCCTCTCCGAGGATGCGGCCCAGGGCGTCCACCAGGGTGAAATCCTCCCCGCTGGCCATGGATACCGGGTTCTGATCGCCCGCCGAGCCGCTGGTCCACAGCGCGACGACGCCGCCGCCCGATTGTTCCTCCGGGCTCAGGCGGAGGCGCGGACCGCCGTCGCTGCGGGAGCGGGTCTGCCCGAGATAGTGCTGTTCGACGAAGCGCGAGGTGGCGCCGGCGAGATCACCGGTGATCCGGAGGTTTTCCGGGCCCATGACGACGGCATGGACAGGGTAGTTGATGAGAAAGGCGATCGGCTTGCCGGTGAGATCCTCAAAGCGCAGGACGGCCACGGTCTTGTCGGAAGGTCCGTTCTCGTTGAAGCCGAGCCACCACCCCTGCTTGGAAGAGAATTCGCGGCGGTTCACGTTGACATAGGCTGTTCCGGCGCCAGCGCCGAAGCGCGCCGGTTGCAGGCGCTCTTTGGCCTGGCGCACGGCCTCGACGGCGGCGTCCTGCACGCGCTTCGTGTAGGCGACAGTGGCGGCGCCGGCCGGCGCGCTGCCGCCGCTGAGCGACGGGGCGCCGTGATCGTGGACGGCCGCCAGCAGGAGGTTTTCGGGGCGGATGCCCACCTCCCGCGCGATGCGCTGCGACGTTTCCGCCCAGACCGCGTTGGGAACGAAGATGAGTTCCCAGGCCACCAGCGCGATCTGCGTGCTGCCATCGTCGACCACGATGGCGCGGACGTAGATATTGTCGTGGATACTCTTGAAACCTTGCGTGCGGCTGGCGTAGCCGCTCATCGGCAGGGCGGCATCGGCCGGCGGGGTGATATCCACGCGGGCGGCGCCGGCGCGGAGAGTGCCGGGCTCAGCCGCGCGGGCACCGGCAATCGCCGCCGCAAACAGGAGGGACAGGCCCAGGAGCGTTCGCGC
>DAHVTI010000396.1 GCA_027324255.1 Bryobacterales bacterium | reverse complement strand
CATTCCCCATTCAAATCAGCAGGATGCTGTCCCAGGGTCATGGAACTTCGGTCTAGCTCCCCAGGTCTGAAAGAGAGTTACTATGAGGCCAGTGGAGGAAGATTGGGCGAGGATACTGAGAAGATCCTGCAGGTGTTGCGCGCGAGAGCGGGCCGGGTTCACCGTGATCTCGCGGCGGCGTGGTCTGGTGTTTCGGCAGTGGACGCGAATCTGCGCGAAGCCGCCTTCCGGGTAGCCGCCGAACGGAGACCGCCTGCAAGCATCCAGGAGGCGCAACGGTACCACAGGAACACCACGGGGGAACTGCTGGTGGCTCCTTGGCGCCGCTCCATCGAGATGAGGCCCATCCGCCGTTGCCTCGAAGCGCGCCGCGAGCCGGCCCGCAATCTTCCCGATTCGTTCCGGGAGGCCGGATGGAAACTGTCGCGGGCCCAGCAGGCCATCGGACGCAGACACCCGCTGCATGCCACGTTCCACGAGATTCCGGCCTCCGCCTGTCTGGGTTTTCGCGAGCCGTGGCGTCAGTTCCGGGGGCCCCAATCCACGATCCTGCGCGAATGGACGGAACGGCAATCGGCACGCGATCGCGCCGCCGGCCTGATGGAGATCTCCCAGGCCACGAAGACGGACCGGTCCCGGGACGACGCCGATTTTACCGGCAAGCTCTGGCGGCAGCGGCGGACCGCGCGGGGGAGTTGGAGGTTGAATGCGAAATCCGCCGGTGGAGCCGCACCGGCAATAGCCCGCCATCGTGCGCCGCGCCACACGCGAGTTCCTCGACTGCGGCATGCTGCGCGGCTGGCAGAAGGAGTAACTGCAAAATGAGCACCCAGACGCGGCAGCAGTTCGTCGTGGAGATCCGCGCCTATTGTGCGGCGCACGCCAACGAGGCCCTGGCCCGGAAGTATGCCCGCTATTTCAAGGAGGGCTACGACGCCTGGGGGCTGCTGGACTCGAAGCACGAGTTCTGGACGGTGAAGGAGCCGGAGTGGCGGGAGCGCCACGCGCGCATGGGCCTGAAGGGCTTCCTGAAGCTGGGAGAAGATCTCTTTTCGAGCGGCAAGTACGAGGAGGGTGCGCTCGCCATCCGGTTCGTGAAGGGTTACGGCAGAGACTTCGGGAGGGACGGCCTGCCGGGCCTCGCGAAGTGGTTCGCATCCGGCATCAGGAACTGGGCACACACCGACGTCCTGTGCGGCGAGATCCTGACGCCCGCGCTGGTGGACGGCCGCATCGGGTTGAGCGACCTCGCGCCGTGGCGGGCGTCGAAATATCCGTTTCAACGGCGAGCCGTGCCGGTGACCATGCTCGGCCTTCTCAAGAAGCCCTTCCAGGCGCGTGAACTGCTCGACTTCGTCGCGCCTCTCATGCCGGACGGCGAGCGCGTCGTGCACCAGGGCCTGGGATGGTTCCTGCGCGAAACCTGGAAGAAGCAGCCCGCGCCGGTGGAAGCATTCCTGCTGGAATGGAAAGAGACCGCCGCGCGGCTGATCTTCCAATACGCGACGGAGAAGATGACGGCGGCGCAGAAGGCGCGCTTCAAGCGGGAGGGCAAGCGATGAACTCGGTGATCCGCAGAGCCACGGTCGAGGACAGGCACGCCATCTGCGACATCCAGCGCAGCGCCATCCTGGAGACCTGCCACCGCAGCTATCCACAGGAGGACGTGACGGTGTGGGCGGGCCTGCTGTCGCCGGAAACCTACTACGGCATCGAGAACCGCTACTTCGTGGTGGCGGAGCGCGAAGGCACGCTGGAGGGCTTCGGGCAGCTCAACGAGGCGGAGGGCGAGGTGGACGCGCTCTACGTCTCACCGAAGTGCGAGTCGCGCGGCACGGGCACGGCGCTGCTGGCGCATCTGGAAGAGCGGGCGCATGAGTGCGGGCTGAAGGAGTTGAAGGTGCGCTCGACGCTCAACGCGGAAGGCTTCTACGCGCGCGCCGGCTACCAGCGGCTGGCGCTCGTCCGCTACCGCCTGGTCCCGGCGCTGATGCTGGTGTGCGTGGAGATGCGCAAGCGGCTCACGCCGTAAAGGCCGGCGGGACGCGGCGCCACAGGCCGGTGCGCTCCTCGATCGCCGCCCCGATCTTGAGCAGCAGCGCCTCCTCCCACGGGCGGCCGACGAGTTGGCAGCCCAGCGGCAGGTTGGTGGGCGTGAAACCGGCCGGCATCGAAAGCACGGGCAGGCCGAGTGCATTGAAGCCGCGCACGAAGCGGGTGCTGGCCAGCCGCGTGTCTTCCATTGCCCCGCCGAGTTCGACTTCATTCTGCCCGATCAGCGGCGCCGCCATGGGCGTGGCCGGGACCAGCAGGCAGTCCACCTGCTTCAGCACGTTCAGGTAGACTCCCAGAATGCGCTTGCGCAGGCGCTGCGCCTGCAGGTAGTCCGTGGCGGGCAGCAGGCGGCCCATGTCGATCAGCGCCCGCACATCGTCGCCGTAGCTGGCGCGCTGCTTGCGGATGTAGGGCTCATGCACGGCGGCGGCTTCGGCCAGCAACGTGACCTGGGCGACGACGTTCAACTGATGGCCGTCCGGCACGCGCACTTCCACGAGTTCGGCGCCCAGGTCCTGCGCCGTGTAGGCCATGAAATGGACGGCGTTGTCCACCTGCGGGTCCAGCTTCTCGAAGAAGAAGTTGGCCGGCAGGCCGACGCGGAGGCCGGCCAGGGAGATTTCGCCGGCAGGCGGCAGGAAGTCGGGCACGGGCCGGTCCACCGTGGTGGCGTCCCGGAGATCGAAACCGGCCAGCGCTTGCAGCATGGCGGCGGCGTCGCGCACGGTCCGCGTCAGCGGGCCGATGTGGTCGAGGGTGAAGCCGAGGGGCAGGGCGCCGAACTTGGACACGCGCCCGAAGGTAGGTTTCAGACCCGTGATGCCGCAGTAGCAGGCGGGCACGCGGATGCTGCCGCCCGTGTCGCTGCCCGTGGCCAGCAGGGCCATGCCGGTGGCCACCGCCACGGCGCTGCCGCCGGAGGAGCCGCCCGGAATGCGCCGCGGATCCCACGGGTTGCGCACCGCGCCGTAGTGAGGGTTGTTCGAAGTGATGCCGTAGGCGTGCTCGTGCATGCCGGTCTTGCCCACCATCACCGCCCCGGCCCGCCGCAGGCGCTCCACCGCCGCGGCATCGTGATCGGGTACATAGCCGGCGAACGTCTTCGATCCGGACGTCGTCCTGACGCCCTTGGTGCAGAGCAGGTCCTTGTGGGCCACGGGGATCCCGTGCAGCGGCCCACGGTCCAGGCCGGAGGCCAGCTCTTCGTCGGCCTTCCGGGCGGCGGCCAGCGCCTCCTCGGCCGTGACGGTGAGGAACGCGTTCAATTCCGCGTTGTATTTCTCGATCCTGGCCAGGCAGCCGAGCGTGAGCTCGACGGAACTGGTCTGCCTCTGCCTCAGCGCCGCTGCGGCTTCCAGAGCGGTCATTTGGAGGGCTCCTCGGCCGGGCCTTCCACGCGGAAAACCTGGGCCGGCTCCTCGGTCCAGTCGATCAGGCCGCGCAGGCCCAGCAGCGTTTTGGAGAGGCCTTCCAGGCGCTCGCGGGCGGTGTCGGAGAGTTCGATTTTCTGCGCCTCCGCCAGCGCTCTCCAATCGGGTCCGAGTCGTGTGGACATGGTCTAATGATGGCATGCCGGATCCTGGGCTGACGACCAGCACGGCGGCGCGGCCGCTGACGGTGTGCGATGAGGACGAGCAACTGTTCCGCGAAACAGTGCGGCGGTTTGCGCGCCAGGAAATCGGCCCGCGGGTGCGGGCCATGGACGAGGGGTCGAAGTTCGACCCCGGGCTGCTGCGGCAGTGCTTTGAGCTGGGTCTGATGGGCATCGAGATCCCCGAGGAGTACGGCGGCCCCGGCGGGACGTTCACCCAGGCGCTGATCGCCATCGAGGAACTGGCGGCGGTGGACCCTTCGGCGGCGGTCATCGTGGATGTGCAGAACACCCTGGTGAACAACGCCATCCTGCGCTGGGGCACGCCGGAGCAGAAACGGCGGTGGCTGCCGCGCCTGGCGTCAGACACCATTGGAGCCTACGCCCTGAGCGAGGCCGGGGCGGGGTCGGACGCCTTCGCGCTGGCCGCGCGGGCGGAAGAGGTGGAGGGCGGCTTCCGGCTCACCGGCCGGAAACTGTGGATCACCAACGCACAGGAGGCCGTTCTTTTCCTCGTGTTCGCCAACGCGCGGCCGGAAGCCGGCTACAAGGGCATCACGTGCTTCGTGGTGGAGCGGACCGCCGCGGGCTTCGCGGTGGGCCGCAAGGAGGACAAGCTCGGCATTCGCGCTTCGTCCACGTGCGAGTTGATCCTGGACGGCGTGATGGTGGCGCGGGAAGACGTGCTGGGCGAGGTGGGGAAGGGCTACAAAATCGCCATCGAGACCCTGAACGAGGGCCGCATCGGCATCGGCGCGCAGATGGCGGGCCTGGCCGCGGGCGCGCTGGAGCACGCCGTCGCCTACGCGAAGCAGCGGAAGCAGTTCGGCAAGGCCATCAGCGAGTTCCAGGCCGTGCGGATGGAGCTGGCACGGATGGCCACCGACGTGGAGACGGCGCGCCTGCTCGTGTACAACGCCGCGCGGCTGCGGGAATCGGGCAAGCCGTTCCTCAAAGAGGCCGCTATGGCGAAGTACTGGGCGTCGCAGGTGGCCGAGACCGTGGCCTCCCGCGCGGTGGAGGTCTTCGGCGGGGCCGGCTTCACGCGGGACTACCCGGTGGAGAAGTTCTATCGCGACGCCAAGATCGGCCGCATCTACGAGGGCACCACCAACATGCAGTTGCTCACCGTGGCGCGGCAGGTGCTGGCATGAATCGTAACCGGATGGGCGCCGCGATCATCTACAGGAGAGAGGCTCAATCGATGCGCGTCGCGATCACGGCTATCATGCTGCTTTGCGCCCTGGCGGCAGGCCAGCCGGCCAGCGGGCAGGCCAAGGAACCCTCTGAGGCCGACATCCAGAACATCATCCAGAAGTTCGCGGCCAAGGAGGCGGAGTTCGCCCGCGCGCGGGAAAACTACACCTACCACCAGCGCTACCGCTTCGACGAACTGGGCCCGGGCGGCCGCTCCGCCGGCAAGCTCGAAATGGAAGCCGACATCGTCTTCACCACTGAAGGCAAGCGCACGGAGCGCATCACCTACGCGCCCATGAACACCCTGCAGCGCGTGCAGTTCACCGCCGAGGACGAGCAGGACATCCGCAACGTCCAGCCCTTCGTGCTCACCACCAAGGAGCTGCCCAACTACGACATCCGCTACCTGGGCCGCGAAAACGTGGACGAAATCTCCTGCTACAACTTCGCGGTGAAGCCGCGCAAGATGGTCGAAGGCCAGCGCTATTTCGCCGGCCTCATCTGGGTGGACGACCGCGACTTCCAGATCGTCAAGACCTACGGCCGCGGCGTCGGCATCGGCAAGAAAGTGGCTTCCCAGCGCTTCCCCAAGTTCGAAACCTATCGCGAGCAGATCGACGGCAAGTACTGGTTCCCCACCTACACCGTGTCCAACGACACCCTCAACTTCGAAAACGGCCCCGTCCCCATCAAGATGGTCATCACCTACAAGGACTACAAGCAATTCAAGGCCGAATCCACCATCACCTTCGGCGACGAGGTGGATCAGACGAAGAAGAAGGACGACAAGCCGGTGCCGAAGAAACAGTAGGTCCGCCTCCGGTCGCCCCCCGAAAAGCGCAGTTCGACGCGCGGCTGACGCCGCTCGAAGCTGAAGCTTCGCTTGCCCGGCGAGCATCGTGGATAATAAGTTTAGATTCATGTCGGACCACGGTTTCCGGGCCCGCCGAGACTGGGCAGCACTCAAGCGAAGACTGCGCGAACTGAAGATGATTGCGTGGGGAGCCCTGCACAAGGACCACCCCATCATGGCGCACATCATTCCGATTCGCCGCTGTAACTTGGCGTGTACCTACTGCAACGAGTTCGACGATGTGTCGAAGCCCGTCGATACCGACGTCATCCTGAAGCGTGTGGACCGCCTCGGCAAGCTGGGCACGGGCATCATCACCATCAGCGGCGGCGAGCCCCTCCTGCATCCGGACCTGGACCAGATCATCGCCCGTATCCGCTCCACCGGCGCCGTCACCGGCCTCATCACCAACGGCTACCTGCTGACCGCGGACCGCATCGAGCGCCTGAACCGCGCCGGCCTGGACCACATGCAGATCTCCATCGACAACGTCATGCCGGACGGCGTGTCGAAAAAGAGCCTCAAGGTGCTGGACCGCAAGCTCCAATTGCTGTCCTCCCACGCCCTCTTCCACGTCAACATCAACTCCGTGGTGGGCGGCGGCGTGAAGAACCCCGACGACGCGCTGCTCATCGCGCGGCGCGCCATCCACTTGGGCTTCTCCTCCACCATCGGCATCATCCACGACGGCGGCGGCCAATTGAAGCCGCTGACGGAAAAGGAGCGCGAGATCTACCTGGCCGTGAAGGCGCTGGAGAAGCGGAACTTCTCCCAGCTCAGCTTCTTCCAGGAGCAGATCGCCAAGGGCGAGCCGAACCACTGGCGCTGCCGCGCCGGCGCCCGCTATTTATATATCTGCGAGGATGGCCTGGTCCACTACTGTTCGCAGCAGCGGGGCTTCCCTGCCAGGCCGCTGCTCGAATACACGCTGGCCGACATCCGCCGCGAGTACCTGACCGGGAAAGCGTGCTCGCCGCACTGCACGGTGAGCTGCGTGCACTACGTCTCCTACTTCGACTCCTGGCGTTCCCCGCAGGTGTTCCCCGACGCCCGCCCGCGCCAGGAGCACCAGAAGCCGCTGGTGCGGATCGGCTCGGCGGGTTAGTCAGCGGCTGAGTTCCCGCACGATCTCGCGCGCGGCCATGCGCGCCTCTTCCACCTGGTTGGGCTGAAAGCTGATGGCGCCCACGCGCGGGTGGCCGCCTCCGCCATAGCGTTCGCAGATGGTCGCGAGGTTATGGTTCGGCTCCTCGGCCGCCCAGGGGTTGGAACCCACGCTGACCTTGGTGCGGAAGCTGGCGCGGCTCACCGAAACCGTGTAGACGCCTTCGGGGAACAGCGAGTAGGGGATGAATTTGTTGTACCCCTCCATGTCCTGGTCGGCGACGTCGAAGAAGATCACCTTGTCGCGGCAGTTGGCCGAGGCACGAATGACGTCGATCGAGCTTAGGTGGCGCTCGTACAGCGGCTGGAAGACCTGCTGCACTTCGGCGTCCTTGAGAATCTCGGCCAGTGTGCGCTCCTGCATCAGGCGGATGATCTTCTGCACCATGCCCGAGCCCTTGACGGCCTCGATCACCAGCGTGAGCTTCATGGCGGGCTCCCGCATCGCCACGGCTTCTTCGGCGCTGGCATAGGAGGCTCCGTCGACGATGCCGGCCCAATAGACGAGGTCGGCCAGGTCGGGCGCTTCGTAGCCGTACACGGTGCGCGCCACGTGGGCGATCCACTCCGTGCAGGAGCGGTACGTGGGGTCGAAGTAGAAGCGGCGGGTGCTCTTCTTGGCCTCGTAGTCGCGCTGGTCCTCCGGGCTGAGGAAGGCGCTCTGGTGGTGATCGAACCACCACGTGACGCGGTCGCTGCTGGAGTACTTGAAATCGACGATGATGTTTTCATCGCCGTCGAAGTCCGACTCCTCAAACAGTTGGGTGGCCTTGTGGGCCATGCCCATGTAGGCGAAGTCGGCCCCAGGATAGAAGCGCTCCCGCGAGAACCGGCTGAAGAATGCGGCCGACGCCGCTCCGTCGAAGCAATGGTCGTGATATAAGACGCGAACCTTCATGAACCCGCCAATCGCCCCGCCGCCGCCCGAGTTATCGCGCCGCAGGGGGAAAGAAACCTTTCAGATTGCCTCATTCCATGCCTTTGGCGCAAGTGCCTGTTCGCGGCGCCAGCCGTTTCGGAATCGCTGCGAAACAGAAATCGGCGGGGTGGAGCGGATTTGAGTCGTAGGCCGGGCGGCGTTCCATGTGGCCGTTGAGCGAAAGCGGGTTCCGGTGAGGAGTTCACTCCAGGGAAAGCGGCGAGTTATCAAAGATCAGCGGAGCCGCGCGTGCCGTCCGCCCGGCAAAGGATCACCCGCTATCGGGCGGACTGCGGGAACCCAGGGTCAACCAGAGGTAAGTGACCAGATCAATGGCGGAGCGGATGCCGTGCTCGCCACGGTGCAGATAGCGTAGGCGGTAAAGGCGCTCGATGACCAAGGCCAACAGAATCAGCAGCCAGATGATGAGGATACTGGTGGGTTCATGGTGACAGATGTGCTCCATCCCATATCGGTTTTTGCCGTCGTTGAAGCCTCGATTTTCGATCTCCCAACGACTCTTGGCCCTGCGGTAGAAACTCAGGCTGCCCAGCTTGGCGATGGAAAAGTCGGTGAGCCATTCGGCCTGGACCACTGTCCCGTCGCGTTTGTGTTGGCGGTAGCGCAGCACGCGCACCTCGGGCCAGTTGAGGGTTTCCCAAGAGTCGAAGTGGTCGTAATCCCAGACCTCCACCCGATCATCGCCCTCCTGAAACACGGCCTGGGGCGGCTGACCGTCAAAGCGAGCGCGCACGGCAGCGGCCAGTAACGGGAGGTTCTCCTTGAGACGCGCCACCACCGGCAGGGCGACCTCTCCGGAGGTATGCAGAAATGGAGCGGTGGCGTACTCGCCATCGCCCACCACGTAGTCGGCAAAACGAGGTCCCAAGTGGTGCACGGCGCGCCGTAACAGACGCTGGGCGGCGGCATATTCGCTGTCGCCAGGGCCGTAGGGTTCCACGTCCACCGGCAGAGTCAAGCCGCCGACGCCCACCACGCTGATCAACACGAAGTGATGGAGATGCCCATGCACCTCCCCCTTGGCATCCTTAACCGGATCACACAAGGAGCACGGTTCCCGGTGGGTGTGACCGGCGCCGGTACCGTCCAAGGCCAGACCGATGAAGCGGCTATTGTCGAACGCCTTGTTGCGCTTGGCTTGGTGGAGAGCGGCGGCTAGTGCCACCCTGGTTGTCTCCGGGTCCATGCGCGCGGTGCAGTAGGCCAGGGCATCGTCGCCGAACTTGTTGTGGATGCCCAACTCGGCGCGCACGGGAGAGTGGGCCAACCACTCCAGGCGCAAAAAGCTCGGCAGCCGCAGGATGTGACCGGCGACGATAGCCCACACCAGATCGCGGGCGGGAATGCGCGGATGCAGCCGGCCATCGCCCGGTTGGCGGAAGTAGGACTTCAGATTCAAACAGTGGCAGGCGTAGTTTTGGATTTGGCGAACATGCGGTCCCCTCATCGGGGCAGTTGTTTCCGCCGCAACACGAGCAACTCGGCGTTGGCGGTGAGGACCTCGCGCAGAGCATCCTGAAAGGCGCGTCCGGCGGAGACGCGCCGGCGGACGTCGTCCACCCAATCCTTGGGGATTCGCTCCACTCGCTTCTTGCCGCCGGCCATGAAAGTCAGGGACCAGGCGGCGTGCCCCTCGCCTTGAGCGCAATGGCAGGTGGGCTTTCCACAGCGAGTGTGGCTCACCGACAACGAACCAGGGAGCAGGTCTCCGGGCAACTGGAACTGGCGCAAGAGAGCGAATTTGCGCTGGCGGAGCCGGGCGGCCTCAGGGCCTTTGGGCTGCGGTTCCATCTTGCTGTAAGTATACAACAAGAAGAGAGCCGACGCCACGGAAAATT
>DAHVTI010000387.1 GCA_027324255.1 Bryobacterales bacterium | reverse complement strand
CTTACGCGTTCATCCGGCAGGGCGCTTCGCTGGTTCAACTCCTGACGGCCTTGGTCTACGAGGGGCCGGGCGTGGTGCGGGCCATTGGTGACGGCCTGGCCGAATTGCTTGCAAGGGACGGATTCGGCCGCGTTTCCGATGCGATCGGGGCGGATTCGGGCCGCTGAGCGCGAGCCTTTTTCAGCTTCGGCTGCGACCGGATTACCAGGAGTTTGATATCTTATAGTACAGATGAGGTATTATTCTCTCTCCCTTGCTCTCGCGGCCGCCCTGGCGCTGACCGGCACTGCTGCTTTTGCCGAGGAAGGCTCTTCCTCCGAGTTCCACCGCCATCACTTCGGTGGCCTCCTGGCGGGCAGCCACAACACTGAAAAGAACGGCTTCACCGCGGGCGGGGACTACGAATTCCGCTTCGTCCGCCAGTTCGGCGTCATGGCCACCGGTGAGTATGTCGGCGGAGGATTCCGGGAGGACCTGTTCGCCCTCACCGCGGTCGTCCACCCCTGGCATGGGCTCAAGCTGCAGGCCGGCCCCGGATTCGAGCACGAACTCAACAGGCACGAGGTCGCCGGCGAGGCGGGGAGCGAGGTCCTGCACCACGAGGCCACCCGGAAACTGCTGCGCATCGGCGGCGGCTACGACATCGAGGTCGGCAAGCACATGACCATCGGCCCGGACTTCGCCGTCGACATCCTGAAGGGTGAGAAGGTCTTCGTCTACGGCATCACCATCGGCCTCGGGTTCAGCGGCAGGTAACCGCGCTCAGCGCTCGACGTGGCAGGTGACGAATTCCGTCTTCACCGCCGAGCCCCGGTCCAGCCACACCCGCAACAGCATCTGGAAGTGACGCCCCTGGGCCGGCGCGCCGGCGCGCCGGAAGAGGCTTTGCGCGCTCTGCGGGTCCATCAGGCTTTCCAGCACGCCCGCCGCCGCTCCCGGGTTCTGCGCCTGGATGGCGAGAATTTCCCGGCCCGGCTTCAAGCCTGCGTAGGTCGCCGCCACGGCGAAGGCGCTCTGCCCTTGGCCGGAGGGCGGCGTGTAGGCCAGCGGCTCGCCCGGCTTCGGGTTGCGGTTGTGGGCCAGGCCGTCCTCCCGCAGGTCGAAATCCCGGTTCACGGGCAGGCGGCGGAGCAATGGGTTGGTTTGCCAGTCGCCCAGCAGGATCAGGTTGCCCTCGGCGGCGGCCTCCCAGGTGGCCTGGTGCGCGGCCACGGTCTTCAGGCGGACGCCCGCGGCGGCGAGGTAGGCGGTGAGCTTCTGCACGGCCAGCGCGTCGCCCATGGCGGCGAAGTCGTAGCGCGGACCTTCCAGCAGCCCCAACTTGGCGCGCAGCGCGTCCAGCGCGGCGCGGCCGCCGTCCGGCTGCTCGTCGCCGGGTTCCGGCACGCGGACCCAGAGTTGCTGGTCACGGCCGGCATAGAACGCCGGGCTGCCGATCACGGCCAGGGTGGGGATGTTACGGTCCAGGAACGGGCGCCAGAACTCGGGCGCTCCGGCCGCCGCCCGTTCGCGCTCCGCGATGCCGTAGCGCGCGTCCCACTCGCCCATCTGCCGCCGCAGGGACAATGCCCACAGCAGGGAGCCTGCGGCCAGCAACGCGCAGGCGGCGGCCCACGCGCGCGCCGGCGTCAGCACATGCGCCGTCCCCTCCGGCAGACTCAGCACCTGCCGCCCCTGCTCGGAGTCCCGCGTGTGGAACTGCACTTCGAAGCGGCCCTTGGGGACCTCCAGCACCACCTTGTCCGCGGCGCCCTCCGCCGCGTAGTACTCCTGCAGACGCTTGCGCAGCCTGCCGGCCTGCACGCGCACGGAGGCGTCGCGCTGCGGGTCATAGCTCTCCGGCTTGCCGCAGGCCTCCACGCCCACCGTGTATTCCTTCAACTCCACGGCCGGCGCCGACAGCGACTTTTCCGCCAGGTAGGCCAGCATCTGGCGCAGACCTTCGGAGCCGCGCAGCGCTTCGCTGCGCAGCACGCGCTCCACCGCTTCCCGCGCCGCTTCGGTTGAGCCGGCCGCCGCTGCCATGCGCCCATCTTACTGCACCCCGCCCCTGCCCAAGTGCCCGTTCCGGTAACGTAACTGTCAGGTAACTTGCGCGAATCCAGTAGTTTCCATCCCGCCAGCAACCCTGGCCCGAATCCGGCGTCTCCACCATCGACGGCGCGCGGAAAACCCTCCTGGCTCCTCCGCCCGCCGGATGATACAACAAGGAGAATTCCATGTGCCTTCCGAGATTCGCAGTCCTCGGCCTCGTCGCCGCCCTTCCGCTGGCCGCATTTGCTGCACCCGAAGAGCAGGCCGCCGGCTATCGCCAGTTGGAGGCCCAGGCCTTCGACGCCGCCCTGAAAGACAAGGACACCGCCCGCGCGGAGACCCTCTTCGCCCAGGCTGTCGAGGCGGCCACGCGCACCGCCGGTCCCGCCCATCCCGACACCGGACGCCTTCTGGCTCTCCACGCCCTCCTGCTCGAGCAGCAGAACCGGCCCGCCGCCGCCGAACCTCTCTACCAGCGCGCCATTACCATCCTGGAAGCCCCCGTCCTGGCCCTGCCCGCCGACCTCGCCACCGCCCTCGAACTCTACGCCGCCTTTCAATCCACCCAGGGCCGCACCGCCGAATCGGAACAACTGCGTGAACGCGCCCGCCCCATCCGCGCCCGCTTGGTGCGCGAAATGGCCTCGCGCGGCGAGGCCGCCGCGTCCGCCGTGCCGGCGCAGCCCATCAGCAAGGCGATGAGCGCGCCCGTGGTCCTGTTCAAAATGGAACCCGCTTACTCCGACCCGGGCCGGCTGGCGAAGTTGCAGGGCGGCGTTTTGTTGAAGGTGGAGATCGGCACCGACGGCAACGTGCGGGTGGTCGAACTGCTGCGCAGCCTCGGCTTGGGGCTCGACGAACAGGCTGCCACCGCCATCCTGCGCTGGAAGTTCAAGCCCGGTACGGTGGACGGCAAGCCCGTCCCCGTGAAAGCCAATATCGAAGTCAATTTCCGCCTCCTGTAGCGCCCGCCGGGCGATATACTGGCGGCCATGGGATTCCGGCAAGCAGGCCTGTTCCTCCTCCTGGCCGCCAGCGCCTTCGCCCAGGACGAGTTGTGGACGCCCAAGCCCGGGCCGCGGCCTCAGTTGAACGGCCCCACCATCTACGGCGCGCGCCCCGGCCATCCCTTCCTCTACCGCATCCCCTGCACCGGCGAGCGGCCCCTGCGGTTCTCGGCCTCGAACCTGCCCGCCTCCCTGAAGCTCGACGCCGAAACGGGCATCATCAGCGGCACCACGCCCTCCGCCCCCGCCACCCTGCGTATCACCTTCAAGGCGCAAAACAGGCACGGCCGCGACTCCCGCCTGTTCCGTCTGGTTGTCGGCGACAAACTCGCCCTCACCCCGCCCATGGGCTGGAACCACTGGTACACGCACTACGACCGCGTCACCGACCGCACCCTCCGTAACGCCGCCGACGCCATGGCCGCCTCCGGCATGGCCGACCACGGCTACCAGTACGTCTCCATCGACGACTGCTGGATGGTCAAGCCCGGCTCCACCGACCCCGAGCTGAACGGCCCGGCGCGCGATTCCGCCGGCCGCCAGTTGACCAACCGCCGCTTCCCCGACATGCAGGCCCTTACCAGTTACATCCACGCCAAGGGACTCAAGGCCGGCATCTACACCTCGCCCGGACCGCTCACCTGCGCCGGCTTCGAAGGCGCCTGGCAGCACGAGGAGCTCGACGCGCGCACTTACGCCGAGTGGGGCTTCGACCTGCTCAAGTACGACTGGTGCGGCTACCGCAAAATCGACAACACGCCCACCGACGAGGCCCGCCAGAAGCCCTACCGCCTGATGGGCGGCATCCTGAAGCGCCAGCCGCGCGACATCGTCCTGAACCTCTGCCAGTACGGCATGAACGACGTCTGGAAGTGGGGCGCCGCCGTTGGCGGCCAATCCTGGCGCACCACCGGTGACCTGGGCCTGGCGAAAGACACGCGCCTGCCCGGCTTCTACTCCATCGCCTTCAAGAACGCCGCGCTGTGGGAGTACGCCGCGCCCGGCGCATGGAACGATCCCGACTACATCCTCATCGGCTGGTACGGCAACGCGCGCGGCATGCAGCAGCCGCGGAAAGCGAAGCTGACCGCGGACGAGCAGTACAGCTACATGTCGCTGTGGTCGCTGATGGCCTCGCCGCTGTTCTTCTCCGGCGACATGGAGAAGCTCGACGAGTTCACGCTCAACGTGCTGTGCAACCGCGAGCTGATCGGCATCAACCAGGACGCCCTCGGCCGGCAGGCGCGCCTGGTGCGCAAGACCGAAAACGACATGGTGCTCGCCAAGCCACTGGAAGACGGCGGCCTGGCCGTGGGCCTGTTCAACCTGGGCGAATCGAAAGCCGCCGTGGAGGCTTCGTTCGGGGATCTCGGCATCGGCGGCAAGCGCAAGGCCCGCGACCCCTGGCGCTACCGCGACCTGGGCACGGTTGAGGATAAGCTGCGCGCCGAACTCGCCCCGCACAGCGTGGCCGTCTTCCGCCTTTCGGCCGGCAGGTAGCTAAACGGCGCCCAGCCCCGGCCCGGTCAGCACGCCCGTCTGCATGGTGCCGTCCTTGACGACGAAGATGCCCGGGAACTTCTTCTCCCACGGCTTGTTCGCCACCGGGCAGTACTGCCGCGCGTTGGCTTCGATGGCGGCCACGCCGGGCACGTGCGCGGCCAGGCTGGCGGAGTGGATTAGCGACGCCCCCGGGCACGTCAGGTCCTGCACGCACAGGAACATCCTCCACTTCTGCGCCGCGGCGGCCATCAGCAGCGCCTGCGCCTGCCCCTTGCAGGCCTTCAGCGCCGCGCCGGTGTAGCCCATTTCGCGCGCCAGCCGCAGGCTTTCGAGATCCGTCAGCGATTCGTCGATCACCACCGGACGCAGCTTCGACGCCTGGTGCATGACATTTTCGCGGTGCGCCTTCAGGTCGCGCGCCGTCGGCTGCTCGATGTACTGGATGCGCTCGAAGCCGGCCGCGGACTTCTCCTTCACCTGCTTCAGCATGTCCAGCAGGTACTTGACGTTCGGGCACTTCTCGTTGAAGTCGAGCGAGTAGAACCACTGCTGCGTGCCGCGTTTCGGCATGGTCTGGGAGGCGGCGCGGTCCACGGCCAGCACGCGGTCGCGGTCCCAGTTCAGGTTGTCGCCGTTCAGCTTGATTTTCAGGTGCGTCAGGCCGTTGTACTCGATCCACTCGGGCAGCGTTTCGGGCAGCCCGTCGCCCACGCGCTTCTGGATGTCGGATTCGAAGATGGGATCGACGGCGCCCACCAGGTGGTAGAGCGGCATGCGCGGCTTGGGGTCCTTCAGCACGTAGCGCTCCAGGTGGTCGCCCTTGAACTCGTCGCCGAGATAGCGGTCGAGGTTTTCGCGCAGGTGCTCGCGCGTGTAGCAGTGGTAGACGCTCGCGCCGCACAGCTTGCCGTAGGCGTCGTGCATGGCGGCGTCGAACGGGCTGGCCGTCACCAGCGCGGCGAGCTTCGGCATCGGCTCGGCCAGCTTCAGCTCGGCGTTCACCTCCGCGGCGGCCTTCAGCCACTGCTCCTCCAGGTGGTAGTTCAGCTCGACGGGGTGGCCGTAGTCGCGGTAGTCCGCCGTGATGGCGCGGACTTTCCTGGCCAGCGCCTGCATGGCGCCCAGCGTCTGCTCGTACTTCATCGTCTTTGACGGATAGCCCCACACGTTGCCCAGCGGCATGGAGCCGAAGCCGGTCACCTGCTGGCCGCCGCGGTTGCGGGCCCGCACCTTCACGTTGAGCAGCGTCACGCGGTCCAGCACCGTGCCGCCGAACTTGATCGGCGTGCGGTAGACGTAGCTCTCTTCCTCCGTCTCGACGCCTTCCACCCGCATGTCCAGCGGGTTGGCGCGCAGCGCCTGCGGAGCGAGCGCCAGGGCGCCCAGGAACGACCGGCGGTTCACGTTATTCATGTCCGGACACCAGTCTATCTTTTCTATTGCGGATGCGGTCCGCCGCTTGCACCAGCAGGAAGAGGAACGCCAGCAGCGCCACGGCTCCCAGGGCGAAATGCCACTTGTGCTCTTTCAGCCAGTCCGTGGAGTGCTCGCCGAACGACCGCCCCAGGTAGGCCAGCCCGAAGAAGCGCGGCGTCTTGGCGGCGGCCATGACACCGAAGAATGCGACGGGGTTCGAGCCCAACGCGCCGGCGCTCAAGACGAAGACTTTGAGCGGCAGGGGGATTGGAATCACCGCCGGGATGAACACCGTCACCAGGCCGTAGCGCTGAAACCACTTCCGGAAGCGCATGGCGCGCGGCCCGCTGGCCCTCGCGTCCAGGTATTTCCGGCCGCCTTTGTGCGCCAGCCAGAACAGGATCTGGCTGCCGATCAGGGCGCCGGCCAGCGACATCGCCGCGCTGACATAGGCCGTCTGCGGCTGCTTCCACGCCAGAAACAACAGCAGCAGGTCAGGCCCGCCTGGATTCGGAAGGCCCGCCCCGTCGATCAGCGCGACCACAAACGCGCCTAGCGGCCCCAAGGCCTTCAGCAGTTCCAGAAATTGACTCATTCAGTAATTCTCTTCAACAGTTCCGATTCGTCCCACACGGGGATCCCCAGCTCCCGCGCCTTGTCCAGCTTCGAGCCCGCCTCTTCGCCGGCCACCACCACGCTGGTCTTCTTGCTCACCGAGCCGGTCACCTTCCCGCCTGCCGCTTCGATCTTCGCCTTGGCCTCGTCGCGGGCCAGCGTGGGCAGCGTGCCCGTCAGGACGAAGGTCATGCCCAGCAGCGGCCCGGCCTTGGCCCGCGCCGGCCCGCCGGAGACGAACTGCAGCCCCGCCTGCCGCAGCCGCTCCACCAGCTCGCGGTTGTGGCTTTCGGCAAAGAAGCGCCGGATGCTCTGCGCGATCTTCGGGCCCACTTCCTCCACCAGTTGGAGCTGCGCTTCCTCGGCCTGTATCAGCGCGTCCATCGAGGCCAGCCCCTCGGCCAGGAACTGCGCCGTGCGCTCGCCCACGAACGGGATGCCCAGGCCCGCAATCACCCGCGCCAGCGGCCGCTCGCGCGTGACGGCGATGTTGGCTACGATCGTGGCGGCCGACTTCTCGCCCATGCGCTCCAGCGCGGCCAGTTGCTCTGCCTTTAACTCGTACAGGTCGGCGATGCTCTTCACCAGGCCCAGGTCCACCAGTTGGTCCACCAGCTTGTCGCCCACGCCGTCGATGTCCATCACGCTGCGCGCCGAATAGTGCAGGATGCTCTCCTTCAGCCGCGCCGGGCAGCTCGAATTCACGCAGCGGCTGGCCGCCTCGCCCTCGGCCCGCAGCACCGGCGCGCCGCACACCGGGCACGTTTCCGGCATAGAAAATCTCTCTGCTCTGGGGCCGGGACGAGCCACGCGCACCACGCGGGGGATCACATCCCCACTACGTTCCACAACCACTGTGTCGCCGGCATACAAGTCCAGCTCGCGGATGTAGTCCTCGTTGTGCAGCGTCGCGTTGGTCACCGTCACGCCGCTCACCACCACCGGGCTCAGCCGCGCCACCGGCGTCAGCACGCCTGTGCGCCCCACCTGAACGTCGATGTTTTCGAGCACCGTCTCCGCCTGCCGCGCCGTGAACTTGAACGCGATGGCCCAGCGCGGGGCCTTGGCTGTCCAGCCCAGCCGCTCCTGCTGCGCCACCGAATCGACCTTCGCCACCACGCCGTCGATCTCGTACGGTAGATCGTCGCGCTTCTCGCCCCACTCCCGGCAGTAGGCCGCCAGTTCCTCGATCCCGGCCAGCCGCCGCGCGGCCGGGTTCACCTTGAAGCCCATCCGCTTCAGCTCCTCGAGCGACGCCCAGTGGCTCTCCAGCGCCGGCCGGCCGTCCACCAGCAGGAAGTAGGCGTGGTACTCCAGTTGCCGCGACGCCGTGATCGACGGATCCAGCACACGCAGCGACCCCGCCGCCGAATTGCGCGGGTTGGCATACGGCGACAGCTCCTGCCGCGCCCGCTCGGTGTTCAGCTTATCGAACGCCGGCTTGGACATGATCACTTCGCCGCGCACCTCGAAGCGCGGCCAGCGCGGCTTCGTCACGCGCAGCGGCAGCGTGCGTAGCGTGCGGGCGTTCTCGGTCACCTCTTCGCCCACCGTCCCGTCTCCGCGCGTCAGCGCCTGCTTCAGCACGCCGTATTCGTAGTGCGCCGCCATGGAGAGCCCGTCCAGCTTCAGCTCGGCCGCGTACAGGTACTCCTCGCCCGCCAGCAGCTCCCGCACCCGCCGGTCGAAGTCCGCCAGCTCGCCCTCGTCCAGCGCGTTGTCCAGGCTCAGCATCGGCGCGCTGTGCCGCACCTTCACGAACCCCTCGCGCGGCGCGCCGCCCACCCGCAAAGTCGGCGAATCGGCCGGCACCGGGATCTCGGGGTGCTCGCGCTCCAGTTCCTGCAGCCGCCGCATCAGGCCGTCGTAGGCGGCGTCGCTGATCTCCGGCCGGTCCAGGACGTAATACAGGTGCTCGTGCCGGCGCAGCTCGGCCCGCAGTTGCTCCAACTGTTGCTCAACTGTCACTCTAATAAGAGTACCCACGTGCCGAAGCCCCGCGCAGCCGTCCTGCTTTACAATCCCATTGCTGGCAAGATCCGCTCGAACCCCGGCCTCATTGAGCGGTTGGCGGCCCGCCTGCGAGAGTCCACCGGCCCGCTCGAGATCCTCCCCACCCCCGGCCCCAACACCGCCGGCGCCATCGCCCGCCAGGCCATCGAAGGGGGCGCCCGGCTGGTGTTCGTGGCCGGCGGCGACGGCACCGTGAACGAGGCCGCGGCCGGCGTGGCCGGCACGGACGTGCCCCTCGCCGTCCTGCCCG
>DAHVTI010000240.1 GCA_027324255.1 Bryobacterales bacterium | reverse complement strand
CGGCAGGATGCATTGGCGGGCGGTGATGAGAGCGGCTTGGCGCCGGACGGCAGGATGAATTGGCGGGCGGGGGGTCGGGCGGCGATCAGAGCGGCTCGGCGCCGGATGGCAGGATGAGCTGGCGGGCGGTGATGATAGCGACTTGGCGCCGGGCAGCAGGATGAATTGGCGGGCAGCGGGCTGGGCGGGGAGGAGAGGAGCAATGGACCTGAATCAGCCGAGAGAGTGGAGGGCTTCGAGCGCTTTGCGGCAGGAACCTTTCAGCGGCTCGGTGCCGGACAGGACGAGGTCGGCGTGGGCCTGGGACGGGAGGATGAACTGGCGGGCGCCGGGCTGGACGGTGGTCTCGAACTGCCAGCGGACGCTTTCGGGGGTGCGGCCGCGCTCGACGACGTCGCGGGCGAGGCGGCGGGCGAGGCAGACCTCGCCGGGGGCTTCGACGAAGAGCTTCAGCGCAAGGAGTTCGCGGAGCTCGGGCCAGTAGAGGGCGAAGAGTCCTTCGAGGATGACGAGGGGGCCGGGGGTGATGATCTCGTCGCCGGGGGTTCGGCTATGGGTGGCGAAGTTGTACTGGGGGGCATGGATGGCGCGGCCAAGGCGGAGGGCGGCGGCGTCGGCGAGGATGGCGTCACGGTCGACGGAGCCGGGCTCGTCGAAGTTGGTCCTGGCACGGACCTCGAGGGGGAGGTGGGCGAGGTCGATGTAGTAGTGGTCGAGGTTGAGGACGGGGGCGCCGGTGGCTTGGGACAGCCAGCGGGCGAGTTCGGACTTGCCGGAGCAGGAGGGGCCGGCGATGCCAACGAGGCGGGACCCGGGGGAGCCGGGTCCGCCGGATTGGGTCATGGTCAGGCCCTCGCGGCGGTCTGGAAGGAGGGCTGGGGCGGGGGCGGGGCGGACTGGAGGCGCACGCTGACGAGCTTGGAGACGCCCTGCTCCTGCATGGTGACGCCGTAGAGCATCTCGGCGGCCTCCATGGTCTTCTTGGCGTGGGTGATGACGATGAACTGGGTCTGGGAGGCCATGTCGCGCAGGAGGTTGGACAGGCGGCCGACGTTGGCTTCGTCGAGGGGGGCGTCCACCTCGTCGAGGATGCAGAAGGGGCTGGGCTGGTACTGGAAGATGGCCATCAGGAGCGAGATGGCGGTGAGGGCCTTCTCGCCGCCGGAGAGCAGGAGGACGTTCTGGAGGCGCTTGCCGGGGGGCGAGGCGACGATCTCGATGCCCTGTTCGAGAGCGTCGCCCTCGCCGGTGAGGCGCATCTCGCCGATGCCGCCTCCAAACAAAGTACGGAACATTTGTTTGAAGTTCTCGTTGATGACGGCGAAGGCTTCGGTGAAGCGCTTGCGGCTCTCGGTGTCGATTTCGTGGATGGCCTTCTCGGTGTCGCGGATGGAGTCGAGCAGGTCCTGGCGCTGGGTATTGAGGAAGTCGTAGCGCTGCTGGGCTTCCTGGTATTCGGCGAGGGCTTCGGGGTTGACGGGGCCGAGGGCCTCGATGCGGCGGCGGAGTTCGGAAACCTTTTCTTCGGCTTCGGCGACGGCGAATTCGTCGAGGGGGGGTGGGGGGGCCTCGGGGCCGGCCTGGAGGCCGGCCGCAGGCCTGGAGGCCTGCCCCACTGAGCGGAGGGCCTGGAGGACGGCGGCGACGCGCTCGGCGGCGGGCGGCAGGTTGAGGGCTTGGCAGACGGCCTGCTCGCGGGATTCGGGGGAGGCGGCCAGGGCTTCGGCTACGGCCAGGGAGAGGTCGTCCACATCTTCCGGAACCGGCTCGCCGGCGCGGAGGAAGGCGGCGACGGCTTCGGCGCAGGCGAGGGCGTCGAACTCTTCCGCGGCGAAGAGGCCCTGGGCTTCGAGGTGGGCGAGCAGGGGCCGGGCCGCGAGGAACCGGGCGATGAGGGCGGAGAGGGCCTCGTCATCGAGATCGAGTGCGGCGGGGTGGTGGGCCTGGAGGAAGGCCGAGACGGCGAGGGTGTCGGGCGACCCGCTCTCTTCGTTCGCGGTGGCGGTGCGGGCGGCGGCGAGTTCGGCCACGGGGATGTTGAGGTCCTTGCGGCAGGTTTCGTCGAGGAACTTGAGCTCGGACTGGCGGCGGACGAGTTCGAGTTCGATCTGGGAGCGTTTTTCCTGGGCCTCGGCGGCGGCGGCGCGGGTGGCCTTAATGTTCTCTTCGGAGGCGGCGAGAGCGGCGCGCTGTGCAGCTTCCGCCTCGGCGAGGCGGGCAACGCCTTGTTCGAGGGTCTCCTGCTGGCCGGCGAGGGAGGCGCCGCGCTCCTCGAGTTCGAGATTGTGCTCGAGCAGGCGGTTGCGGGAGAGGGCGAGGCGCTCGAGTTCGGAAGCGAGCGCGAGGCGGCGGGTGGTGACGTCGCGGATCTGGTTTTCAAGGCGCTGGGCGGCACTTTCGACACCGCGGCGGCGCTCCTCGAAGCCGGCGAGCTCGACGCGCAGGACGGAGTGTTCCTCGGCGAGGACGGAGAGGTTCTGGCGGAGATCTTCGAGGCCGGCGCGCTGCTCTTCGAGGGAGCGTTCGACTTCGGCGCGCTGCTGGTCCTTCTCCTCGACGAGCAGGGCCTTGCGCTCGCGCTCTTCGGTATGGCGGGCGGCGTCGCGGGTGAAGCGGTCGAGGTCGGCGCGGGCGACGCTGAGGCGCTGGCCGGCGCGGTTGAACTCCTCGGAGACCTTGCGCATCTCCTGATCGATGAGGAGGGTGTCCTTCTCCTGGCGCTGCTGTTCGGCGCGGAGCTGTTCGAGGGCTTCGGAGAGGGACTGGATTTCGGCCTCGAGCTGATCGAGGGAGGACTGGGCCTGGTTGAGGGCGTGCTGGCGGTCCTGGAAGAGGCCGGAGATTTCGCGCAGCTCGCGCTTGAGGGCGAGGGGGCCGGTGCCGGTTTTTTTGCCGCCGGAGACGGCGTGGCCGTAGTAGCAGACGCCGTCGGAGAGGAGGAAGAAGAGGTCGGGGTAGACGGTGGAGAGGCGCTGGGCGGCGTCGCGGGACTCAGCGAGGAAGCAGCGGGCGAGGCGGGGCAGGAGGGCGGCGGGGGCGTTGGTGAGGCCGTTGGAGAAGCGGACGGCGTCGCTCAGCCGGCCAACGATCCCGGTTTCGGGACCGATGGCCGGCTCGGGGACGGGGGAGGAAACGACAGGGTTGCTGTCGCTGTTGAGATGGGGCTCGACGAGGAAGGTGGCGCGCCCGTCGAGGTCGCCGCGGAGGACGTCGATGCCGCGGCGGGCCTCGTCCCAGCTTTTGACGACGACGTATTCCAGCTCCTCGTGGAGGAACTCTTCGGTGGCCTTTTCAAACTCGGGGTGGGTGAGGTCGACGAAGTCGGCGAGGACGCCGGCGGGCTTGAAGGAGTCGGCATGGCCGCGCTCGACGGCGGTAAAGAGACGCTTCACCGATTCGGTGGTATAGGCGCGGTGAGAAAGGATTTCCTCGAGCGAATCCCGGCGGGCGCGGAGGCGGGAGGTTTCGGTTTTGAGGGCGTCGAGCTGGCGGCGGGTGTCCTGGGCGGAGGCGCGGCGCGAGTGGAGGTCTTCGTCGACCTGGGCGCGGCGCTCCTGGACGGCTTCGAGTTCGCCCTGACGGGCGGCGAGGCGCTGGGCGAGGTCGGCCTTGGCGGCTTCGAGGCGCTCGATGTCGGCCTGGGCGGTCTCTTCGTCGCGGCGGACGCGGGCGGTATCGCGTTCGATGGCGGCGAGGAGGGAGTCGATCTGGGCGAGCTGGTTCTTGAGGGAAGAGGCTTCGCCGAGGAGGCGGACGACCTGCTGGCGGGCCTGTTCGAGGTTGCGCTCGCGCTCGCGGAGCTGGTTCTGGAGGACGTCCTTCTCCTCGTTCTTGGCGGCGAGGCGCTGGCGGGCGTCGGCGGAGAGCTGCTGGAGCTCTTCGAGCTGGGCGGCGAGATGGGTGCGCTCCTGCTCGAGGGTTTCGAGGCGGCGGGCGAGGTCCTCGGTTTCGGTTTCGCCCTGCTGGAGGCGCTGGTCGATGGCGCCGATCTGGCGGGCTTGGGCCTCGATCTGGCCGCGGGTGCGCTCGGCTTCGACGCGGACCTCGGAGAGGCGCTTGCGGGTCTCGGTGAGATCGGCTTCGAGCTGGTAGAAGGACTCGCGGGCGGCGGCGAGGGACAGCTCTTCCTGGCTGACGGAGGTGTGGAGCTGCTGGTAGAGGCGGGAGGCCTCGGCGAGGTCCCGGCCGACGCGGACGGCTTCGCGTTCGAGGAGGAGATAGCGGCCGGTGAGGGCGACGCGGAGCTGGGTGTCGAGATCGGATTTGAGTTCCTCGTAGCGCTTGGCCTTGCCGGCCTGGCGCTTGAGGGAGTTGACCTGGCGGGAGACCTCTTCGAGGATGTCGAAGACGCGGGTGAGGTTCTGTTTGGCGCCTTCGAGTTTTGCTTCAGCTAATCGCCGCTTGTTTTTGAATTTGCTGATGCCGCAGGCCTCCTCGATGACGGCGCGGCGGTCGAGGGGCTTGGAGGAGAGGATCTGGCCGATGCGGCCCTGCTCGATGATGGCGTAGGACTCGGGGCCCAAGCCGGTGCCCATGAAGAGTTCCTGGATGTCGCGGAGGCGGGCCGGGCGGCCGTTGATGAGGTACTCGGAGTCGCCGGAGCGGAAGAGGCGGCGGGTGATGGTGATTTCCTGTTCCTTGCCGGGGCTGTGGAGGGAGAATCCGTTGGGGGCGCCGCTGGCCCCGTTGGTCCCATTCGATCCGTTGGCGGCGTTGGCGTCGCCGGCAGGGACGGCGGCCGGGGCGGCGGCTTCGGCCGGAGTCTCGGCGGCGGGCAGCGGGGCGGGATCGGCGGCGGCTTTCGCGCCGCGGGCGGGCTTGGGGGCCTCGGGGCGGGCGCCGGGGATGACGGTAGAGCCGGTGGGGTCGACCAAGACCATGGTCACCTGGGCCATACCGATGGGCTTGCGATCTCGCGTGCCGGCGAAGATGACATCTTCCATCCGGCTGCCGCGCAAGGACTTAGCAGACTGTTCGCCGAGGACCCAACTGATGGCGTCGCTGAGGTTGGACTTGCTGCAGCCGTTGGGGCCAACGATGGCGGCGATGCCCTTCCCCTGGAAGCGCATTTCGGTGCGGTCGCAGAAGGATTTAAAGCCTTGTATCTCAACTCGTTTGAGGATCAGCAATGGCGTATTCCTTTCGCTGGAGAGCCAAGGGTCTCGGCGCGCGCCCAAAAGGGAACGGCCACTCGGGGGGAGGGTTGACTTCAGAATACACGGGACGGAACCGTGATGCAAGCACCTTGGTGCCACATTGTGGGGGTGGAATCGGGAGGCCGCTACATTTAGTGGCCGTGGCGTAAGTAGCCTCAAGAAGACGCACGCCTGAGCGGACTGAGCATGGAGGTCAGACGCGGCCGGGCGGCGGGCGGATTCTAAAAAGACGTATTTGCTGTTTTTCAATAGATTAGGGTGAGATCCATCGTGTTTCAGGTGAAAGCCGAAGGGTGGAGTGGCGCAGGGGGAGCAGGCAAGCGGGGTATTGGTGGGGGGTTGGGGGAGCTGCAGGGTTTTCCTGGAATCAACCTTCGGCGCTCGCGAGAATTTGCCCGCCTCTGCTTCCCAAAACTGACCCAGGCCGCCTGAACTGAACC
>DAHVTI010000354.1 GCA_027324255.1 Bryobacterales bacterium | reverse complement strand
TTCCAATTCATCTCGAACCGCCGCGCCACCGCCGATTCGAACGCCCGCCGGAACGTCTCCCCGTCCAGCCCGAAATCCGTCAGGTCCCACTCGATGCGCATGAAAAACTGGTCCGAGGCATCGTCCCGGTGCTCGTCCGTCGAAAGGATGTTCGCCCCGTGCTGGTACAGGAACCCGGAGACCGACGCCACCAGTCCCTTGGCGTCCGGACAGTTGATCAGCAGGATGGCGCTGTGGCGCTGCGGCATTTCTCCATATCGTAGCGTGAACCGCCGTAGCAACAACCCGCGCATTTTGCTACGGTGGAATCGGTCCATGCATATCCCCGACGGTTTTCTCTCTACTCCCGTCTGGGCTGGCCTGGCCGCGGTCTCCGCGCCTGCCGTGGGCGTGCTGGCCCGCAAGGCGCAGTCTGGCCTCGATGAGTCCCGCGTCCCGCTCATGGGCGTCATGGGCGCCTTTGTCTTCGCCGCCCAGATGATCAACTTCCCCGTCGGCATCGGCGCCAGCGGCCACCTCCTCGGCGGCGCCCTGCTCGCCATCACCCTCGGCCCCGCCCCCGCCGCCATCGTCCTGACCGCCATCCTGGCCATCCAGGCCCTCGTCTTTCAGGACGGCGGCCTGCTCGCGCTCGGCGCCAACGTCTTCAACATGGCGCTGGCCGGCGTCCTTGCCGCCTGGCTCCCTTACCGCCTGCTGGCCGGCACCCGCGCCCGCCGCCTCGGCATCTTCCTGGCCGGCTTCCTCAGCGTCTTCGTCTCCGCCTGCTTCTGCCTGGGCCAGCTTGCCCTCTCCGGCGTCCACATGCCCGGCCACGTGCTCGCCGTCGCCGTCGCCGTCTTCTCCGTCACCGCCGCACTCGAAGGCGCCATCACCGTGGCCGTCGTCGCCGCGCTCGAGCGCGTCCAGCCCGGTTGGCGCCGGGAAGCCCCCCAGCCCGGCCGCCGCCTCCTCATCCTGGTCGGCCTCGCCGCCTTCCTCCTCGCCTCCGCCGGCTTCTTCCTGGCCTCCGCCCTGCCCGACGGTCTCGAACGCGTCGCCGGACTCGTCGGCCTCCAAGGCCGCGAACAAACCCTCTTCGTCTCTCCCTTCCCGGACTACGAAGCCCTCGTCATCGCCAACCCCTGGCTGCGCAACGCCGCCGCCGGCCTCGCCGGCCTTCTCCTCACCCTCCTCGTCTGCCTGCTCGCCGGGCGCTGGATCTCCCGATGGCGCAACGCATAGGCCGCAGCCACTTCGTCTTCGATGAGTGGAGCCGCCTACGCAGCCCGCTCCACCGCCTGCCGCCCCCGCTGAAACTCCTCTCGACGCTCGCCCTGCTCGCCCTCACCGCCGCCTGGCCAGGCGCCTGGCGCCTCTTCGCCCTGGCTCCCGTCCTGATCCTCCTCGCCCGTCTCCCCCTCCCCGGCCTCCTCTGGCGAGCCGCCCTCGTCCTGCCCTTCACTCTCACCTTCGCCCTACTCACCTGGTGGGCCGGCGACCCCGCGCACGCCCTCACCCTCCTCTGGCGCAGCTACCTCTCCGCCCTCTGGGCCGCCCTCCTCATGGCCACCACGCCGCTCGAAGACGTCCTCCTCGCCGCCCGCCGCTTCGGCGCCCCCCGCCTGCTCGTTGAAGTCATCCAGTTCACCTGGCGCTACCTCGGCGTCGTCGCCGAACAGGCCTGGCGCATGCGCACCGCCACCCTCGCCCGCGGCGCCGACCGCTCCTTCGAAATCTCCGCCGCCTCCCTCGCCGTCCTATTCTCTTCTTCTTACGCCCGCGCCGGCCGCATCCACCGCGCCATGGCCGCCCGCGGCGCCGGAGGCGGCGCGTGAGCTGCGTCGTCAACGCCCGCGGCCTCCGCTTTCGCTACGAGGATGGCACCGAAGCCCTGCGCGGCGTCGATCTCCACCTCCACAAGGGCGAAAGCGTCGCCCTCCTCGGCCCCAACCGCTCCGGTAAAACCACCTTCCTGCTGCACTTGAACGGCATCCTCCGCGGCGACGGCGATCTCCGCGTCTGCGACCTCCCCGTCACCGCCCCCCACCTCACCACCATCCGCCGCAAAGTCGGCTTCCTCTTCCAGGACCCCGAAGACCAGCTCTTCCGCCCAACCCTTCTCGAAGACGTCGCCTTCGGACCTCTCCAGGCCGGCCTGCCCCGCCCCGAGGCCGAGGAGCGCGCCCGCCGGGTCCTCTGCCAGGTTGGCATCGGCGACGGTTGGGACCGCCCGCCCTACCACCTCAGCGGCGGCGAAAAGCAGCGCGTCGCCCTGGCCGGCATCCTCGCCGTGCAGCCCGAGGTCCTCATCCTCGACGAGCCTACCACCCATCTCGATCCGCCCGCCCGCCGCACCTTGCTCGATCTCCTCCTCACCCTCCCCCAAGCCAAGCTCGTCGTCACCCACGATACCGCCTTCGCCCGCGCCCTCTGCCCCCGCGCCGTCTTCTTCGAAAGCGGCCGCATCGCCGCCGACGGCCCGATTGCGCAGATTATTGACCGCTTTGCGTGGGAGATTTAGACTCCACCAGCAGCGTCACCGGCCCCTCGTTCACCAGGCTCACGCTCATCATCGCCTGGAAGATCCCCGTCTCCGTCTTCACTCCCCGCGCCCGCGCCAGTTCCACGAACCTCTCGTACAGCGCCCGTGCCCGCTCCGCCGGCGCCGCCAGGTCGAAGCTCGGCCGCCGCCCTTTCCGCGTATCGCCATACAGCGTGAACTGCGACACCACCAGCAGGCTTCCACCTGTGTCCAACAGGCTCAGGTTCATCTTGCCCTCCCCATCGGCGAAGATGCGCAGGCCCAGGATACGGTCCAGCAGGTACGCCGCGTCCGCCTCCGTGTCCTCCCGCCGGACACCGA
>DAHVTI010000239.1 GCA_027324255.1 Bryobacterales bacterium | reverse complement strand
AGCTCCACAAGATAGCGGTGGTCGCGCTGAAGGGTTCGACGACCCAGGATTCTAGGATCGGACCGGTGTGACTGTGCGTTCATATTCTTCCACCATAGAGCATCGCATGTGTTCTGCGGGAATAGGCCTCAACGAAAAAACAAACGGCGGCGCATCTGACGCCGCCGTTCGTTTGTGCTTGGGTCTCCAAGCACCCGGGCGCTCTCAGGCTGCCCCGGCCCATCCTTACTGACGGACGCGCTTCATGGATTGTCACGCGTCCGGTCCCACACTCAGCGCAGGTCGAAGCGGTCGAGGTTCATCACCTTGCCCCACGTCTTCGCGAAATCCTGCACGAACTTCTCCTGCCCGTCGGCCGAGGCATACACCTCCGCCACGGCGCGCAGGTCCGAATTCGATCCGAACACCAGGTCAACCGGGGTCGCCGTCCACCTGAGCTGCCCGGTCTTCCGGTCGTGGCCTTCGTAAACGCCCTCGGACGCTGAGGACTTGCTCCACTTGGTGGACATGTCCAGCAGGTTCACGAAGAAGTCGTTGCTCAAGGTCCCGGGCCGGCTCGTGAACACCCCGTGCGCGGCCTGTCCGGCATTGGCGTTCAGGGCGCGCATCCCGCCCACTAGCACGGTCATTTCCGGAACGGTGAGCCTCAGCAGGTTCGCCCGGTCCACCAGCATCTCCGCCGGCGACAGGCTCTGCCCGGCGCGGTAGTAGTTGCGGAAACCGTCCGCCGCCGGTTCGAGCACCGCGAAGGACGCCACGTCGGTCTGCGCCTGCGTAGCGTCCGTGCGCCCCGGAGCGAATGGAACCTGGACGTTGTGCCCCGCCTTCTTCGCGGCCTGCTCGATCGCGGCGTTGCCGCCCAGAACGATCAGGTCGGCCAGCGAGATCTGCTTCCCGCCGGACTGCGCGCGGTTGAACTCCTGCTGGATCCCCTCCAGCCGCTGCAGCGCTTTTGTCAGTTCGCCCGGATTGTTCACTGCCCAGTCTTTCTGCGGTGCCAGCCGGATGCGAGCCCCGTTGGCGCCGCCGCGCATGTCGGTGCCGCGGAAAGTAGCCGCCGAGGCCCACGCCGTCCGGACCAGTTCCGGGACGGTCAGGCCCGAGGCCAGGATCTTCGACTTCAGCTCCGCCACGTCCCTCCCGTCGATCGGCTTGGCGGTGGCCTTGGGCAGCGGATCCTGCCAGATCAGCTCCTCGCCCGGAACCTCCGCGCCCAGGTAGCGCGAACGCGGGCCCATGTCGCGGTGCGTCAGCTTGAACCACGCCTTCGCGAAGGCCAGTTGGTACTCCTCCGGATGCTCCCGGAAGCGCATCGCAATCTTGCGGTAGCTCGGGTCGGTCTTCAACGCCAGGTCCGTCGTGAACATGATCGGCGCGTGCCGTTTCGCCGGGTCGTGCGCGTCCGGAACCAGGTTTGTCGCCTGGTTGTTGGCCGGAACCCATTGGATCGCGCCGGCCGGGCTCTTCGTCTGCACCCACTCGAACGAGAACAGGTTGTCCAGGTACTGCGTGGTCCACTTCACCGGATTCGCGCTCCAGGCGCCCTCCAGTCCGCTCGTCACCGTGTCGCCGGCATTGCCCTTGCCGCACTTGTTCTCCCAGCCCAGTCCCTGCTGCTCCACCCCCGCCGCCGCCGGCTCCGGACCCACGCACTTGCCTACATCGTGCGCCCCGTGCGCCTTGCCGAAGGTGTGCCCGCCGGCGATCAGCGCCACAGTCTCCTCATCGTTCATCGCCATCCGGCCAAAGGTCTCGCGTATATCCGCCGCGGCCGCCAGCGGGTCCGGTTTACCGTTCGGGCCTTCGGGGTTCACGTAGATCAGGCCCATCTGCACCGCCGCCAGCGGCTTGGCCAGCTTGCGGTCCCCGCTGTACCGCTCATCGGCCAGCCACTTCTTCTCCGGCCCCCAGTACACCAGGTCCGGCTCCCAGTCGTCCGCCCGCCCGCCGGCGAAGCCGAAGGTCTTGAAGCCCATCGATTCCAGCGAGACGTTGCCGGCCAGCACCATCAGGTCGCCCCAGGAGATCTTCTGGCCGTATTTCTGCTTCACCGGCCACAGCAGGCGCCGCGCCTTGTCCAGGTTCGCGTTGTCCGGCCAACTGTTCAGCGGATCGAATCGCTGCTGGCCCCCTCCGGCGCCGCCTCGCCCGTCCAAGGTACGGTACGTGCCCGCGCTGTGCCAGGCCATCCGGATGAAAAACGGTCCGTAGTTTCCGTAGTCGGCCGGCCACCAGTCCTGCGACGTGGTCAGGGCCTTCTGAATGTCCTGCTTGACGGCCTTCAAGTCGAGGCTCGCAAACGCCTTGGCGTAATCGAACTCTCTGCCCAGTGGGTTGGATTCGACGGAGTGCTGCCGGAGCGGCGAAAGGTCCAGCTTGTCAGGCCACCAGAACTGGTTCGGCTTGGGCTGCTGGGCGCTGACTGCTTCCGTCAACACCAAAGGCGCGGCGGCAACCGCGAGTGTGGTGAGTAGCGTCCTCAGGGTCTTCTTCATAGCGGCCAGTGTAGGGCGGCGGCTAGATATAGGTCAATACGATTAAGGCTATAATGCTGATCGGAGTATCCTATGACACAGAAAGCGCGGGCGCGCGGCTTCGATTTGCGGCAGCTCGAGTACTTCTGCGCCGTGGCGCGGACCGGCAGCTTCACGAAGGCGGCCGAGGATCTGGGCATCGCCCAGCCCTCGCTCTCCGAGCAGATCGCCAGACTCGAACTGGGCTTGGGCGCGGCGCTGTTCGAAAGGCTGAACCGGAGGATCGAGCTGACGCCGCTGGGCGAAGCCATTCTCGGCAAGGCCCAGGCCCTGCTCGAGGACGCCGCGGCCTTGCCGGACCATTTCGAGCGGGCACGGGAAGGGGTGCGCGGCCCCTTGCGCGTGGGCGCCATTCCCACCATCCTGCCCTACTTCCTGGCGCCCCTCCTGAGGGGCTTCACCGAGCGCTGCCGGGACGTTGACTTGCATGTGCGCGAAGGCACCACGGCGGAACTGGTCGGGCAGGTGCTCGACGGGATGATCGACGTCGCCGTGCTCAGCCTGCCGGTGGAGGGCGCCGGGCTGGTCATGAAGGAGCTGTTCCGCGAACCCCTCTACC
>DAHVTI010000309.1 GCA_027324255.1 Bryobacterales bacterium | reverse complement strand
CTTAGCCCACACTCCTGCGCCCCCGCCTCGCCGCCTCGGCCCACGATCCTACTCCGCCGCCTCGCCACCTCGGCCCGCACTCCTGCGCCCCCGCCCCGCCGCCTCGGCCCGCACTCCTGCGCCCGCCTCCCCGCCGCTTCGGCCCGTTCGGGCCGGCCGGATCAACTCCCCACACAACAACGACGTACGGCTTCGGCGCCCCCGCTCTCGCCGCGCCGCACGGGCGGCCCATGTATCGCGCCGACCCAGCGGGTGTTTCCTGTTGACCCAAATAGCCCTATTGAGATACAGTCGATGTTTCGATAGTCATGTAGAGAGTAATAGTTCTATTAAGCTTCATCAGGTTGGAATGAATCTTCGCCCTCATCCCACTCACGCCCTCCTGGCCAGCCTGGCCGCATTCGTTTGCATCCCCTTCACCGCCCCCGCGCAGCAGATTGTCACCCCAGGTGTGTTGACGCACAATCTGCTGCCCGCGGCGGTGTCGTGGGGAGAGGTGGCGCACGCCGCCGCGCCGGATTCGTCCGGCGGCTCCGTTCCGCGGCCGCCGCTGCTGCTGGTGGGGCGCGAATCCCGCCTCGACGCTGCCGGCCCGGGCGCGAAGGCCGTGCGCGAAGCCGACAAGCGCTTCCAGTCCGGCAAGTTCTGCCTGCAGGAAGGCAGGAAGGAAGAGGCGCGCCAGGAGTTCGACGCGGCCATCGACCTGCTGCTGGACGTGCCGGCCGATGCCGCCGACCGCCAGGTGGCCGAACAGAAGGCCGATGAGTTGATGCGGCTCATCCACCGCTACGACCTTGAATCGCTCGACTCGGGCGTCTCCGAGGGCCCCGTCTTCGTGCAGTCGCCGCTGCCGGCGATGCTGGACCTGACCTTCCCGGTGGACCCGAGCATGAAGGACAAGGTGCTGGCGCAGATCAGCGCCTCCTCGTCGCAACTTCCGCTGATCGTGAACGACGCCGTGCTCAGCTATGTGAACTACTTCAGCAGCGAGCGCGGCCGCAAGGTGCTCTATGCCGGGCTGAAGCGCAGCGGCCGCTACAAGGCGATGATCACGCGCATCCTCGACGAAGAGGGCGTGCCGCGCGAGCTCATCCATCTGGCGCAGGCCGAGTCGGCGTTCATGCCGCGGGCCGTCAGCCGCGCCGCGGCCACCGGCATGTGGCAGTTCGTGCGCAGCCGGGGCAAGGAGTACGGCCTCAAAGCGGACCGCATTAGCGACGAGCGGCTGGATCCGGAAAAAGCGACGCGCGCCGCCGCCCGCCACCTGCACGACCTCTACAAGCAGATGGGCGACTGGTACCTGGCCATGGCGGCCTACAACTGTGGCCCATACTGCGTGGAGCGCGCCGTGCAGCGCACCGGCTACGCCGACTACTGGGAGCTGCGGTCGAGAAGCGCGCTGCCGCGCGAGACCATGAACTACGTGCCCGCCATTCTCGGCATGGCCATCGTGGCAAAAAATCTGCAGGCCTACGGGCTCGCTCCGGTGGAGCCGGACCAGGCGCTGGAGTACGACACCATCCAGGTGACGGCCGCCACCGGCCTGCCGCTGATCGCCGACGCGGCGGACGTGCCGGTCTCCGAAATCCGCGACCTCAACCCGTCGCTGCTGCGCAACGTGGCGCCGGCGGGTGACGACGTGCGCGTGCCGCGTTCGAAGGGCAGCATGGTGCTGGCCGCGCTGGAGTCCGTGCCGGCCGCCAAGCGCGCGTCCTGGCGCCTGCACCGCGTCTCCGACGGCGACACGCTGGCCTCGATCGCGCGCCGCTACTCGACGGCGCCGAAGTCCATCGTGGCCGCCAATGCGCAGGCCGGAGAACGATTTTTCGACTCGCTGAACGACGGCGATGTGCTGCTCATCCCCGCCGCCGCGGCGGCGAAGCCGGCGGTCCGGACAACGCGTCCGCGTTCCAGCGGCGCGCGCGCGCGCAGCACCCGCGGCCGCCAGGGCACAACCCGCGTGAAGGCCGTTTCCACCCGCCGCGGCGCCAGGCGCTAGGGCCCGGAAGCCGCCGCCGGGCCACACACCGCTGTTGCAATTCGCTTAAAACAAGTTATCCTAATTATGATTCGGGCTTCATAGCAGGCTTGAGGATTCCCTGATGGGAGGAAGCAGGATCATGCGAGAGTTCAAGACATCCGCATTCGACCCCTACGAGGATGAAGCCGACTTCGATGCCGCCCTCAGCGACGACGCGGTAAGAGAGGTTCAGGAGGAACTGGACGACATCGGCCTCGACCGGGAAGAGGCCGCGCCCGCTCCCCGCCACGGGCGCCCGGCGGCAGTTCCGCCCCAGCCAGCGCCGGCTGCGGAGCCCGCGCCGGCCGCTGCCGTGGAAGCCGTGCCATCGCCTGCCCCCGCTCCCGCTGCAGCGCCGCAGCCCCGGAAGGCCCGGCCCCAGCGCGCCGCCAGGCCGGCGGCAGAGACCGCCGCGCCGCTCGCGGCCAAGACTTCCGTGCGGAAAAAAACTTCCGCCCAACAGGTTCCCGCCCCAAAGGTTGGGAAGGTGGCCGGCAAGCCGGCCGTCAAAAACGCGGCGAAAGCCGTTCGAAAGGTGAGTAAGAACACAGTGAAGACTGCTACCAAGAAGGCCGCCCCGAAGAAGGCCGCTGCCCCGAAGAAGGCCGCCGCTCCGAAGAAGGCTGCCCCCAAGAAGGCCGCTGCTCCGAAAAAGGCTGCTGCTCCGAAGAAGGCCGCTGCTCCGACAAAGGCCGCTGCCCCGAAGAAGGCCGCTGCCAAGAAAAAGTAGTAGGTCTCAAGACCAAAACGGACCAGAGATCGCCGCACAGGCGGTCCTCAAAAAACCTAAAACAAACGCTGATGTTCAGTGGGGCGCCCGCCGATGGGCGCCCGTCTTATTGGGAGCGCCGTTTCAGGCCTGGCGCTCTACCACCGTGCGGCAGCGGTCGAACAGTTCCAGCAGCGCGTCGGCCTGCTCTTCAGGCGTGCGCGCGCCCTTGCCGGCGAAGCCGACGGCCTGCGTGCCCTTGCCGTAGCCGGTGGAGGTGGCGATGAACTTCATCAGCTCGAGCGCAACTTCGTCCGCATTCTTGGCCGGGGCGGACGGCGCGGGATTGGGGGTTTCAGACATCGGGATGCTTTCTCCTTGGATTCGGCGATTGGGGCAGAAGGGCGCGCGGGGCGATGTCCGCCGCGCTTCCGGTCATTCCCGATTATCCTAGATTGCAGATGCCGGTATTTGCCAAGCGCCTGAGCGCCGCATGCGTGGTGGCGCGCAGGCGCACCTGTTGGCCTGCGACGACGGCCGGCATTACGTGACGAAGTTCCTCGACAACCCGCAGCACCGGCGGATTCTGGCCAACGAGTGGGCGGCGAAGGCGCTGCTGGACCATCTCGGCGTCGCCTCGCCGGCCGTGCGCGTCGTCGAAGTGAGCGCCGAATTTCTCTCCGGCGAGCCCGAGGCCTGCTACCAGTTGGGCACGCGGCGGCTGGCGCCGCGCGCGGGCCGCCACTTCGGCTCTCAGTTCCCGGGCAACCCGCACACCGACGCGGTCTACGATTTCCTGCCCGACACGCTGCTGCCCTCGGTGGCCAACCTGGATCACTTCGCCGGCGCGCTGGTTTTCGACAAGTGGGCGGCCAATTCCGATTCGCGCCAGGCCATCTTTTTCCGCCGGCGGCTCCGCGAGTGGCTGGACGTGGACGCGCCGCCGCAGCAGAAGGGCTTCATCGCCCAGATGGTGGACCACGGGTTCATCTTCGACGGGCCGCACTGGAGCTACAACGACTCGCCGATCCAGGGCCTCTACTTCCGCCCGCTCGCCTATGCCGGCATCCGCTCAATGGACGGCTTCCAGCCGTGGCTGGACCGCGCGCGGGCGTGCCCGGAGTCTGTGTGCGACGCCATCCTGCGGCAGATGCCGGCCGAGTGGCTGGACGGGGAGGAGCGCGAGTTCGAGGCGCTGCTGAACCGGCTGCTCGAGCGGCGCGGGCGCATCGAGGATCTGCTGCGGGCCACCGTGCGCGGCCGGCCGCGGTCCTTCCCGGACTGGCGCTGAGAGCGCGGCGGCGCGATTCGTTAGACTGGAGGCGTGATCCACCCCAACGTACTGCACAACGGCCACATCCGCGCCTCCGAAGAGTTGTGCTTGCGGACCGGACAGGCCGGCCTGTTCACCGGCTGGGGCGTGTTCTCGACGGTGAAGGTGGCCGGCGGCGTGCTGTTCGCCTTCGAGCGGCACTGGGCCCGGATGAGGAAAGACGCCGACCTGCTGAGGGTGCCTTTTCCGTGGAGCGTGGAGGAGCTGCGGGGGGAGCTGCTGCGCGTGGTGGAAGCCAACGGCGCCGCCGATGCGGCGTTGCGCGTGCTGGTGGTGCGCAACGGCGGCACGATGTGGTCCGGGCCGGGCGCCGCGAGCGAGTCGGATCTGGTGGCATTCACGGCGGCGCGGAGCCAGTGGGGCGAGAGCGCGCGGCTGGGCCTCGTGCCGAATGCGCGCCACGCCGCGAGCCAGTTTGCGGGGTCGAAGACGACGTCGTGGGCGATGAACCTGGTGTGGTACGAAGAGGCGCACCTGCGGGGGCTGGACGAAGTGGTGCTGCTGAACGAGCGCGGCGAGGTGAGCGAGTGCACATCGGCCAACGTCTTTGCGGTGTTCGGCAATGAGGCGGTGACGCCGCCGCTCGATTCGGGCTGCCTGCCGGGCATCACGCGCGAGCTGCTGCTGGAGACGGTGCGCGTGCCGGGCATCACGGTGAAGGAAGGCCGGCTGGGCCTGGAAGATCTGGAACGGGCCGACGGGGTCTTCATCACCTCGACGACGCGCGACCTGCTGCCGGTGCGGGAGATCGAGGGGCTCGCCATCGGTGAGGACCGGAAGACGCGCGATGCGCTCCAGGAGGCGTTCCTGGCCTACCAGGAGGACTATTGTGCGCAGGCCGCCGCGGGGCGGAGCGCGGGACAATAGCGATTCGGGTATACTGCCGGAAGGGGTTCCGAAAGGTAGCATCGATTGGGCAAAGTCCGGTTCGTGCAATGTCCGGAGTGTGGCAATCGCGAGGTGCGCTCTGAGCGGATGCGCGGGCCGCGGGAGAAGTGCCTGGCGCTGTTCGGGTTCTACGCCTTCCGCTGTTCGAACTGCTATCTGCGATTTGTCGAGCGGCCGATGGACCTGGCCTCGGTGGTGTATGCCAAGTGCCCGCGCTGCCTGCGGATGGACCTGTCGACTTGGGATCCGAAGTATTACCGGGTGGGAGCGTGGACCGAGTTACAGATCTGGCTGGGGGCGCACCGCTGGCGGTGCGAGCCCTGCCGGCAAAATATCGTGAGCTGGCGGATGCGGCGGGAGAAGTACGTGCGGCCGGAGATGGGGCCGGCGGAGAAGGACGAGGCAGCGCAGAAAAGCTGAGGCCCGCCACGGACTCCGCTCAACCGCTGGGGGGAGCGGATGGAGCCCGCGGCGGGCCAACAAAAATGGTTCCAAGTGACCCGCAGAAGCAGCTTGCTCCCCAGCCTGCATGCCAGGCTTGAGCCTGTCACACACGGTGTCCTGAGCGCCATCTCCGCATCGTTCCGCGCTGTCGGGATTTGCCCGGCTGCGCTTCATCGCGATGCGGCGCGCCAGCAGTGACTGCCGGTGCGAAGCCGAGTTCTCGAGGCGGCCTTTCACTCGCCCACAGGGACGTTTCCGTTACCGGTACGCCCAGGCGGGGTCAAAGTTCCTGCCCTACCTCTTCGAACCCACAACGCCTTTCCTGCGAACCCGGTGTGCCTTGACCTCCCTCCTCGGCCTGTCTCGAGAACCGCCGGGGAGTTCCATGGCCAAGACCCGTTATTCGCCGATCCAGCGCCGCTGCCGCCAGCCCTGACTTGCCCACCGCTCCCCTCCAGGGTTTTTGCCCTTCGGGATCAACGCGCGCAGCCAAGCTCGCCCTGCGGCCGACTTACCATCCGGAACGCCCGATCTCCCTTCGCTCCCCACCGGCCTTTGCTTTTGACTATGGCCGGCGGATCATCGTTCCAGGTCCGCTCCGTTCCTTTTGGCTCGCTGTTCCGTGAACCTCTTGGAACCAACCTCACTATGCAACAGATCGAGCAATGAGTCAAACAAAAAAAGAGGAGATTACGGATTTCTTACACAGATTTTATTTGCTTTGTAATCAATGCGTTACAGGGGCAGTTCTGTGAATTCGCTGTGCATAAAACGTGAATGGGAAGAAGTGTTTCGGGAAGAAAAGGCGGGCGCGGGCACAGGGCCGCCTTGGCCAGGGGTGGGGCGGATGAAAGGGGCTTGCCCCGCGACTCAGTTGGTTCGCCTGGGGCCTCCGGGGAGGCCCCATATTTATTCGGGCTCATCAGGACTTACATTTCGCCGGCTGCTGCTCTGGGCAGTTGCCTGGATTATGAACCGCCGAAGCGGCCGCCTTACTGGAGGCGAGGGGGACGCGCTGGCCAGCGGTTGCTACCCCGCAGAAGAGTGTCTCATACGGGGAAAAGCGTTTTCGTGGAAGTTGTTTGAAACATTGGGGAGATTGGCTGCGACCGCATAAGTTCTCATCGGCGGGACGGGCAGGCAGACCTGGGGAGACGGGAGGGTGTTCGGTCCGATTCGGTGATGGAAACGTTTAAGTTCACCGGGCGGGCGGGGCCGGACCTGGAGGTCCGGCCGCAGGCCTGGAGGCCCATAGGCGCTAACTTAAGAACATTTCCGATAGAAAATGTTCTATAGGTTGTGGCCGGAGTGTCTGCTGTATACAAGGAATTGTGTGCCCAGGTCCTTAAGTTAGCGCTTATGGGCCTAGCGGCCTGCCCCACCGTCATGGCGAGGGCGGTTTCGTTTTCGTAGGAGAGGAGGGCGGGGGTGATGAAGCGATCGAGGGCGCGGATCTGGCGGCGGATGTGATCGGCGTAGCGGATGGCGGCCAGGAACCAGTTGTTGTTCTGGCGGCCGTAGGCGTGGGGATCGGCGGAGGAGAATCTCTCGACGTAGTAGCGGTCGACGAGGGCGGTAGCGTAGGAGCGATGGGCGCGGAGGTAGGTGCGGGCGGCGACGGCGGCGGCGAGGCCGGGGTCGCGGAGGTAGCCGGCGGCGGCGCGCTGGGCGGTGTCGATGGCGCGGAGTTCCCAGTATTCGGGGAGGTGGACCTCCGCGGAGTAGAGGCCGTGCCTCGTGTTGTTGCGCGAGGCACGGCGTTTGCCTTCGGGAGAGCGCGGGCCGGTGGATTTGCGCGCGTTGGCGCGATTGGCGGCGAGGCGCTTTTCCGAGAGCGGGAGTTTGGGCATGGCTACCTCCTGCGCTCGTAGGAGGTGAGGGTGCGGGCGGAGGCCTGGAAGGTGCGGGCGGCCCGGGTGCGGGCGGCGAGAGCGGCGAGGAAGGCGGGGTCCTTGATGGCGCCGCGGAAGGCAAGGACGGTGCGCATTTGGCGGTCGGCGTTGGGATACTTCTGGGAGACGGCGTCGTATTCGGACTCGATTTCGAGGCTGAGGATCTGGTTGGAGATGTCGGAGAGGCGCTTCTTCATCCAGAACTCTTCGGCGATATCGCCGGCGAGGACTTTGCGGTAGAAGTTCGAGGGGGCGTGCTCCTCATTGATGCCGGCGCGGAGCTTTTGGAGCATCGGGTAGGACTCGGGGCAGGTGAGGGTGGGGGGGCGCTGTTCGCCGGCGGTGGACGGGGTTTCGGGTTCGGCGGAGACGGGGTTAGTGCGCCGGATGACGGGAGCTTCGTCGTGATGGTCGAGAAGAAGCATGAGAATGACCTCCACGCGAGAGTTTCGGGGGAGGAGTGGGGGAACCTGCTGTAGGGGGTTGGGGAAGTGGTTGATTTTGGGGGAAATATAGATTTTCGATCAGTGTGACCCACTTGCAGAATCCCGTTGAAAACGGCTTGACCTGGGGGCGGCGAGTGCACAACGGGGCGATCGCGGGGGCCGCCGGAGGCATTATCCGCCTCGGGCCTCGCCGGACGCTCTCAGCCCCGCCCTGGGCCGCGCTTTGGCCACCGCTCGGCCCGGCCA
>DAHVTI010000285.1 GCA_027324255.1 Bryobacterales bacterium | reverse complement strand
GAGTCGGCGACGGCCCAGAGGATGCCGCGGCCGGTGGCGGCAAAGGCGGTCTGGGCGGCGTCGGCCTTGATGGAGGCGAGGGAGCGTCCGGTGAGAGCGCGGACGGTGTGGTTGAGCCAGATGCGGTAGAGGAGCGCGGGTGCGGCGGCTTCGAGGGCGAGGATTTCGGACTTGGTGAGGAGAGCGCGGAAGAGGCCGCGCGCCGGGTCGCCGACGGGTGTGGCCTGCGGGACGAGGGCGAGCAGGGGCTGTACGGCGGCGCCGTGGCGCAGCTCGAGCAGGACGGAGAAGGGGTCGCGGAGCTCGGCCGGCGCGAGGCGCGCGGCGAGAGCGAGGTCGATGAGGCGGGGCTGGAGCCGCGCGGGGTCGAACGGTTGAGATTGGCGCATAAGATGGCCCTCCGCGCGAAAGGATCGCGCGGGGGGAGGACGCGCCTGCTGGAGTGGATCGCAGAAGTCAATGAAAACAGGGCAAATATTTCGTTGAAATCGGCGTCACCCGAAAAACGGCTGTTGCGGCTGGGGCGGGCTAGGAGGCGGAGGGGACGGGGAGGCGGTCGATTTCGGCGCGGACCTGGGCGGCAAAGGGCTCGAAATCGGTCTCGCCCCAGTAGACGTGCTGGAAGCCGATGGCGACGCTGCGGACGTAGAGGACGGCGAGGCGGAGGCGTGAATTGTCGCGGCGGAAGACCCAGCGGTACTCGCCGGCTGAGATGGGCCAGAAGCATTCGCCGAAGCCGTTGAGGCGGGCGTCGTCGAGGGCGGCGGCGAGGTCGGCGAGGGCAGCCGGCGGGTCCGCGCCAAAGACGGTGTGCTCCTCCTCACCGTCGCTGAACGAGCAGGCCAGCCGGCCGAAGTCGTCGATGCCGAGGGAGAACCGCATAGAACTATATTACGACGTCCGGATGCGATTCTCCCGCGGGCTGGAGTTGCGATTTAGGGATTGGGGCCGTTGTGGCAGGTGTAGCAGCCGATGACCGTGCCTTTGGCGAAGGTCTTGGTGCCGTGCTCTCCCATACTGATGGTGCGATCGGTGAGGGCGGCCGAAAGGACGGTGCCCCTCAGGTCCCCGCCGTGACAGTCGCGGCAGGAGCCGAGCCCCTGCTTTTCGACGGCGTCGTGGTGCTTGTCGATCCACCAGGAGTCAGCCGGGTGCATGCCGTGGGGTCCCACGCCTCCTTCGATGTTGGAGGGGTGGCAGGACTTGCACTCGGAGAGGGTGCCGGAGTGGCCCTGGAGTCTCGTCACCATGAGGTTGTCGTTCTCATGGGAAGAGGGGTACTCGGCGTGGGTGGAGCCGTGGCAGGCCTCGCAGGCGAGCTTGCCGTGGCCGGCGGAGAGCCGGTAGAGGGTGTTGGCGGTGACGGCGAAGCGCGGGTCGGCCGCCTGGCGGAGAGTGCCGGCGTAGGCAAACGCGTCGGTGTAGCGGATCTGGCCGCTGTTTTTGACGGCGGTGCCGGTGTGGCAGTTCTCGCAGCCGGGCTCGTCGAGCCACCCGCGGCGGGTGGAGGCGCCCACCTCGGCCATGGAGCCGTGGCAGTTCTGGCACTGCATGCCGGCGTTGCCCATGGCTCCGCGCAGGCACTTGGTCACCGACCCGGGATGGCAATTGTAGCAGGCCTCGCGGGTGGCTTCGGCGCCGGTCTCGATGACGGCGGCGTGTTTGGTGTGGAGCACCTGGGTGAGGGGCTTGGCGGTGCCCTTGGTGCCGAGGGCGTTGGAGCCGTGGCAGGAAGCGCAGAGCACGGGCTGGCTGGTCATCAGGTGCGTGCCCTGGCGGTCGTCGTGGAGCTGAAGAATATTCAGCTTGTAGTCTTTGTCCGGGTCAGAGTTGAAGGCCAACTGGGAGGGCATGGCGCGGGAATCCGTGATGGAGCCCGAGGCATGGCAGGTGGAGCAGGCCATTTCGTCGGAGACGGGCAGGACGACGTCAGCCGTTGCCAATACGCGGTTGGACGAGTTGCGGGCCACGAGGCGCATGAGGGGGTAATAGTTTTTGGCGCCGGCGGTGGGAGTGTTGTCCGGGTAGGGGGTGATGGGTACACCCTCGGCCACGAACTCGTACTTGGCCAGGTTCCAGGACATGGCCTGAGGCTTATTCCGCGAACCGGGCATGGCATGGCCCGCGAGCCCCATGTCCGGCGCCAGAGACACGCCGAACAGGGGGTTCACGTACTGCCAGAAATTGGTCTTGCCCACGGAGGTTCGATTGATGGATCCGGACGGGTCGGCGACGGCTTCGTAGGTGAGCCTGATCCCTGAGGGACTCTTGACGAGCTTGCCGTTCGGATCGATCAGTTGGGCATGGACGTTGTTGTAGGGAGGCAGGATGGAGAAAACGGAATAGTCATTGCCATCGACGCAATGCATTCCGAGATCGTTCCAGCCAACCAGCTTGTAGCTACTAGAGGAACTTGCTGCAGTGGCGACCGAAAACACCGCAAGAAGCACCCCACCGGAACAAATTGAGATTGTGGTGAGTTTCTTCATGGTGTGGCCCCAACGGGGGTTAGAGTACTAGAGCTACTAGGCGCAGAAAGGTGACAAGACTTGTCGGTATTTTTTGGGAGAAAATAAAAGGGAAAAATAGAAGCGCCGGATAGTGCGGGCAGGAGAGGGGGCAGTTCAGGCGTTGAGGAAGCGGCCGACTGTGGAGAGCAGTTCGGCGGCCTGGATGGGTTTGACGAGGTAGGCGGCCATGCCCTTCTGGCGGCAGAGGGTGCGGATCTGGTCGGAGACCTCGGCGGTGAGGGCGAGGATGGGGATGTCCTGGTAGCCGGGGAGCTGGCGGAGGCGGGCGGTGGCCTCGATGCCGTCCATGCCGGGCATCTGGAGATCCATGAGGACGAGGCTGTACTGGCGGGCGGCGGCGGAGGCGATGGCGGAGAGCCCGTCGCCGGCGCAGTCGAACTCATACTGTCCCTTGAGGAGCATGGCGCTGAGGACCTGCTGGGAGATGCGGTTGTCCTCGACGACGAGGATGCGCGGGATGGCGTCGCGCCCGGCGGCGCCGCGCAGGTGGTGGGTGACGAGGACCGGCTTGGGGAGTTGCAGGGGGATTTCGGCGGTGATCATGCAGCCACCGCCGGGCTGGCATTCCACGACAAAGTCGCCTTGCAGCAGTTGCACGACGCGGCGCGTGAGGGCCACGCCGAGCCCAATGCCGTTGAAGCGGTGGGCGGCGCCGCCTTCGATGTGGTCGAAGACTTCGAGGATCTCACGGACGCTGTCGGCGCTCATGCCGCCGTAAGAGGCGTGGACGGACAAGTGGAGGGTGATGCCGCGGCCAACGCCGGGCTGGGCGGCGATCTCGGCCGAGATGCTGCCGGAGTCGGTGGTCTTGAGGGCGTGATGAAGCAGCAGCACCAGGACCTGGCGGACGCGGTAGGCGTCGCCAATGACGGTGTCGGGCAGGTCCGGCGCGAGGCGGGTGGCGAGATCGAGACCTTTGGACGCGGCCTTGGCGGCAAGCTCGCCGGCGGCGGTGAGCAGGGTATCGGGCAGGTGGAACTCGGATTCGTCCAGATGCACGCAACTGGAGGCGAGCGAGGTGTACTCGAGAGTGTCGTTGAGCAGGTCAAAGAGGCCGTCAGCGCACTGCCGGACCATCTGGACGTAGTCGTGCTGCTCTTCATCGAGCTGGGTCTCCAGCAGCAGGTCCGACATGCCGAGGATGCCGCTGAGCGGGGTGCGGATCTCGTGGTTGAGGCTGGCCAGGAACTGCAGCTTGAGCGCGGGCGAATCGGCCGGCACGGCGCCCGACCCGTTAGCGGGGACGCTGGTTGACGCGGAAAGTCTGAGCCGTTGAGGACTCATGGAGCCTACGATCTCCATCGGCTCGGAAGGGGGCAAAGTTTAGCCCGAAATGAAGGGGAGCGGCGATCCGGTCTCGGATGAAGGCCTTACTTCCCCCTATGCAGCGCCTTAGTCCTCGCTGGAAAAGAACCCGCCGAGCGACTCCAGCGGGCCGCGCTCGTCGCCGCCGCGCGAAGAGGGGGCGAGTTCACGGCGGAGCTTTTCGAGGGTCATGCTCTGGACGATGACGCGCCCGGGGCCGCGGAGGGTGGCGAGGAAGAGGCCTTCGCCGCCGAAGATGGCGGTCTTGATGCCGCCGACGAACTGGATGTCGTATTCGACGCCCTCGTCGAAGGCGACGATGCAACCGGTGTCGATCTGGAGCGCTTCGCCGGGGGCGAGGTTGAACTCAATGAAGTCACCACCGGCGTGGATGAAGGCGGTGCCGGGGCCGGTGACTTTTTCGAGGATGAAGCCTTCGCCGCCGAAGAAGCCGGCGCCAAGTTTTTTGACGAAGGCGATGTTGACGGTGGTGGAGGACTGGGCGCAGATGAAGCTGTCACGCTGCACCATGACGGACTGGCCATGCTTGAGCTCGAAGGGCTGGATACGGCCGGGGTAGCAGCCCGCGAAGCCGACCTCGCCGGCGGCGTTGGCGCGGAAGTAGGTCCAGAAGAGCGACTCGCCCATGAGCTTGCGCTTGACGGCGCCCCAGAGCTTCTGGCCCAGGGTGTCACCGCTCATGCGGGTTTCCCAATTGACGGCCGGGGTCTTGTAGAGCATCTTGCCGGCTTCGGCGAAGACCTCCTGGCCGGGCTTGAGGCGCAGGCGGGCCACCTGCAGGTTGTCGCCCTGGATGGTGTAGTCGAGCGGCTCGGCCGAGACCGGGGCGTAGGCCTGGAGCGGCTGGGCGCCGGCGGCGTTCATGGGGGTGCCGCAGCGGGCGCAAAACTTGGCGGCATCGGCGACCTCGGAGCCGCAACCGGTGCAATAGGGCATGGAAACTCCTCCTTGAAACCTCAGTATGCTACAAGCAGGGGCGAATCCGCCCCGGCGGCCAGGGCACGGCCTGGCCGGCCGGGCGAAGGCAACTTTGGCCGGCAGGGCGGGTTCACCTGGATAGGAATGCCTCCCTTGAAGAAACGCATTTTGAAGCAGATTTGTTCGATCGTCTGCGTGTGGCTGACGGTGGGACCGGCGCTGGAAGCGCGGACGGTGGCGGTGGTGTGCGGCACCCAGCGCGGCAACGCGGGGCAGGCGGTGGCGCTGCACCGGATCGCCGCCAGGAGGCTCCAGCGGGAGAAGGCGCGTCTGGGCCTGAAGGCGGTGGAGCCGCGCGCGGTGTCCGAGGACGCCGGCGAGATTGCGGTGATGGACGACGCGGGCGGGGTGGTAGCGCGCGCCAACCGGTTCCTGATGTCGGACCAGTCGCTGACGTTCGCGCCGCAAGGCGAGGGCGCGGCGGCCTACCGCTACACGCTGGGCGAGACGGCCTACGACGCGGAGGCGGCGGGGGCGGGCACGGCGCTGGCAGGACTGGGCGACGACGACGCGCAGACCGTGGACCTGCCTTTCGAGTTCCCCTTCTACGGCGGCAAGTGGAGGCACGCGTGGGTAAACTCGGACGGCAACGTGACGTTCGGCGCTCCCGAGGCCGCTTCGGAGTCGCGCAGCCTGGGGCGGCTGGCGGCCGGCCCGCCGCGCATCGCGCCGCTGTTTTCCGACCTCGACCCGACCAGGCCGGACGGCGAAGTGCGCGTCTGGGCGGGCGCGGACCGCGTGGTGGTGACGTGGCTCAACGTGCCGCAGTTTGTGGATTACGGCACCGGCCCGCGGCAGACCTTCCAACTGACGCTGGGCGCAGACGGGCGCATCGTTTTTTCCTACGCGTCGATCACGGCGTTTGAAGGCGTGGTGGGGCTGTCACCGGGGCGGCTGCAGGGGGCGGCGGAGGTGGTGTCGTTTCTGGAGCCCTCGGAGCAGAGCTACGAAGCGACGGTGGCGGAACGATTCGGCACGACTGACGGCATCGACGTCGTGCGCGTGGCGCAGCGCTTCTACGAGACGCACGAGGACTCGGTGGACTACATCGTGATCTTCAACACGGCGGGCATCGCCGCGGCCTCCGGCGCGCTGGCCTACGAGACGACGGTGCGCAGCTACCGCGACGGCATCGGCGACACGCCGGTGGACAACGGCGCGGCCTACGGCTCGTCCTACCGGCTGCAGGCGGTGCTGAACATGGGCCCGCTGCGGCAGTACCCGCGGGACCCTTACGCGCGGGTGGGCTCGCGCGGGCAGATCACGGGCGACACGACGATGTCGCTGATCGGGCATGAAACCGGGCACCTGTTCCTGGCGCTGGCCAGTATCCGCGACCCACAGAACCCGCTGGCCCGTCCGATGCTGGGCACGCAACTGGCGCACTGGAGCTTCAACTTCAACTCCGAGGCCTCGCTGCTGGAAGGCAACCGCATCCAGGACAACGGGGTGGGGCTGACGAACCGCTTCCTGACGGTGGGGACGGTGGAAGGCTACTCGCCCCTGGACCAGTACCTGATGGGGCTGCGCGGCCCCTACGAGGTGCCATCGACGTTCCTCGTCACGAACAGCAATCGGCCGGCGGCGTCGTTCCCGCAGGTGGGCGTCCCGATCCCCGGAGACCGGCAGGACATCACCATCGACGACTTGATCGCGGCCGAAGGCAAGCGCGTGCCGGACGACACGGTGTCGCAGCGCCTGTTCCGCTTCGCGTTCGTGCTGATCACGCCGGCGGGCACGCCCGCCAGCGCGGACGAACTGGCGCAACTGGAGGCCTACCGGGCCGAGTTCGAGCCCTACTACAACCGCGCCACCGGGGAGCGCGGCTGGGCCGACGCGACGCTGCGGCGCATGCTGCGAGTGAGCCTTTGGCCGGCCGGCGGAGCGGTGGCCGGAGAAGAGGTGACGGGGCGGGTGAGCCTGGCCGCG
>DAHVTI010000274.1 GCA_027324255.1 Bryobacterales bacterium | reverse complement strand
CAACACCACGTCGCCGGCGCGCGCCACGGCGCTGAAATCCAGCTCCGGCATGGGCGCCTCTTCCCAGGGCTTTTCCACGCGCTCGCCCATGGTATTGCGCTCCAGCAGGATGCGGGCCGTGCGCGCCACCTTGGCCGCCTTCCGTCCGTAGAAGTCCTTGCTGTGACGGACGCCGGACGGCGTACGCGCCACCTTGCGGCTGAGCCTCATGCGCTCTTCTGCGGCGCGGCGTTCGGCCTCGGCGCGGCGCTGCGCGGTTTCGTACTGCTGCCGGGCGCGCGCTTCGCCCTGGCTTCTTTGCTCCAGCCACGCTTCGTAGTTGCCCTCGGCCACTTCGACGCGGCCGCGTTCGATGTGCACGGTGCGGTTGGTGGCGCGGGCCAGGAACGCGCGGTCGTGGGAGACCAGGACGAAGGTTCTCGCGGGCTCAATCAGCTCGCGCTCCAGCCAGCCGCGGGCGGCGCTGTCCAGGTGGTTGGTGGGCTCGTCGAGCAGCAGCAGGCCGGCGTCGCTCAGCAGGCAGCGCGCCAGCTCCACGCGCATGCGCTGGCCGGACGAAAGGCGCGCGGTTTCCAGTTCCCAGAGCGGCTCGCCGAGGTCCAGGCCGCCGAGCACACGGGCCACGCGGGTCCACTCGCCGCAGGCTTCGAGAACGCGTTCGAGCACTGTGACGCCCGGCTGGCGGGGCGGCTCCTGGCGGAGCCACGCGACGCGCAGTCCGGCGCGGCGGATCACGCCTCCTCCGGCGGGCTCGAGGTCGCCGGCCAGCACGCGCAAAAGGGTTGTCTTGCCCGCGCCGTTGGGGCCGGTGAGGCCGATGTGGTCGCCGGGGTTGATCTCGAGATTGACGCCGGCGAACAGGGGGCTGCCGGCGGAGATCTCGCAGCTCAATTGATGGATTTGCAGCAAGGCTCGCTCCTGGTGCGCCCCGGTTCAGGGGCGGCTTTGAAGGAAGGGGAGTTGTGCCTTAGCTGCGCATGCGGGTGAGGGGTGGGCCCTCTGCCGTCAACTTAACACGGATCCGCGGGAATGCGAAAAGCCCGCCGGCTCCAGAGAGCGCGGCGGGCTTTTCTACCAGCGGGATGGACTGCTGTTTAGTAGTCCATGTCGGGGCCGTGGCCGCCGGGAGCCGGGGCAGCCTTCTTCTCGGGGATCTCGCAGATCATCGCTTCGGTGGTCAGCATGAGGGCGCTGACGGAAGCGGCGTTCTGGAGAGCGGTGCGGGTGACCTTGGCCGGGTCGATGACGCCGGCGTTCACCAGGTTCTGGTAATCGCCGGTGGCGGCGTTGAAGCCGAACTCGACGTCCTGGCTGCCCAGGATCTTGCCGACCACGATGGCGCCTTCGAAGCCGGCGTTGCCGGTGATCTGACGGACGGGCTCCTCGGAGGCGCGGCGCACGATGTTGATGCCGATCTGCTCGTCGCCGTCGCCCTTCAGGCCGTCCAGCACCTTGGCGGCGCGGAGCAGGGCCACGCCGCCGCCGGCGACGATGCCCTCTTCCACCGCGGCGCGGGTGGCGTGCAGCGCGTCTTCGACGCGGGCCTTCTTCTCCTTCATCTCGGTCTCGGTGGCCGCGCCAACCTTGATGATGGCGACGCCGCCGGCGAGCTTGGCCAGGCGCTCCTGGAGCTTCTCGCGGTCGTAGTCCGAGGTGGTCTCTTCAATCTGCGTGCGGAGCTGCTTGATGCGGCCCTCGATCGACTTCTGCTCGCCGGCGCCGTCCACGATGGTGGTGTTGTCCTTGTCCACCGTGATGCGCTTGGCGCGGCCCAGGTCTTCCAGGCGGACGCCTTCCAGCTTGATGCCGGTCTCTTCCATGATGGCCTTGCCGCCGGTGAGGATGGCGATGTCTTCCAGCATGGCCTTGCGGCGGTCGCCGAAGCCCGGGGCCTTCACGGCGCAGACGTTCAGGGTGCCGCGCAGCTTGTTGACCACCAGGGTGGCCAGCGCTTCGCCTTCCACTTCCTCGGCCAGGATCAGCAGCGGACGGCCGCCGCGGGCGATCTGCTCGAGGACCGGGAGGAGGTCCTTCATGTTGCTGATCTTCTTCTCGTGGATCAGGATGAACGGATCCTCGAGGACCACTTCCATGCGGTCGGGGTCGGTGATGAAGTAGGGGGAGAGGTAGCCGCGGTCGAACTGCATGCCGTCGACGGTGAGCAGCTCGGTGCTCATGGTCTTGGACTCTTCGACGGTGATGACGCCGTCCTTGCCGACCTTCTGCATCGCTTCGGCGATCTTGGAGCCGATTTCGTTGTCGCCGTTGGCGGAGATGGTGCCCACCTGGGCGATCATCTCGCCGGAGATCGGCTTGGCAACCTTCTGGACTTCCGCGACGACCGCTTCGACGGCCTTCTCGATGCCGCGCTTGAGGGCCATCGGGTTGGCGCCGGCCGCAACGGCCTTCACGCCTTCGCGATAGATGGACTGGGCCAGGATGGTGGCGGTGGTGGTGCCGTCGCCGGCCACGTCGGAGGTCTTGGAGGCCACCTCGCGCACCATCTGGGCGCCCATGTTCTCCAGCGGATCCTTCAGCTCGACTTCCTTGGCGACGGTGACGCCGTCCTTGGTGATGGTCGGACCGCCGAACTTCTTTTCGAGAACGACGTTGCGGCCCTTCGGGCCCAGGGTGACCTTCACCGCGTCGGCCAACTGGTTGACGCCGCGGAGAATGGCCTGACGCGAATTTTCGCTGTAGACAATCTGCTTCGCTGCCATTGATTCAATCTCCTAATTGGAACCTTGGGTCCTTACTTTTCCAGTACGCCGAGAACTTCGTCCTCGCGCAGAATCAGGTACTCTTCGCCGTCGATCTTGATGTCGCTGCCGGAGTACTTGCCGAACAGGATGCGGTCGCCAACCTTCACGTCGAGCGGAACCACGGTTCCGTCCTCGAGGCGCTTACCGCGCCCGGCTGCAACCACTTCACCTTCCTGCGGCTTTTCCTTCGCCGAATCAGGAATGATGATTCCGTTCTGCACAGTCTCCTGCTGCTCGACGCGGCGGATAACCAGCCGGTCGTAGAGGGGACGGATCTGCATATCTGTCAAAACCTCCGTGCTATCGTTTCTCGCTTGGGAGTTCGGATCGCGGAGACCTCAGAGGGGTCCTCGCACCGCAACTATTATTAGCACACTCCCGCCAGGAGTGACAAGATGAGTCTGTAACAATATCATTCTAAGACAAATAAAGTTCCATCTCGCACTTGCCAGGGGGCTGAAAGACGCTTCCCGCGAATTGTATTGAAGAAAATCTTAGCGTCTTATACTCAAGCATGGGAGCGGCCCGGAGGCGGCCCAGTTTCCGCCGCCGATGCTATGCTGTAGGCGTATGCTGCGGCGGGCCCGCTGGCTCATTCTGCTCGCCATCCTGGCCATCGCCGGCACGGTCGCTACCGTTTACCTCGCCCAGAAGGAAGCGCTGCGGCGCTCCCGTCCCCGCGTTTCGCCTCCCTTGTCCGCCAACACGGCCGCCAGCGCGAACATGTGGGAATACGAGATGAAGGCGGGCGACAAGGCCAAGCTGCTCATCCGCGCCCGCCAGTTCGAGCAGGTGAAGAACCCGCCCGTGTTCGTCCTGCGCGGTCTGGAGATGGAGATCCACAAAGTCCAGGGCCCGGGCTACGACCTGGTGAAGAGCGCCCACGCGACGCTGGACCAGGAGGCCGGCACCATGTACGCCGACGGCGAGGTGGAGATCACCATGGGCCTCTCCCGCGATCCCGCGAAGCCCGCCGGACGGATCATGAAGATCCGGACCTCCGGAGTGACCCTGGACGTGCGCAGCTCCAAGGCCTCCACGCCGCGCCACGCCGTCTTCGAATTCGACCAGGGCGGCGGCGAGGCGACGGGCGCGATGTACGATCCATCGACGCACGAGCTGGAGATGCAGTCCGGGGTCAAGCTGGACTGGCGCGGCACCGACGCGCACAAGCCGCCCATGCACATCGAGGCCAGCCGCCTGCTGTATCGCGAGCTGAACTCCGACGTGCAACTGTTCGCCCCTTCGCGCCTGACGCGCGGCACCTTTTCCCTGAACGCCGGCGACAGCGTGGTGTTCCTGAACGGCGACGGGCTGCTGGACCGCGTGGAGGCGAAACAGGCTTCCGGCGCGGACCAGCAGAAGCAGCGCCAGGTGCAGTACTCCGCCGACTTCCTGAACCTCTTCCTGACGCCCAAGGGGGAGGTGAAGAAGATCGAAGCCATCGACCAGGCGCGGCTGAAGTCCACCGGCGCTTCGGGCGCCACGCAGGTGGACGCCAACCGGCTGGACCTGGAGTTCGAGCCGGGCGAGGAAGAGAGCGTGCTGAAGCGCGCGCTGGCGACGGGCAAGGGGCGCGTCGAGTCGCAGCCGGCGGCCAGGCAGAGCGGGCAGCCGCAGGGCTCGCGCATCCTCACCAGCGAAACCATCGAGCTGACCATGCGGGCCGGCGGCGAAGAGATGGAGCGCGTGGAGACGCATGCTCCGGGCCAGGTGGAGTTCCTGCCCGGCAAGAAGGGCGATCCGCGCCGCGTGATGACGGGCGAGCGTCTCCACTTCATCTACGGACCCAAGAATGTCCTGCAGAGCTGCAACGCGGTGGATGTCAAAACGCGCACCGAGAACGTGGACAGCAAGGGCAAGCCGGTGGTGACGTTGACGCGCAGCAAAGGGCTGCGCTCCGAGTTCGACCCCAAGACCGGGCAACTCACGCTGCTGGAGCAGTGGGACCAGTTCGAATACGAGCAGGGCGCGCAGCGGGCCACGGCCGAGCACGCCACGCTGGAACAGCCCGCCGACGTGATCCGGCTGCGGGGCAAGTCCCGCATCTGGGACGACACCGGGTCCACTGCGGCCGACGAGCTCCTGCTGGACCAGAAGAGCGGCAGCACGACGGCCACGGGCAACGTCTCTTCGCTGCGGCAGCCGGACAAGCAGCAGGCCGGCGGCGGGATGCTGTCGGGCTCGGAGCCGCTGAACGCGCGGGCGGCAAAGATGGTGGCGACGGACCGCAACCGCAGGATCCGGTATGAAGGCGATGCGCTGCTGTGGCAGTCCAACAGCCGCCTGCGGGCCGCCAACGTGCTGATCGACCGCGAGCAGAAGACGCTGGAGGCGACGGGCAATGTCGTCACCGAACTGCCGGATCAGCAGGCGGGCGGCGCGGCGAAGGCGGGCAGGAAAGAGACGAACCGCTACACCATCGTGAAGGCGCCGTCGCTGGTCTACTCCGACAAGACGCGGCTGGCCTTGTATAAGGGCGGCGTGGTGCTGGACCGGCCGGGCCTGAACGTGAAGTCCCGGGAGCTGCGCGGCTGGTTCGTGAAGGAGCCGAAGCAGGGTGGCGGCGAAGAGACGCGCCTGGACCGCATCTTCTGCGACGGCGCCGTGGACATCCGCGAAACCGCGCCCGACCGCACGCGCACGGGCAGCGGCGAGCATGCCGAGTACTACCTGGCCGACGAGCGGATGGTGCTGAACGGCGGCAACCCGGTGGTGGTGGACTCCAAGCGCGGCACCTCGCGCGGCGCCGAGATCACCTGGTTCTCGCGGCAGGACACGCTGGTAGTGGACAACACCGGCGCCGGGCCGGCCGTGAGCCGCGTCAACCAGGAGAAGCGGCGCAAGTAGCCCCTCAGGGCTCGACTGGCTTCACATCGAGCCGCGCTCGGCCGCCTTCCCCGATCTCCGCCGTTTCTCCGTTTCCGATCAGGCGCAGCAGGACGCCGGGCTCTTCCAGTTTCGCGCGCAGCCCGGCTTCGATGGCAAAGACGCGGTACTCTCCGGGCGCCAGGTTCGTGAACGCGTAGGCCCCCTCCGGGGAAGCCAGCGTGCGCTGCGTCCTGGGCCAATCCGCGCGCAGCGCCGAAGGCCACGGGGCGGCCACCACCAGCGTGCCGGCCAGGGAGCGCTCCCCGTCCTTCACGAAGCCGGCCAGCGTGGCCGGCCGGTCCGTGATCTCCACCTCAAGAAGTTGCGAAGGGGCGGAGCGGTTGGGCGCGAAGACGCCGTCGTCGGCCGTGCCGCGGTTGTAGCGGATGCCGGCCACGGCCAGTTTCGAATCGAGCTTCAGCAGGCGCAGCTCCGCCTTTTCCGATGCCGGCGCCGCCAGCACGGCCGAACCGCGCTCGATCTTCTCTGGCAGCGGCAGCGCGAAGACCGGACCGCCGGCGGGAATCAGCGCCGCTTCGCCCGAAGAGAGTTCGCCCGCGCCGCGGCCGGTGATCTTCATCTGCACTTTCAGCGAGGGCAGGGGCTGCAGCTCGACGGCCAGGTCCTTGTCGCGCACTTCCAGCAATTCGAGTACGGAGTCCGCCTCCGCAACCAGCGCACCTTCCAGCCGGGCTTCCAGCCACCAGAACCCGGCTGTGAGGTTGTGGACGGTGAACGGGGCGCCGCAGGACAGGACGTCGTTGGCGCGCGCGACGAACTCGGGCCCCTGCTGCTGCCAGAGCACCGTGCGGTACTTGCGCCACGCAGCGCAGAGCGGCGTGCGGATGGCCGCGTGGGCGCGGTAGAACGGCCGTTTCTCGACGAACAGGGCGCCCGCGTCGAGCCGCGCGCCGGCGTAGACCCACAGCGGCACGGCCGCCTCGTGCGCGCCGTCCGGCCAGAAGGCGCGGGCATAGCCGGTGAGCTGCTCCTCCGCCCGCTCCCGGCCTTCGATACGCTCCTGTTCGGGCTGCGTCACCTGCAGGAAATACCTGCCGGGCGGCAGGCGCTTCAGCCGGAAGCGGCCCTCGGCGTCGGTGGAGGCCGCATCGGCGGCGGCGCGCAGCTTGCGCTTGCCACGCTCGAACTCGGACCACTGCGCCCACACGGTGAGGCCGGCGATGGGTTTTTCCGTCGCCCGGTCGATCACCGTGCCTGAGACCTCGGCCTCGCGGTGCAGGGAGAAGCGCAGCGGTTCAACGCGCCCCCCGGCGGCCGGCCGAACGGGGACGGGCCCGCGCTCGGTGTCTTCGCGCGACTGGACGTAACCCTCGGCCAGTACACTCACACTGCAGCCCTGCTCGGCGTGCATGCGCGTCAGAAAGGTCCCGCTCAAGGCGGTGAGCAGCGTCAATTCCCGCAGGCGGGCGCGATCGTCCAGGCAGCGGACAGAGACGGCCGCGCCCTTCAGGGGCTGGCCCGAATCGGCGTCCACCACCTGTCCGGCAATGTCCAGCATGCCCCTGGGAAGAGGCGGCCTCCTCACCGGCCCCTGGGCCAGCAGGACGCCCGGCAGGAACAGCAACAGCCATCGCATCAACAGCTATGACGCGCCGCGCCGCCCGTTCGTGGATAATACGGTTGAGTGACTCCTGCCCAGCCGAACGGCGAACCGCGCATCCTGCGCACCGAGGAAATCTCGAAAACCTATCGCGGGCGCCGCGTGGTGGACGGCGTCAGCGTGAGCGTCGCCACGGGCGAGGTAGTGGGCCTGCTGGGGCCCAACGGCGCGGGCAAGACCACCTCCTTTTATATGATCGTCGGGCTCGTCAACCCCGACTCCGGCCGCATCTTCCTCGACACCCAGGAGATCACGCCGCTGGCCATGTACCAGCGCGCCCGCGTGGGCATCAGCTACCTGCCGCAGGAGCCGTCGGTGTTCCGCAAGCTGACGGTGGAGGACAATCTCCTGGCCATTCTCGAAACCCTGCCGCTGTCGGGCCGGGAGCGGCGGGAGCGGCTGGAGGCGCTGGTGGAGCAGATGGGCCTGGACCGCGTGCGGCGGAACCGCGGCTATATGCTCTCCGGCGGGGAGCGCCGCCGCGTGGAGATCGCCCGTTCCCTCGCCATCAACCCGCAGTTCCTGCTGCTGGACGAGCCCTTCTCCGGCATCGATCCCATCCAGGTGCTGGAGCTGCAGAAGATCATCGCCGGGCTGCGCCGGGACGGTATCGGCATCCTGATCACGGACCACAACGTGCGCGAGACCCTGGCCGTCACGGACCGCGCCTACATCATCAACAACGGCCGCATCTTCCGGGCCGGAACTCCGGCCGCGCTGGCCATGGATCCCGAAGTACGCCGCATCTACCTGGGCGAGGGGTTCGAGCTCGGCATCTAGGAGGGCCGGGGCCGGGGGCCGCTTTTCGCTGGACTTGGCGGTGGTGTGCGCTATGATGAGGGTCAGATGAGCCTGCTCTCGCCGAGACTCCAGATCACAGTCAAGCAAAAGCAGATCCTCACGCCTGGCCTCGTCCAGATGGTGACGGTCCTCCAGTTGAACCGGCTGGAGCTTCGCGATATGATCGCCCAGGAGATCGCCCAGAACCCTGTCCTTGAGGAGACGGCCGAGGCGGGCGAGGAGTTAACCCCCGCCGAAGTCCAGGCGCTGCTGGAAGCCGAACGGGCGCCGAACCCCTCTGACGGCGAAGTGCTCGAGATGACGAACGCCGCCGCCGCTTCGGCCGAGTCGGACTCCATCGACCGCGCCGACGCCGCCGAATCCTCGGCCGCGAACGTCGATTTCGACACGCAGGTTTCCACCGAATCGGCGCAGGCCACGGATCCTTTCGACCAGATCGACTTCGGCAGCTACTTCGAAGACTGGATGGATCCGGGCTTCAAGTCGCCGGCCGCCGAAGACCCTGACAAGCCTTCCTTCGAGACGTTTCTCTCCTCGCCGGTTACCCTGACCGGACACCTGAGGCAGCAGTTGGCTCTGCTGGTGCTCTCTTCCGAGATCCGCGCCGCGGCCGACGCCATCATCGGCAACCTGGACGACACGGGCTACCTGTCGGTCACGCTCGAGGAGATCGCCGAATCCGAAGGCCACACGCCGGCGGCGCTGGAAGGCGCGCTGGCCCAGATCCAGAAGCTGGACCCGGCCGGGGTGGCGGCCCGCACGCTGCAGGAGTGCCTGCTGCTGCAGTTGGCCAGCCGCAATGCGCAGGGTGGAGTGGCCTGGCAGATCGTCGAAAACCATCTGAAACTGGTGGAGAGCAAGAGCGTGCGCGAGCTGGCGCGCCTGCTGGGCCGGCCCATCGAGCACATCCAGACGGCCCTCGAAGCGATCCGCCACCTGGACCCCAAGCCTGGCATCCGCTACTCCGGCCCGGGCGCCCGCCAGGTGGAGCCCGACGTCTACATCTTCAAAGAGGGCGACGACTACCTCATCCAGATCTCGGACGAGGACCTGCCGCAGTTGCGCCTGAACGGCGGCTACCGGCGGCTGCTCGACCGCGAGCAGGAGCCGGACAAGGACACGCGGAACTACATCAAGGAGCGCTTTCAGTCCGCGCTCCAGTTGATCCGGAACATCGAGCAGCGCAAGCAGACCATTGTGAAGGTCTGCCAGAGCATCGTCCGCCGGCAGGCGGAGTTTCTGGAACAAGGCCTGGATTCTCTGAAGCCGATGATGATCAAGGACGTCGCCGAAGAGATCGGCGTGCATCCCAGCACCGTCAGCCGGGCCGTGGCCAGCAAGTACGCCCACACGCCGCAGGGCGTTTTTGAGTTGAGGTTTTTCTTCTCGGAGGCCGTTCAGGGCCCTTCGGGCGGCGAAATCCCACTGCAGACACTCAAGCGCATGGTGAAGAAGATGATCGAGGAAGAAAACACCACGAAGCCTCTCACCGACGACCAGATTGCCGCCAAACTGCAGAATCAGGGCATCCAGGTCACCCGCCGTACCGTCGCCAAGTACCGCGAGGATATGAAGATTCCCTCCACTCACCACCGCCGCGTCAGAAACTGAGCCCGGCTCAGTGCGGTGGATTCCGAGTGCGCGGAGGAGAAAGGCAAGTCCATGAAAATCACCTTTACCGGAAAACAGGACAAGCTGAACCCGTCCCAGGAGCGGAAACTCGCCCTGGCCTTCGCCCGCCTCTCCAAGTTGCTGGAGCGGCGGGGCGAGAAAGGAGCCCAGGTCATCTTAAGCAACCAGAGGCACCTCCAGCATGCGGAGGTGCGGTTGAATTTCTACGACAACACGCTGGTGGGCACGGGCGCCGCCACGGATCAGTTCACAGCCATCATGGACGCCGTGGAGAAAGTCGAGAAGCAGGCCATCAAGACCCGCAGCAAGTGGCGGGAGACCAAGCGCGCCCTGCCGGGCCGCGAGGTGCGGGCGAAGGGCGCAGCCCTGGCGGCGGAGCCTCCCGCCGCGCCGGCCGCGCCGGCCAAGGGGCGCAAGGCCGCCAAGGCCGCGGCTGCCGCCAGGCCCGCCAAGGTGGTGCGCGCCAGCGCCAAGTCGAACGGCAAACCGATGACCGTGGACGAGGCCCTGCTCGCCATGGAAGAGGACCGCGATTACCTGGTCTACCGGGACTCGGGCACGGATAAGGTCCACGTGCTCATCCGCCGCCGGGACGGCAACGTCGATCTGGTGGAAGCCTGAATGACGGAACGGTCCCCCGCGCCGGAACTGGTCATCATCACCGGCCTGAGCGGCTCCGGCAAGGGGACCGTTCTCAAATCTCTGGAAGACCACGGCTACTACTCCGTGGACAATCTCCCCCTCGACCTGTTGCCCAAGTTTGCCGAGCTGACCAAGGATTCGCCGAACATCCGCCGCGCCGCCCTGGTGGTGGACATCCGCGAGCCGGATCAGTTGCAGCGCTTTCCCGAGGCATACGCCAAGCTGAAGCGGCGCATCCGCACGCGGCTGCTGTTCCTCGACGCCGACGACAGCACCCTGGTCCGGCGCTACAGCGAGACCCGCCGGCCGCACCCGCTGGGCGGCAGCAAGACCGTGCTCGGCAACGTCCAACTGGAGCGCCAGCACCTGGCCGCCATCCGCGCCTTGGCCGACTACGTCATCAACACCTCGGCGCTGAACGTCCACCAGCTACGGCGCCGCGTGGCCGAGCACTTCTCGGCCGACGATTCCGCGCAGTTGCAGATCTACGTCATGAGCTTCGGCTTCAAGCACGGCGTGCCGGCTGAAAGCGACCTGGTCTTCGACGTGCGCTTCCTGCCCAACCCGAACTATATCCCCGAGTTCAAGAACCGCACCGGCAAGCACGCCGGCGTGGCCCGCTACATCCGCAGTTTCCCGCAGACCGGCGAGTTCATCGAGCGCATCTCCGCCCTGCTGCAGTACCTGGTTCCGCACTACGCCGCGGAGGGGAAGAGCTACCTGACCATCTCCTTCGGCTGCACGGGCGGCCGCCACCGCTCAGTGATGATGGCCGAGGAGATCCACAAGCGGCTGCGCAAGGCCGGCGCTACGTCGCGCGTGGCGCACCGCGATATCGAGAAACCCTGACGGCGGGCCCGGTCAGTTCGTCGCGCCCAGGCTCTGGGCCGGCAGTTCCACCGTCACCGTGGGGAACACGTAGCGGCTCGAGATCCACGGGATGAACATCACGGCCTGGATGCCGGTCACCTTCACCTGCACCCTCAAGTCCCCGTCGCGTTGGGTGCCCAGGACAGTGTAGGCCACCTGCGATGTGAGGAGACCCATGAAGCCGGGCTTGGATGCGCTGTCGTCCGGCATCTGCGTCTTGCCGAACACGAGGAAGTTCTGCACCTCGCGTACCGTCCAGTTGTTCACCGTGGCCGAGCGC
>DAHVTI010000235.1 GCA_027324255.1 Bryobacterales bacterium | reverse complement strand
GGAGCAGCGAGGAACGGTCGTCGATCAGATTCGAAAGAGGGTCGGTCATGGGTACCTCCTGCTCTGACAGTATCACATACTTTAAGAAGAAGGCCACAAAAAAGAGAAACCCGCTTTCCTTCACTCCTGCGTCGCGCACCCGCCTCGCGCCGCATGTGTTCTTAATCTTTTCACTTGCGATAGAATACGAAAGTCTTCCCCAGCAGCATGCAGGCCCTCATCGAGACCCTCAAGCCCGGCTCGCCTGATCACGCCCTGGCCCTCTCTCTCGACCCCGCCCGCATCCCCGCCCACATCGGCATCATCATGGACGGCAATGGCCGCTGGGCCAACCGCCGCTCTCTCCCCCGCGTCGCCGGCCACAAAGCCGGCGTCGTCCCCGTTCGCACCGCCGTCGAAACCTGCGCCCGCCTCGGCGTCCAGTCCCTCACCCTCTACGCCTTCTCCGTCGAAAACTGGAAACGCCCCCGCACCGAAGTCGAAACCCTCTGGCAGCTCCTCCGCTTCTACCTCGGCCGCGAACTCGCTCGCCTCTGCGCCAACAACATCCGCCTCCGCGCCATCGGCCGCATCGACATTCTCCCCCCTTCCGTCCGCCGCGAACTCGATGCCGCCATCGGCGCCACCTCCGCCAACTCCGGCCTCGTCCTCAACCTCGCCATCAACTACGGCGGCCGCTCCGAAATCGTCGACGCCGTCAACTCCATCCTTCAACGTGCCAGCGAATCCGGCTCCCTCGACTCCCTCGTCATCGACGAGGATGCCATCTCCCAAAACCTTTACACCTCCGGCCAGCCCGAACTTGACCTCCTCATCCGCACCTCCGGCGAGTTGAGGGTCTCCAATTTCCTCCTCTGGCAAATCGCCTACGCCGAGCTCTACATCACCGACACCCTCTGGCCCGACTTCGACCGGAGAGCCCTTCTCGAGGCCATCGCCGCCTTCCAGAAACGCGACCGCCGCTTCGGCGGTCTCCGCCCCGCGTCCGCTCATTCCGCGCCCAGTCCCTCATCCATGGAGCCCGTCGGCTCCCCATCCTCATGAAGCGCCTCCTCACCGGTCTCATCCTCACCCCCTTCTTTTTCTACGCCGTCGCCTTTTCCCCCGACTGGTTCTTCCTCATCACCCTCGCCGCCGTCGGCCTTTTCTGCTACTACGAGTTCCTCGGCATCGCCGCCGCCCACTTCCCCGATCTCGGCTTCGACCCCCGCCGCAACCCCGCCGGCTACCTCGCCGGCCTCTTCCTCCTCGTCCTGCCCCAGGGCGAAGGCCTCTTCCTCACTCTCTTCGCTCTCCTCCTTTGGGTCCTTTGCCTGCGCGGCCGCCGCCTCGCCGTCATCCTCCCCCTCACCGCCATGGCCGTCTTCGGCGTCGTCTACATCTTCGGCTCCTGGCGCGCCGGCGTCGCCCTCCGCGCCCTCAACCCCTGGTGGATGCTCTTCGCTTGCGCCATCA
>DAHVTI010000256.1 GCA_027324255.1 Bryobacterales bacterium | reverse complement strand
CTCCATCCTCCGCCCCGTCCCCGCATACTCTGCCAGTCCCGCGCGAATCTTCTCCAACCCCACGCCCAGTTCGCTCAGCACCGCCGCCGCCGCCGCCGCGTTCAGCACGTTGTGCCGCCCCAGCACCTTCAGCCGGAATTCGCCCTGGTCCGCGCCCCCGCGCTTCAGCCGGAACCGGCTCCCCTCCGCGCCGCCCTCTTCTCCTTCGATCCGCAGCTCCGCGCCCTCTTCCCGCCCGTAGCGGATCACCCGCCGCCGCACGCCCCCCAGCATTCCGCGAACCACCCGATCATCGGTGCACGCCGCCACCGCGCCCGTGTACGCCACGCGGTTGGCGAACTTCACAAACCCCGCCACCACGTTCTCGAACGTCTTCCAGTAGTCCAGGTGCTCTTTGTCGATGTTCGTGATCACCGCGTACTCCGGCGCCAGATCCAGAAACGAGCCGTCGCTCTCGTCGCACTCCGTGATGAACACATCGCCCCCGGCGCGCGCGTTCGAGCCCCCCAGAAATGGCGCCAGCGTCCCCACGAACACCGTCGGGTCCAGCCCCGCGTCGACTGCCGCCTGCGCCAGCATCGACGTCGTCGTGGTCTTGCCGTGGCTCCCGCCCACCGCCACGCCGCGCTTGCCTTTCATCAGCTCCGCCAGCAGCTCGCCCCGCAGCACCACCGGCAGACCCCGCCGCTTCGCTTCCACCACCTCCGCGTTGTCCGCCTTCACCGCCGACGTCACAATCAGCGCCGCCGCTCCCGCCGGCACGTTCTCCGCCGCGTGCCCCTCTTTCACGGCGATCCCCAGCCGCTCCAGCCGCGCCGTCACCCCGCTCAGCTTCGCGTCGCTCCCCGTCACCTCGCAGCCCGCCGCCAGGCACAACTCCGCCAGCCCGCTCATCCCGATTCCGCCGATGCCCGTGAAATGCAGCCGCTGCGCTGAATAAAACATCGCGTCTCTCTATTGTTTCATGCCCTGCGGGCTATCTCCAGCAGAATCTCTGCCGCCCGCTTCGCCGCTCCCGGCTTCGCCTGTTGCCGCGCCGCCCGCCCCATCACCCGCAGCCGCTCCCGCTGCGCGCTCAGCTCCGCCACCGTCCCGTACAGCCTCTCTCCCGTCCATTCGCTCTCGCCGAACACCAGCGCCGCCCCCGCCCGCCCCATCGCCTCCGCGTTGTGCCTTTGGTGGTCGTCCGCCGCGAAGGGGAAGGGAACCAGGATCGACGGCTTGCCCGCCGCCGCCAGTTCGCTCACCGCTCCCGCCCCGCTCCGGCTCACCACGATATCGGCTTCTCCGTACGCCCGCGGCATGTCGTGGATGAACGCCGTCACCGCTCCATCCAGCCGCGTCTCGTTGAACTCCCGCGCCAGCGCTTCGTACTGGTCCGCCCCGCACTGCAACACGAATCGCACCGCCGTGCCGCCCTGCCGGAAGTGCTTCCAGCTCTCCCGCGCCGCCTGGTTCAGCGCTTTCGACCCCCGGCTCCCGCCCGTCACCAGCACGCTCAGCGCCGCGCCTGGCTCCCTCTCCGGCAGCGCGAAAAACTCCTCCCGCACCGGCAGCCCCGTCATCTCCGTCACGCCTGCCGGAAAATATCTCTTCGCCTCTTCAAACGCCAGCAGCGCCCGCTTCACTCTTCCGCCCATCTTCCGCGCCACCAGCCCCGGCAGCGCGTTCGGCTCCATCACCACCACCGGCACCCGGCCCATCGCCGCCGCCAGCATCACCGGCGCCGCCACGTATCCGCCCATTGAAAACACCGCCGCCGCCCGCTTCTTCTTCAGCACACGCCAGCTCTTCCACACGCTCGCCGGCAGTTGCCACAGCGTCTTCGCCGTCTGCTGCCAGCCCACCCGCTGCAAGCCCCCGATCTCGATCCATTCGATCTCGTACCCCGCCCGCGGCACGATCGTCGCCTCCATCCCCCGCCGCGTCCCCACGAACACCGCCTCGTGCCCCATCCGGCGCAGCTCCGCCGCCACGGCCAGCGACGGGATCACGTGGCCGCCGGTGCCTCCGCCTGCCATCACGAACTGCAGTGTTGTGCCTCCTTACTCCGGCGCCCGGTCGCTCACGCTCATCAGCAGGCCCACCGTCGTCAGCGTGCAGATCATCGCCGTCCCGCCGTAGCTCACCAGCGGCAGTGGGATCCCCTTCGTCGGCGCAATGCTCAACACCACGCTCATGTTGAATAGCGCCTGCGCCGTCAGCACCGTCACGCACCCCAGCGCCAGGTACCGCCCGAACGAATCCTGCGCCACCCAGAACAGTCGCAGCCCCCGCCAGAACACCATCAGGTAGCCCGCCAGCAGCAGCACGCACCCCACCAGCCCCGTCTCTTCCGCCACCACTCCGAAAATAAAGTCCGTGTGCGCCTCCGGCAGGAACCCCAGCTTCTGGTTCGACTGCCCCAGCCCCACCCCCGTCACCCCGCCGCTGCCCACCGCAATCTTGGCCTGCCTCGGCTGGTGCTCGCTGTCCCTCGACGCCCTCGTCCCCGCCATCCACACCGACAGCCAGTGCCACATCGGGTCTTTGTTGATCACCTCTTCCGTCAGCCCCACCAGCGGCGTCACCCGCAGCAGCCGGTACGGCTTCTGGAACAGGAACACCACGCCCAGCGTCACCACCAGCGCCACCGTCAGCGCGAAGTAACGCTTGTGGATCCCCGCCACGTAGAACACCGCCATCGCCGGCGCCAGCAGCACCGCCGCCGTCCCCAGGTCGCCGTAGCCGATCAGCAGCGTCAGCCCGCCCACCACCAGCCCCGTCGGGAAAATCGTGTACTTGCTGTTGATCACTTCCTCGCGCCGCCCCACGAACCACGCCAGGAACAGCACCAGCACCGGCTTGGCGATCTCGCTCGGCTGGAACTGCCCCACCCCCGGCACCCTGTACCAGCGGTGCGCCCGCGGGTCCGCCGCCACCACTCCGATCAGCAGCATGATCGTCACGCCCAGCGCCAGGAACACCCACAGCGGGTGCTCCAGCTTTTTATAGTCCAGCCGCTTCAGCAGCAGCAGCGCCATGATGCCGATCAGCGCCATCGTCAACTGCCGCGCCGCGTACTCCCACGTCTCTTTCTTGTACAGCACCTCCGCCACCACCGACGACGCGCTGTACACCATCACCAGCCCGAACGCCAGAATCATCATCACCGCGCCGAACAGCAGCCAGTCCGTCTTCGTCCTCGTCCTCATCGCTCAGCGTTCCTCCAGGCTCTTGACGATCGCCTTGAAAACTCTGCCCCGCTCTTCATACCCGCTGAATTGGTCGAAGCTCGCGCACGCCGGCGCCAGCAGCACCGTGTCGCCTTCCACCGCCTCCCGCCGCGCCAGCTCCACCGCCGACTTCAGATCCCCGCACCGCTCCATCCTCACCGCATCCCCCAGGTGCGACGCGATCTTCTCCGCCGCCGCCCCGATCAGCAGCGCCGCCTTCGCCCGCTTGCGCAGCAGCTCCTTCAGCGCCGTGTAATCGCTGCCCTTGTCCTTCCCCCCCAGAATCACCCACAGCCCGCCCTCGAACGACTCCAGCGCCTTCACCGTCGCATCCACGTTCGTCGCCTTCGAGTCGTTGTAGTAGCTCACCCCCGCCACCGTCTTCACGTACTCGATCCGGTGCTCCACGCCCGGAAACGACATCACGCCTTTGCGGATCTCCTCGAGTCCCGCCCCCGCCAGCCGCGCGCAGCACGCGCCGGCGAGCACGTTCTCCACGTTGTGCCGCCCCCGCAGCGGAATCTCGCTCTCCGCCATGAAGACCTCACCGTCCGCCACCAGCTCGCCTCCCTCTCTCCAGAACCCCGGCGCCGTCTTCCCGCCCGCGTTGAACCACCGCACCTGCCCGCGCGCCAGCGCCGCCAGCGCCGCCGCCGGCTGGTTCTCCGCATTCAGCACCGCGAAATCCCCGGCCGTCTGGCACCTCAGGATCCGCGCCTTCGCCGCCGCGTAGCTCTCAAACGTGTGGTGCCGGTCCAGATGGTCCGGCGTGATGTTCAGCACCGCCGCGATCCGCACCCGCACCGTCTCCGACGTCTCCAACTGAAAGCTCGACAGCTCCAGCACGTTCCACTGCTCCTCGCGCGACGTCTCCACCATCGACGCCGGCGGCGTCCCGATGTTGCCCCCCACCTGGCACGCAATGCCCGCCTCCCGCAGCAGATGCCCAGTGAGCGCCGTCGTCGTCGTCTTGCCGTTCGCCCCCGTAATCCCGATCACCGGACCGCGCAAGAACCAGCTCGCCGCCTCCACGTCCCCCACCACCGCGATGCCCCGCCGCCGCGCCTCTTCGATGACAGGCAGGTCCGCCGGCACTCCCGGCGAAAGCACCGCCACCTCGCACCCTTCCAGCGCCGCTTCCCCCTGCTCCACAAATTCGCTTTCGAACTCAGGCAGCGCCGCCCGAGCCTTCACGTCCGATGCCCGCACCACCGCCCCGTGCCGCCGCAGCAGCTCGAGCGTCGCCACGCCCGATTTCGCCATCCCGAAAATCGTCACCCGCTTGCCGCGAATGTCCATCCCTCTATCTCAACTTCAGCGTCGTCAGCGCGAACAGCGCCATCACCAGCCCCGCTATCCAGAACCGCACCACCACCTTGGTCTCGTCCCAGCCCATCTTCTCGAAGTGGTGGTGCAGCGGCGCCATCAGGAACACCCGCTTGCCCCGCGTCTTGAAGCTCACCACCTGGATCACCACGCTCATCAGCTCAATCACGTACACGCCGCCGATGAACAGCAGCAGGATCTCCTGCTTGATCAGTACCGCCACGATCCCCAGGCTCCCGCCCAGCGCCAGTGACCCCACATCGCCCATGAACACTTCCGCCGGATGCGCGTTGTACCACAGGAACCCCAGCGAAGCCCCCGTCAGCGACGCGCAGAAGATCGTCAGCTCCGCCGCGCCCGACAATCTCGCCAGCTCCAGGTACCGCGCGAACTGCGCGTGCCCGCTCACGTAGCACAGCACCGTCATCGCCCCGCCTGCGATGATCATCAGCCCCGCCGCCAGCCCGTCCAGCCCGTCCGTCAGGTTCACCGCGTTCGACGACCCCACGATCACGAACAGCAGAAACGCGAAGAAGAACACGAACGCCAGCGGGTACGTCCACGGGCTCGCCAGCAGCGAATCGATCAGCAGGTCCGGCCTCACGCTCTTCAAGAACGGCACGTTCATCGCCGTGTCGTACATCCCCCTGCGGTGCAGCACCAGCAGCCACACCCCCAGAACCAGCATCATCAGCACCTGCAGCCCCATCTTCTGCCGCGCCGTCAGCCCCAGGTTGCGCGCCCTTTTCACTTTCGAATAATCGTCGATGAACCCGATCGCCCCGTACCCACACAGCCCGAACAGCGCCACCCACACGTACGGGTTCCGCAGGTTCGTGAACAGCAGTGTCGGCACCACGATCGACACCAGGATCAGCATCCCCCCCATCGTCGGCGTCCCGGCCTTCTTCTGGTGCGACTCCGGCCCCTCTTCCCGGATGTGCTGCCCGATCTGCATCGCCCGCAGCTTCCCGATGAACCACGGCCCCAGCAGCACCGTCAGCAGCAGCGCCGTTATGCTCGCCGCCAGCGTCCGGAACGTCACGTAGCCGAAGATCCGGAACGGCGTGAAGTGCGGATACAGTTGCTCGTACAGCAGCCAGTACAGCATGCTAGTTCAGAAACGCCTCCAGCGCCAGCTCCACTTTCGTCCCCCTCGAGCCCTTGAACAGCAGCGCGTCGCCCTCCTGCGCCAGCCCCTTCACAAACCGGCCCGCGTCCCCCGGCTCATTGAAAAAATGCGCGGCGCCGGGGCTAAGCCCGGCGTCCAGTCCTGCGTCGACCAGCTGCCTTGCGGCGCCGCGAATCCCAACGAGCACAGTCACCCCGCTCCGGGCGGCGTAACGGCCCACCTCCCGGTGCAGGTCCTCGGACCAGCGTCCAAGCTCCAGCATCTCCCCCAGCACGGCAATGCGCCTCTCCGCCGGCGTCCCCGCCAGCAGGTCCAGCATCATGCACGCCGCTTCCGGGTTCGAGTTATAACAATCGTCCCAGATCACCATCCCGTTCCGCTCCAGCCGCGTCAGTCTCATCCGCGGCGGCTCCAGACCGGCGATCGTCTCTCGCAGCTCCTTCAAGTCCATCTCCAGGGCCCGCCCCACCGCCAGGGCCGCCAGAGCCGCCATCAGGCCGCCCCGCGCCGGCAGCGGGCAGAAAAATGAGCCCACGTCCGCGACTTCGAATCTCGAGCCTTCTTTCAAATACTCGATCCTCTCGGCCCGGACGTGGGCTGCCTCGGAGGGAAAAACCTTGCTGGCTCCAAACCAGACTTTGCGCCCTTCAAATGCGCGCCCCATCGCCCTCACCCGTTCGTCGTCCGCGTTCAGCACCGCCGTCCCATCGTCCGGCAGCGCTTCCAGCAGCTCCGCCTTCGCCGCCGCTATCGCCTCCACCGAGCCCAGGTGCTCGATGTGCGCCGTCCCCACGTTCGTCACCACCCCGATCTGCGGCTGCGCAATCCGCGCCAGCTCGCCCACCTCCCCCGCGTGGTTCATCCCGATCTCCACCACCGCGAATTCGCTCCCCTCCGCCAGGTTCAATATCGTGAGCGGCACCCCGATGTGGTTGTTGTAGTTGCCCTGCGTCTTGCCCGTCCGGTACCGCGTCCCCAGCGCCGCCGCCACCGCGTCCTTCGTCGTCGTCTTGCCCGCGCTGCCCGTGATCCCCACCACCCTCCCGCCCCACCGCTCGCGCTCCCGCCGCGCCGTTGCCTGCAGCCATGCCAGCGCATCGGCCACCACTTCCTGCGGGCCCGCGCCTTCCACCTCGCGCTCCACCACCGCCGCCCGCGCGCCCTGCTCGAACGCCGCCCGCACGTGGTCGTGCCCGTCGTGGTTCGGCCCCTTCAACGCCACGAACGCCGCCCCTGCCGGCAGCGTCCTCGTGTCCGTGCTCACCCCCTCGCAGTCCTGGCCCGCCACGCGCAGCTTCATTCCCCGGCCCTCCGCGCATAGCCGTAGCCGCGCAGGATCGCCCGCGCCTTCTCCCGGTCGTCGAACGCGATCGTCCGGTCTTTCAATACCTGGTACGTCTCGTGCCCCTTGCCCGCCAGCAGCACGATGTCCCCCGGCCCCGCCTCTCCAATCGCCCGCCGGATCGCCTTCTCCCGGTCCGGCTCCACCACGTGCGGCGTGTCCGTCCTTCTCACCCCCACCATCGCGTCGTTGATAATCGCCAGCGGATCCTCGCTCCGCGGGTTGTCGCTCGTCACCACCACGAAATCGCTCAGCTCCGCCGCCGCTTCCCCCATCAACGGCCTCTTGGCCCGGTCCCGGTCCCCGCCGCAGCCGAACAGCGTGATCACCCGCTTCGGGTTCAGCGCCCGCGCCACCTTGATCGTGTTCCGCAGCGCGTCGTCGGTGTGCGCGTAGTCCACCGCCACCAGGAACGGCTGCCCTTCGTCGATCCGCTCGAACCGCCCCGGCACCGCCTCGCACGCGGCCAGTCCCGCCGCCGCCTCTCCCGCCGTCAGCCCCAGCGCCAGCCCCGCCCCGAACGCCGCCGTTAGATTGTACACGTTGATCAGGCCGCAAAGCTTCGATTCGATCCGCTGCCGCCCGCCCGGATGCGCCACCTCGAACTTCAGCCCGCCGAACCCCGCCTCGATGTTCGACGCCTTCAGGTCCGCCCCGTTCTTCAGCCCGTACGTCAGCCGCTCCGTCCCCGTCTCTGTCCGGATCCTCCGCCCCCATTCGTCGTCCGTGTTGATCACCGCGTAGCGCGGCGGCGGCCCGCCCGCCCCCAGAAACAGCCGCTGCTTCGCCTCGAAATACTCTTCCATTGTCCCGTGGAAGTCCAGGTGGTCCCGCGTCAGGTTCGTGAATACCGCCGTCGAAAAAGAGAAGCCGGAGACACGCTCCAAGGCCAAAGCGTGTGAGGAGACCTCGAAGCTGAAATGTGTGCCTCCGGCTTGCCGGACCTCGTCCATCAATCGCATCAGATCGAGAGATTCCGGAGTGGTATTCACGGCGGGCCTTTCGTCGCCCGCCACCCGATACAAAATCGTCCCCACCATGCCCGTCGTCCTGCCTGCCCGCCGCAGCATCGCGTCGATCGCGTACACGGTGGTCGTTTTCCCGTTCGTCCCCGTCACTCCCGTCAGCGCCAGCGCTTCGTCCGGCGCCCCGTACAGCCGCCGGCTCATCCGCGCCAGCGCCCGCCGCCCGTGCTCCACTTCGATCCACGGCCCCGCGAACCCTGCCGGCGCCGGCAGCTCCGAAAACACCGCCGCCGCGCCCCGCTCCAGCGCCTGGCGCGCGTACAGCCGCCCGTCCGTCTTCGCTCCCGCGAACGCGAAGAACCCGTCCCCCGCCTTCACCTTCCGCGAGTCGTACTCCAGGCCGCGTAGTTCGAGGGCGCCCCACTCCGGGAGGAGGAGGAAACCGGACGGCAGAACGCCCTCGACTAGTTCGGCGAGCCTCATGGAGTCACCGAAAACCGCACCCGAACCCGCGCGCCTCGCGGCAAGATCGCCCCCGGCGCCGGCTGTTGTTCGCGGGCCATGCCTTGCCCGCTCGTCTCTACTTCCATCCCCCGCTCGGCCGATTCCCGCAGCACCGCCAGCAGCGTCTTGCCCCGGAAATCCGGCACTTTCGGCCCGGTGAGCAGCGGGCTCGGCGCGGCTTCTTCTTTAGTTTCCCCCGGCTCCGCCTGCGCCGGCGGCTTCTCTTCCTTGATCTTCTCCGCCCCGCCCATCTCCGGCGCCGGGCTCTTCACCACTACGTCCGTCTCAGGCCGGTCCTTCGGCACCTGCAGCACCCGCAGCGCCGTCTCCGTCACTTTCCGGAACACCGGCGCCGCCGCCACTCCGCCCAGCTTCGGCGTCCGGTTCAGCGTCACCACTACCACCACCCTCGGATTCGTCACCGGCGCAAACCCGATGAACGACGAGTTGTGCCGGTTCTGCCACGCCCCGTTTTCGAAGATCTCGGCCGACCCCGTCTTCCCCCCCGCCGAATACCCCGGAATCGCCGCCGCCCTGCCAGTCCCTTCCACCACCACCCGTTCCATCAACCGCCGGATCGTGAAGCACGTCTCCGGCCGCAGCACCCGCTGCGGCTTCCGCCCCGGCAGCGGTAGCGCCTCTTCTTTCCCGTCCACCCCCGGCCGCGTCTTCTTCACCACCAGGTGCGGCTGCACCAGCAGCCCGCCGTTCGCAATCACCGACACCGCCCGCCCCAGTTGCACCGCCGTCGCCGCCACCTCGTGCCCGAACGCGATATATTCGTGCGACGCCGGAGTCCAGCACGGCCCCTTCCCCCTGCACTCCAGCGGCCACAGCAGCCCGCGCGACTCCGCCGGCAGCTCGATCCCCGTCCTGTCCCCGATCCCGAACTTCTTCAGATACTCGTACAGCGGCTTCGGCCCCACCGTCAGCGAGATCTTCGCCACCCCGATGTTCGAGCTCTTGATCAGCACCCCCGCCACATCCAGCGTCCCGTACCTTCCGTGGTCGTGAATCGGCCTGCGTTTCGGTCTCGGAAACGCCCCGTTTTCGCAGTAAATCGTCGACTCCGGCGTGAACTTCCCCGTGTCGATCCCCATCGTCACCGTGATCATCTTCATCACCGACCCCGGCTCGCACGGGATCTGCACCGCGATATTCTTGTGCCGCACCTCGGCCTCTGCCTTCGTCGGCGTCTCGTGCCGCGGATCGAAAAACGGATAGTTCGCCAGCGCCAGCACCTCCCCCGTCTGCGGGTCCATCACCAGCGCCGTCCCCCCCGCCGCGCTCGTCTCCTGCACCGCCTCCGCCAGGTACTTCTCCGCATCGTGCTGGATCACCCGGTCCAGGCTGAGCGTCAGGTTCACCCCCTGCACGCTCTCCTCCGTCACCCACGTCAGGTAGTTGTCCTGCCGCGACCCGGTCAGCACCACCATCTTTCCCGGCTTCCCCTTCAGTTCGCTGTTCAGCTTCTGCTCCAGCCCCGCGTTGCCGTTCCCTTCCGCGCTGATGCTCCCCACCACGTGCGCCCCCACCATCCCATTCGGGTACTCCCGCCGCGCGTCTTCCATGATCTCGATCGGAAACGTCCTCCGCAGGTACCCCAGCCGCTCCCGCTCCTCCGCGTTCAGGTGCCGCTTGATCATCAGGAAGCCCCGGCCCCGCGCCTTCTTCTCTTTCCGCTCCTTCAGCGCCGCGGCCAGTTCCCGCCGGTCCAGCCCCACCACCGGCCCCACCATCGTCGCGAAAAACTCCGCGTCCTTCACCCGCATCGGGTTCACCACCGCCGACTCTGTCCGGATGCTGATCGCCAGGGGCGTCCCGTCCCGCGCTAGCAGTTCCCCCCGCAGCGCCGGTATCTCCACCGTGTGCTTCTGCTGCGACTTCGCCGCCTGCACGAAGTCCTCGTGCTTCACCACCTGCAGGTACAGCAGCCGCGCCACGATCACCACCGCCCACGCAAAGGCAATCCGCCCCACCAGGAGCGCGCGCTTCGTCGCCTTCACCTCGGCGGATGTTTCCATCGCAGCCCCGTCCCCCTTATCTCTTGCCCAACGACGCCACCGTCCCCTGCGCCGGAGGCGCGAACACCACCGCCGTCGCCGCCGGCGTCACAAACCGGTCGCCCGCATACTCTTCCAGCTTCTCCGGGCTCTTCAGCGCCGCTTCCTTGCTCCGCAGGTCCCGCAGTTCGTTCACCAGCACCGCCCGCTCTTTCTTTAACTGCTCCATCCGGTGGCTCGCCAGCAGGCTCACGCCCCCCGGCAGCAGCAGCGCGATCAGCAGCAGGCTCGCCACCACCACGCTCCCCGCCACCCCCGCGCTCGCCGCCCAGTCCTTGCGGTCCACCACCCGCACCAGCTTCGTGTTGTCGATCGCCTTCACGAAGACATAGATCTCTTCCTTCGGCAGCGGCCGCAGCCGGCAGTCGCCCCCGTTGTTCCGCCCCAGCGTGCCGCTCGCTTCCCGGCCCGCCGTCAACCATCCCAACATTGCCCCCAGCGTCGTCATGGGTTTCGTCTCTCTCTCTCCGTGTCCCGTTCCTGCTTCATTTCCAGCGCTCGCAGCACCGCGCTGCGCGACGCCGGGTTCTCCCTCGTCTCCGTCGCTCCGGGCTTCACCACGTGCTTTGTCAGCACCTGCGCCCGGCCTTCCCGGCCCAGCTCGCGGAAGGCCTGCTTCACCTTCCGGTCGTCTAAGGATTGAAATGCGATCACCACCCAGCGCCCTCCTGGCGCCAGGCACTCCGGAGCCTGCTTCAGCAGCGCTTCCAGCTCTCCCGGTTCATCGTTCACCGCCATCCGAAGCGCCTGAAACACCCGCGTCGCCGGATGCAGCTTCCCGGTTCGCGGCACGACCGATGCGACAACCGAAGCTAAATGCCCCGTATCCCGCACCGGCCGTGCGCGTACCAGTGCTCTGGCGATTTTTTCCGCTAGGTGTCCCCTTTCTTCCCCCAGCTCTCGAAACAACTGGGAGAGTTCTCGTTCCGTTGCACGGTTTACAATGTCTGCGGCCGTCACGTCCTGCCGCCTGTCCATCCGCATGTCCAGCGGTCCGGCCTGCTGCAGCGAAAACCCGCGTTCTCCGCTCGTCAGTTGCATGCGGCTCACACCCAGGTCCGCCAGAATCCCGTCCACTTTCTCCAGCCCCAATTCCGTCAGCGTCCCCCTCAGCTCCGAAAACGCGCTCTGCCGAAACGTGATCCGCTCCGCGCAGTCCAAGGTGTTCTGCCGCGCCAACTCCAGCGAGTCCCCATCTCGGTCCAGCGAAATCACCCGCCCCGTCGTCAGCCGGCGCGCCATCGCCCCCGTATGCCCGCCCAATCCCGCCGTCGTGTCCACGTACACCCCGTCCGGACGCAGCGCCAGGTACTCCAGGGCTTCGTTCAGGAGGACAGGATAGTGTTCCATACCGCATCAGAAGTCGATCTCCAGGCTGTCCAGACGCTCCGCGTCCGCCGCCTCGAAGTTGTTTACATTCCCGAATTCCGCGTCATACTGTTCTTGCGAGTAGATCGTGATCACATCTTCGTAGAACCGCAATTGAACAGTCGTGTCTTCCAGGTTCAAATCCTTCCTCAGCCCCTGCGGCAGCGTCACCCGCCCCTGCGGGTCCAACTCCACGTCGCCGCCCCGCGCCTCTGCCCGGAACGTGAACCGCTTCCTCAGCGCCTTGTCTTCGATCTTCGCCACCGTCCGTTCCCAGCTCCCGTTCGTGAAGATCCTCGCCATCCCCTTGTGCACCGTCAGAAACAAGTACTTGTCCGCCAGATCTTTCAGATATTCCTGGTACTTAGCCGGCAGCTTCAACCTCCCGGCCGCATCGATCTTGCAGGTCTGGTGCCCCTTCGGCGCCTGCAAGCGGATCTTCGCGACTGGAATCGGCTCGTCCATTTCGGTCCAAAACAACCCAATCTGGTCCTATCCGGACCATTAAAAGTATCCTAGAGCTAAAGTTCTACCCGTTGCAAGTCCTTTTTGCTCAATGTTTGAGCGATGCTTGAAGGTTCTCTTTCCCTTCGCCATTCGGGCCATTCCCCCCTCGCCGGTTGTGGAGACATCTGAGCTATTCCAGTCAAGCCCCCTTCAAAATGAACTTGCCGAAGCCTGCGGCCAGACGGGGGGGCAGGGCCGGCCCCGCCCCGGGGCAGGGCTCGAAACAGCGGTGTCTCCGGGGGCACGACCACGGCCTGTTTGATCCGCTCGCCGTAGCCGGCGTTGATTCTGCTCAGCGGCTGGAGAAGGGCCACCAGGCTGCGGATCGTTTGGACTCCGGCCTGCGGCATCGCCTCGACCCGGGTGGCGCGCAGTGCTTCGTAAACCGCGCGGATGCGCTCCTGAATGCCTTGCTCGGAGCCGCTGTTGCGGCCGACGAAGGACCGGTGCGGCGTGCCGGGATTGGCCCTCTTCAGCTCCTGCGGAGCCGGCCAGCGCTCCGGGAGGTCGCAGCCCATCGGGCCGTCGAAGTTGTCGATCCAGTCGAGCGCCTGCGGGAAGTAAAGCTTCAATGCGGCGGTGAGAGCAGTGCTCAAGCGGGTGCGTTCAGCGGCAACGCGCCGGCGGTCCTCCACCACCATCCGGAACTAGCGGGTGGGCGCCTGTTCCGGCTCCAGACGCCGCAGCCGGTCGCGGCGGCGC
>DAHVTI010000236.1 GCA_027324255.1 Bryobacterales bacterium | reverse complement strand
CGCCGGTGGCGAACTTGTTGTTGCCGATGTCGAGATTGACGTACATGGAGACGCGGTCGGTGGGAGTCAGGGTGAGGGCGGTGTCGTAGAAGTTGCGGTAGCCGGTGTTGGTGCCGTTGTTTTCGGGGCCGGTGTAGTAGGCGTTGGCCCAGGCGCCCTTGGAGAAGGTGTTGACGCTGGAGAAGCCGAAGGTCTTGCCGGTATTGTTGTCGCGCATGACGTTCCAGCCGTTGACAATGTGGGCGCCGACGGTCCAGTTGGAGGTGACGGGCATGGTGGCGCGAAGGCCGACGTGGTAGTAGGGGCCGAAGGCGAAGAGGAGGGAGCGCGAATAGTTCCAGTTGAGGTGGGTTTCGGTCACTTCGGCGCCGGCGCTGGTGACGAACTTGCCGAAGTCGAGCTGGAGGCCCTTCCAGGAGGCGGGCTTGAGGGTGACGTAGGCGTTCAGCAGGTGGCGCGACCAGTCGGTGTGCTTCGGCTCGCTGAGGAAGAAGCTGTCGTAGGTGCGGCCGAGGCCGATATCGACCTTGAATCCGATGGGGGCGGGGTCGTAGGCGAGGGAAGCGGTGGCACTGTTCAGGCTGAGCTTGTTGGCCGTGATGTTGAGCGCCTGGACCTGGGAGAAGCGGGACGAGGGCTCATTGTAGTTCTGGTTGTAGAAGGCGTCGATGTAGCCGCTGGCGCTGAAGCCCTTGTAGGTGAAGGCGGTGGCGGGAGCGGCGGGTGCCGGATCGGGGGCCGGTGCGGGAGTGCCGGGGGCCTGCGCGAAGGCCGCCGCCGCCAGGGCGGCGCTCAGGAAAAGAGTCGTGGTGTAACGCATGTCGGGAAGCCTTGCCTATCGAGGTGGATTCGTGCCACACCGGCGTCACGGACGGGGGAGAGAGCGGTGGAGCTCCTTCGAATGCCGCGAGGACCACTACCCCAGGGGCTCGCCAACGTGGGAAAGCATTCGAATTGACTGTGAGTATGCGGCCGGAAGGCCCGATCTGACAAATCGAGAGTTTTTATGAGTTCGATCAGTAGATCCGCTGCTGATGGATGTTGTTGTAGAAGCAATCCTGATGATCCTGTAAGTGCTTGTTTCTCAGGAGATTCCAGAGCGCGGCCGAGGAGGCGCAGGAAATGCTGTCGGGAGACAGGCGGCTTTCGGGGGAAGAAAGAAGCCCCTTTTCGAGAAGATTGGGAGGCGGCGCGAGGCTCAGCCGGCGGTGCTGCCGGAGCCGGCGTGGCGGCGCAGGGCGAGGGCGCGGCGCTCCTTGGAGCTGAGGGCGAGCGCGCGGAGGGCCGGCATCGCGTGGAAGCGGCGCTGGCAGCCGGCACAGCGGTAAGGACGGCAGTCGAGCCAACTGAGGGTCCAGTCGGAGACGGTGCGGCGATGGGTGCGGCGGACCTCCTCACTGCCGCAGGAGGGGCAGGAATGCCGGAAGAGCAAGGAGAGGCTCAGCGTGCGGGAGCGAAGTGAAACGGGCATGACAACCAAGACCCGGTGAAATAGTGCCGGGCGGTCAGGAATTCTCTCGCGCGGGCCGGGCCGGCGTGCGGCGCTGTGATCGACAATGGGACGAATGGAAAAGATCCTGCTCTTGTTCACCGGCGGCACCATCGGGATGAAGCTGGACCCGGCGAGCGGGGCGGCGGTTCCCGCGCTGAGCGGGGCGGAGCTGCTGGCGCACGATCCGGGGCTCGAGCGGCTGGCGGAAATCGAGGTGCTGGAATTCGGCCAGTATCCGGGGCCGCACATGAACCTGGGGCGGATGTGGGGGGTGTCGGAGATTCTGCGGCGGGAACGGGCGCGGCCCGACGTGGGCGGCGCGGTGGTGACGCACGGCACGGATACGCTGGAAGAGACGGCGTACCTGCTGGACCTGCGGCACACGAGCGAGAAGGCGGTGGCGGTGGTGGGGGCGATGCGAACGATTTCAGAGCCGGGCTTCGATGGGCCGGCGAACCTGTCGGCGGCCATCCGGACAGTGGTGAGCCCGGAGGCGCGCGGGCAGGGCGTGTTCGTGGTGCTGAACCAGATGATCCTGGCGGCGTCGGAGGCGACGAAGACCGACACGCAGCAACTGGAGACGTTCCAGAGCCCGGTGTTCGGGCCGCTGGGGCTGGTGGACATCGACAAGGTGATTTTCGGACGCCGGCTGCTGCACCGCACGGTGATTGAGGCGCCGCGGCTGGAGCCGCGGGTGGACCTGGTGGTGATGTATTCGGGAGCGGACAGCCGGTTCAACTAGTACAAAGTCGGTAATCCCCTCTCGTTATAGGAGAAACAGATCCGGAACGGTATACTTCCAAGAGGTTTTCGGAGCTTCAGGCAAGAAGATGCGGAGATACGTGACGGGGATACTGCGTGCCCTCCTGCTGCTGAGCCTGCCGGGGTGCCTGCGGGCGCAGGCGGATGCGGCGGAGTTGGCGGCGGTGCGCCGGCTGGCGCCGGAGTCGCCGGGGTTGGTGCTGACGGTGACGAAGGCGGGCGGGCAGCCGCAGGTTTCGGTGCTGGACTGGCGGGGCCGGCTGCGTCCGCTGGCGCCGGGATTCCACGCTTCGGCCGACCCGGATGTTTCGTTCGACGCGCGGCGGGTGGTGTTTGCGGGCCGGCGCAGCGCCGGGGAGCCGTGGCAGGTCTACGAAGTGGCGCTGCCGGCGGGCGAGCCGCGGCGCATCACCAGCTCGGGGCAGGACTGCCGGCAGCCGGTGTATCAATCGCGGGTGTTCTCGCTGGACATCCCGCTGCCGTGGGCGCAGGTGGCTTACGTCTCCGGGGGTGCGCTGCACACGGTGAAGCTGGACGGCAGCCTGCACCAGGAGGTGACGTTCACGCCTTCGCGCGATGCGGACCCGTTGATTCTGCCGGACGGACGGATGATCTATTCTTCGGCCTCAGGGGGGCGGACGGCGCTGATGGGGGTGAACCTGGACGGGACGGATTACGCGCTGTTCGTGCCGGGGATGAACCCGCGGCAGCCGGCGCTGGCGGGGGAGAACGAAGTGGTGTTCGTGGAGGGGGCGGGCACGCTGGCCGCGGTGAGGCTGGAGCGGCCGCTGCACACGCGGCGCGCGCTGACCGTGGCGGCGTCGGGCCGGTTCAGCACGCCGGCGGGGCTGCCGGACGGGACGCTGCTGGCATCGTGGAAGGCGGCGGCGGGCGGGGCGGAGCAACTGGTGCGGCTGGATGCGGCAGCGAGGAAGACGGCGATCTTCGCGAGCCCGGGGGCGAGCGTCACGCAGGCAAAACTGATCGCCCCGCGAAAGGAGCCGGCGGGCCGAGGCTCGGTGGTGGATAAGGCGGCGCGCTGGGCGAAGCTGTATTGCCAGAGCGTTTATACGACGGACCGGCCGGCGGTGGTGAACGCACGCACGGTGAAGAAGGTGAGGGTGCTCGGCGGGCCGGCGTCGCAGCCGCGGAAGCTGGGCGAAGTGGAACTGGAGACCGACGGCTCCTTTCACCTGGAAGTGCCGCCGGACCAGCCGTTGAAGCTGGAGCTGCTGTCGGCGGCGGGCGCGGTGGTGCGCAGCTCAGGGTGGATCTACGCGCGCAGGAAAGAAAACCGGGGCTGCATCGGCTGCCACGAGGATCCGGAGCTGACGCCGGAGAACCGCGAGGCGCAGGCCATTGTGAAGAAGGCGGTCCCGATGATTCCGGCGGCGGGAGGTGCGCGATGAAGACGCTGATGCTGGCCTTGCTGACGCTGGCGGAGCCGGGGGCGAAGCTGCCGGTGTTCACGGACATCACGAAGGCGGCCGGCATCACGTTCCGGCATTCGTACGGCGACCACCACCTGGACAACATCGTCGAGGGCACCGGGGCGGGGGCGTGTTTTATTGATTTCGACAACGACGGACGGCAGGACATCTACTTCGTCACGGGCGTGTGGACGAAGGGCGTCAGCGACAACGACGGCCGCGACCTGCGCGGCAAGCTGAGCGGGCGGCTGTACCGCAACCTGGACGGCGGCACGTTTGCGGACGTGACGGAGAAGGCCGGGGTGGCGAGCGCGGTGTTCGGGTCGGGCTGCTCGGCGGCGGACTACGACAACGACGGCTTCGTGGACCTGTACCTGCTGAACTACGGGGCGAACACGCTGTACCGCAACAAAGGGGACGGCACGTTCGAGGACGCGTCGAACAAGAGCGGGCTGGACGATGCCAGGTGGTCGGTGTCGGCGGTGTGGTTCGATGCCGATGGAGACGGCTGGCTGGACGTCTACGTGGGCAACTACCTGCTGTACGACGACGGCAAGTTCCGGGACTTCTATCCGGCGCAGGGCTATCCGGGGCCGCTGAGCTATGCCGGGCAGCCGAGCGTCCTGTACCGCAACAACGGCGACGGCACGTTCACGGACGTGACGAAAGCGGCGGGGTTGTGGAAGCCGGGCGGGCGGGCCATGAGCGTGACGGCGGCCGACTTCAACAACGACGGGGCGATGGACCTGTTCACGGCCAACGACGCCATGGAGAACTACTTTTTCCTGGGGGACGGCAAGGGGCATTTCAGGGAGGGCGCGCTGGAGGCGAACCTGGCGTTCAGCGAGCATGGGCAGGGCGTGTCGTCGATGGGGCCGTTCTACGGGGACGTCAACCGCGACGGCTGGCTGGACCTGTTCGTGCCGAACCTGAACTACGTGTCGCTGTTCGTCTACAACCCGGAGCGGAAGTCGTACGACAACCGCAACGACGGGGCGGGGCTGGCGAGCATGCTGGGCCAGTACGCGGGGTGGGGCTCCGTGATCTTCGACTACGACCACGACGGCTGGCCGGACCTGTTCACGGTGCACGGCAACGCGCACCACGAGTACGTGCAGGAGGACAGCCTGGTGCGCAACGACGGGCACGGGAAGTTTGAAGACGTGTCGCGGCAGGCGGGCGCCTACTTCAACGAGAAGTACGTGGGACGCGGGGCGGCCTGGGCGGACATCGACAACGACGGCGACATCGACCTGCTGGTGTTGAACCTGAACGACGCGCCGCGGCTGCTGCGCAACGACGGCGCGAACGCGAAGCCGTGGCTGATGGTGGACGCGCGGCTGAAGTTCCCGGCGGGCACGCGGACGGCCGTTGGGGCCCGGGTGACAGTGACGGCCGCGGGGCTGCGCATGATCGACGACGTGAACCCGGCGCGCGGGTACCTGTCGCAAGGCGACCCGCGGCTGCACTTCGGGCTGGCGGGCGCGCAGCAGGCGGACGTCGAAATCCGCTGGCCGGACGGGCAGGTGGAGAAGTTCGCGGGGGTGAAGGCGAACCAGATTCTGAAGCTGGAACACGCGGCGATGGCGGGGAAGGGGCAATGAAGGTGGTGAGGTACCTGCCGGTGTTAGTGGCGCTGGGCCTGACGGCGGCGCCGCCGAAGCCGGTGTACGTCGGTTCGCGGGCGTGCGGGGCGTGCCACAACGGCGCGGGGATGGGGCATCAGTACAGCAAGTGGCTGCTGTCGAAGCACGCGCGGGGATATGCTGCGCTGTCGAAGCCGGAGTCGCGGGAGATCGCGCGGGTGAGCGGCTTGCGGGGCGATCCCTGGAAGATGCCCATCTGCCTGGGGTGCCACTCGACGGGGTTCAACGCCGACGAGCGGGACTTCGACGAAGGGTTCCACATCGAGGACGGGCTGCAGTGCGAGGCCTGCCACGGGCCGGGCAGCGAGTACATGAGCGAAGAGGTGATGCGGAACCGTCAGGCGGCGCTCGCGGCCGGGCTGCGGCTGCCGAAGGAAGACACCTGCCTGGGATGCCACATCGAGAAGGGCTCGCACGTGGCGGTGATCCCGAACTCGACGGTGGACATCAGCAAAGCGATCAGGGAAATCGCGCATCCGCTGCCGAAGCCGGCCACGTCCATGGCGCCGCCGGAAGGACGGGGCGCGGCGTTCACGGGCTCCGAGGCGTGCGGGAAGTGCCACAACGGGGCGGGGTTCGGGCATCAATACGACGTCTGGCGGCGGGGGCCGCACGCGCGGGCCTGGGCGGTGCTGGAGACGGCGCGCGGGGCGGAAGTGGCGGCGCAGATGAAAGTGGCGGGCGAGCCGCAGAACAGCCCGCGGTGCCTGGGCTGCCACGCGGTGGGAGCGCACGCCGATGAAGGCGTGGGGTGCGAGGCGTGCCACGGCGCGGGGAAAGACTATTCGAGCGAAGCGGTGATGCGGGACCGGGCGGCGGCGCGGAAGGCCGGGCTGCGGATGCCGTCGAAGGACGGCTGCAACCACTGCCACGGGGAGGGCCACGGGAAGACATTTGACGCCGCGGCGGCCTGGAAGCAGATTGCGCATCCGACGCGCCCGGCTCCGGCGGCGGCGGCGGCGCGCTACAAGACGCCGTTGAACCTGGCGTTCCGGCCGCGGTCGGGCGAGTTGTGGGTGACGCTGGAGGCGTCGGACGCGGTGGCGGTGGTGGACACGGCCACCCGCGCCGTTCTGGCGGAAATCCCGGCGGGAGAGGCCGCGACGGCGGTGGCGTTCACGCCGGACGGGCGGCGGGCGTTCGTGTCGAACCGGCAGGACGATACGGTGACGGTGATCGACGCGGAGACGCGCAAGGCGGTGGCGACGCTGAAGACGGGCGACGAGCCGCACGGCCTGATGGTGGGCGCGGCGGGCAGGTACCTGTACGTGTTGAACACGTCGTCGGAAGACATCCACGTGTTCGACGCCCGGTCGCTGGAGTTCGTGAAGAAGCTGGCGGCGGGGCGGGGGCCGTGGTCGCTGGCGCTGTCGCCGGACGGCGCGGCGCTGGTGGTGACGAACACGTACTCGCACCTGACGGGTTTCCGCAAGCCGCTGCTGTCGGAGGTGACGGTGATCGACACGGGCCGCGCGGTGGTGCGGAACCGCTGGATGGTGGACGGCGCCAACCTGATGATGGGCGTGGCGTGGCATCCCTCCGGCGAGTATGCCCTGGCGACGCTGAACCGCACGAAAACGCTAGTGCCGATGACGCGGCTGATGCAGGGGTGGACCATCACGAACGGGCTGGCGGTGATCTGGAAGGACGGCACGGTGGACCAGGTGCTGCTGGACCAGCCAGGCATGGGCTTTGCGGATGCCACCGGAGTGGCGATCACGCCGGACGGGCGGTACGCGCTGGCCACCAGCTCGGGGAACAACAGGGTGGCGGTGGTGGACTGCGCGAAGCTGGTGGCGCTGCTGAAATCCGCTTCGCCGGAGAAGCGGCGGACCGTGATCCCGAACCACTTGGGGCAGGCGGCGGCCTTTGTGGTGAAGTTCATTCCGGTGCTGGACAGCCCGCGCGGCGTGGTGGTATCTCCGGACGGAGCGCTGGCGTACGTGGCGAACGCGATCGACGATTCGCTGTCGGTGATCGACCTGCGGACCTTGCAGGCGGCGGGGCGGATCGACCTGGGCGGGCCGAAGGCGATGACGAAGGAGCGGTTCGGCGAGAAATTGTTCCACAACGCGAAGGTCACTTTCCGAAGGCAGTTTTCGTGCCATAGCTGCCACCCGGACGGCCATGTGGACGGGTTGGTGTACGACATCGAGGCGGACGGCATCGGAGTGAGCCCGGTGGAAAACCGCACGCTGCGCGGGATTCAGGACACGGCGCCGTTCAAGTGGGAGGGCACCAACCCGACGCTGCAGCGGCAGTGCGGCGCGCGGCTGTCGATTTTCTTCACGCGCAATCTCCCCTTCACGCCG
>DAHVTI010000218.1 GCA_027324255.1 Bryobacterales bacterium | reverse complement strand
GGGTGCCGGCTCCAACAGCCGGGCGAACGCGATGATCGACGGCAACAACATCCAGAAAAACGACATTCGTGGGAATCCGATGGGCTTTCAGCCGAACATGCGGCAACCGGACGAGGCGGGTGGGTTCGCCATCTCCAGCTCCAACACGAACGGCGCGGCGCAGGTACGTTTTAGACGCCTTCGGGCTGGAGCGCGCCACACGGATCGCTGCCGTGGAGCCACCGCGGCAACAAGTTCGCGGCCAATCCGTGGTTCGGCAACGAGAACGGGGCGAAGCAGCCGCTTCTGGACCAGAACCAGCCGGACGGCAGCCTGCCGGGGCCGGCGATCAGGAACCAGGCGTACTTCGGCGCCAAATATGGAGCGACGCGGGGGCGGCAGGCGACAGCCACGGCGACGAGTCTGACGGATTCGGCGCGGCAGGGAATTTTCCATTGCCGGGCGGGCGGCGGAGTGCTGTGTCAGGACTCGGCGCCGACCATCTGCATGACGGCCTGGATGTAGCCGAAGCAGTAGGCAAAGGCCTGGCGGCCGCCGGTGTCGCCTTCGATCTTCGGAACGTGGTCGGGCATGATCATGCCGTCGTAGCCCACTTCGCGGTAGGCGCGCAGGGCGGCGGGCATGTCCACGTCGCCGTTGTCGGGAAAGGTCTCGCGGAAGTCGAGGAACTTGCCTTCGATGTTGCGGAAGTGGACGTTGAAGATCTTCTTGCGGCCGCCGAAGTAGCGGATGACGCCGCCGATTTCGGCGCGTGGATTTTCGAGCATCTCGCTGACGGTGCCCTGGCAGAAGTTCAGGCCGTGGTAGGGGTTCTCCCGGATGGAGACGAACCGTTTGAGTCCTTCGACGGAGCCGAGGACGGTTTCGACGCCCTTGAAGCCTTTGCCCTTGGGCATGCCGGGGTCGTGGGGGTGGCAGGCGATGCGCACCTTGAACTCATCGGCGACGGGCACGACGCGATCGAGGAACCAGGTGATACGCTCCCAGTAAAGATCGGCGGGCAGGGGGGCGGCGGCGCTGGGCGGATCCTGTTTCGCGCCGGCGTACTTGAAGGTGCTGTAAGTGGCGCCGCCACGGCCGGTGGTGGGAGCGGTGCGGACCACGCCGAGGATGCTCATGTTGTACTTGGCGGCGGGGATGCCGGCTCGGGCGCAGTTGCGGATCATCTCGCAAATCTCATCCACGGCCTTTTCGCGATCCGGCGACGCGCCGAGCAGGAGGCTGGGATATTCAGCCTTTTCTATGATGCTGGAGCTGAGCGGCAGGGGCACCATGGCGAGTTGGATGCCGGTGCTTTCGACGCTCTCCTTGAGGCGCTTGAGGCCGTCGACGCTCCACTTTTCGTCGAGTGAGCGCGAGGGCAGTTGGCTGCAGATGTGGGTGACGCCGAGGGCGGCGAGGATCCTGAGGTAGGCGGGATCGGACGTGTGCTGGGTGCCGAGCTTCACCTGAAGCGGCGGGAGCTTGGCCTTGGGTGCGGCGGTGAGGCGCGGCGCGGCGGCCGCGAGGGGAGTGAGCAGGGCTTGGCGGCGGTTCATGATCGCCTTAAATGATATAGCCTGTCGGGATGGACCGCCGGACGTTTCTTATCACTTCCGCCGCATTGGCGGCTCCGGATGCCGGACAGGTGATGACGGTGCGCGGACCCGTCGCGCCTTCCGCGCTGGGCGTCATGCTGGCGCACGAACACCTGTTCTCGAATTTCGGCGAGGAGCCGGAGGAGCCAGGCCGCTACGACGAGCGGGCGCTGCTGGCGGCGGTAGTGCCGTACGCCAAGTCCGTTCGGGAGCTGGGCTGCTCCACCATAGTGGACGGCACAGCGGCCTGGTTCGGAAGAAATCCACGACTGCTGAGAACGATCTCGGAACAGACCGGACTGAACATCCTGACCAACGCCGGCTACTACGGCGCGGCCGAGGACAGGTATGTTCCGCGCCACGCGCGGGAGGAGACGGCGGACCAACTGGCGGCGCGGTGGGTGAAGGAGTGGCGGGAGGGGATCGGCGGAACAGGGATCCGGCCGGGCTTCCTCAAGATCGGGGTGGACGGGGGCGCGCTGTCGGAGATTGACCGGAAGCTGGTGACGGCGGCGGCGCGCACGCACCGGCAGAGCGGACTGGCGATTGCGGCGCACACGGGCGAGAACGAGGCGGCGGCGCTGGCACAGCTCGCCATCCTCAAGGCGGAGGGGGTCAGGGGCGAGGCTTGGATCTGGATCCACGCCAACAAGGCGCGGGACCTGGAGGCGCTGAACGAAGCGGCAGAGCGCGGGGCGTGGATCAGCCTGGACGGGCTGGACGCGGAGACGCTGGGGCGGCACCTGGAACTGGCGCGGCGGATGAAAGCGTGGGGGAGGCTGAAACAGGTGCTACTGTCTCACGACGGGAACAGCTTCCGCGCGGGCGGCAAGCGGCCGATGCGGGGCTACACGGCGCTGTTCACGGACTTCCTGCCGCTGCTCAGGCAGGGCGGATTCACGCAGGAGGAGGTCCGCTGGATGACGGTAGAGAACCCGGCGCGGGCGTATGCGGTGGGGGGAAGGCCGGGATAGAGGCTCGCAGCGTCCAGGCTGAAGAGACACCACAAAACAAGGGCACCTATCTTTAGATAGTATTAATGTCTAGCTATTGACAGGGTCTTCTGACACGGCTAATCTGCTGCAAGTAATCTCGACCGGGGACTCCGTCAGTCGCCACTTCAGGGAAAGGTGCAGGATGACAATTCCTAAATGTTTGTTGGGGATTTTTGTATTCGCGGTCATGGGTATGGCCCAAGTCGCGACCTCGAGGCTGGAAGGGATCGTACAGGACGAGAGTGGCGCGGTGATCCCGAATGCCAAGGTTCTGGCGGTCAACGTGAAGACGCAGTCGCGGTCCGAGGCGACGACGAACCAGGAGGGCTTCTACGTCTTCCCGTCGCTGCAGCCGGGCATCTACACGGTGAGCGCGGAGGCGAACGGCTTCCGCAAGGCGGTGGTGAACAACCTGGAGTTGAACGTATCGGTGGCGGTGACGCAACGCTTCACGATGGAGGTGGGGCAGGTGACGGAGAGCGTGGTGGTGGAGGCGGAAGCGGTGCGGGTGCAGACGTCGGACGCGCAGATCGGGCGTTCAGTGACGCTGCGCGACATCGACACACTGCCGCAGTTGGGGCGCAGCCCGATCATCCTGGCGGTGTTTCAGCCGGGGGTGCAGATCGATCCCAGCAATACGACGTTTTCGCGCGTGAACGGCATGCGGCAAGGCAGCAACAACGCGACGCTGGACGGGATCAGCGTGAACGATTCGGTGACGGCCCGGCTGGGGTTGTCGCTGACGGCCAACAACACGGACTCGGTGGGCGAGTTCCGCATCATCACCAACGGGGCGAAGGCGGAATACGGGCACAATGCGGGCGGGCAGGTGGAATTGATCACGCGGTCGGGCAGCAACGAGTTTCACGGCAACCTGTTCGACTACATCCGGAACACGAAGCTGAACGCGAACAACTTCTTCAGCAACGCGTCCGGGGTGGCGCGGCCGAAGTACATCCAGAACCAGTTCGGGGGGTCGGTGAGCGGGCGGGTAATCCGGAACAAGACGTTTTTCTTCTTCAATTACCAGGGCAACCGGATCGCGCAGGAAGTGGTAAGGAACCGCACGGTATTGACGCCGGAGGCGAAGCAGGGGATCTTCCAGTGGCGCGCGCCGGGCAGCACGGCGATCTCTTCGTTCGACATCGCGCGGAACGACCCGCGGAGCAAGGGAGTGGACCCGGCGATCGCGAAGATCTTCGGCGTTTTGCCGAATCCGAACAACACAGACATCGGCGACGGGCTGAACACGGCCGGATTCCGGTTCAACAATCCGGCGGGCAGCAGCGACAACTCCTACACGATGAGGGCGGACCACAATCTGAAGGACGGGCTGCGGTTGTTCTTCCGCTATAGCTGGTTCAAGACGTATTCGATCGACGCGCTGAACAGCGCGGACGCGACGTTTCCGGGCTTTCCGCAGGGCTGGCAGGGAGGCATCCGGTCGGGGTACTCGATCGGTTCGGACTGGGTGGTGACGCCGTCGCTGGTGAACGAAGCGCGCATCGGAACGCAGTCGGCGGACGTGCAGTTTGCGAGGCCGGGGCGCATCGAGGGTTCGACGATCCTCTCCAACCTGTACACGAATCCCTATAACGCGGCGTTTCCGCAGGGGCGCAACTCGCCGGTGTACGAGTACACGGACAACCTGACGAAGCTGATGGGCAAGCACACTTTCAAGATGGGCGGGAACCTGCGCTTCACCAACCAGTGGGGGTACAACGCGGGGGGCATCTACCCGAACGTGACACTGGGCACCTCGCTGGGTAACGCCGTGCCGGCCACGATCGGACCCACAGTGGCGAGCGGGACCATCTCTTCGGCCAACCGGCAGCAGTTCGAGAGTCTCTACAACGACGTGCTGGGGCGCATGAATCAGGTGACGCAGACGTTCTACAGCGACCTGAAGACCTTCCAGGCGGCGGGCACGCCGCGCGTGCGGGACTTCCTGCTGCGCGAGCACGGCTTCTTCTTCCAGGACGACTGGAAAGTCAGCCGCAGGCTCACCGTCAACCTGGGCCTGCGCTGGGAGTACAACAGCGTTCCGAACGAGCGGAACGGGTTCCAGGGCACGATCGACAAGGCCGCCAGCATGAACCTGGCCAGCCAGTACAGCGACCTGACCCTGACCAAGGAGAACGCCTGGTACAACCAGGACTGGAACAACTTCGCGCCGCGCTTCGGCTTCGCGTGGGATCCGAAGGGCGACGGCAAGACTGCGGTCCGGGGCAGCTACGGCCTGTTCTACGACCGCCTGATCGGCGCCACGGTGAGCCTGGCCGACGGCAACACGCCAGGCTTCTCGCAGGCGGTGCCGGTGTATCCGAACCAGGCGGCCGGTTCCGACAAGCGCGTTTCCGACGGCATTCCGCTGCCGGCGCAACCGGCGGAGCCGGTGCTGCAGTTGCCGACAACGCGTTCGACCAGCATCGTGGTGTTCAACCCGAACCTGCGCACGCCGTACGTCCACCAGTTCAACTTGAACGTGCAGCGCGAAGTGGCGCGGAACACGGTGGTGGAGTTGGGGTATGTGGGCAGCCGGGGCGTGAAGCTCTTCATGAACATGGACCTGAACCAGCAGCGGATCTACCAGGACTTCCTGGCGAATTTCAAGGAGCTGCAGGCATACCAACTGAGCAACACCTCGCCGATTTCGCCCGGCAACACGCTGGTGAAGGTGTTCGGCACGCCGACGTCGGCCATTTCGAGCCTGGGCGCGACGAACTTCACGCAGGGGCTGGTGGGCACGGCGGCGACAAACCTGGACCGCACCTACTACACGCGCTACGCCGCGGCGGGAGTCTCTCCTTACTATCTGCGCAACTACCCGCAGTACAACCAGGTGATCCAGGGCGGCAACCACGGCCGCTCCTACTACAACTCGATGCAGGTGAGCGTGAGGCGCAACATGAGCTCGCTGCAGGTGTTCGCCAATTACACCTGGAGCAAGAGCTTGGACAACGCGTCGGCGGAGGGCAACGGCTACACGGCTCCGTTCGACAGCTACAACCTTCTGCTGAACCGGGGCCGAAGCGACTGGGACCGCCCGCATTCGTTCAACTCCTCCGTCACCTACATCCTGCCGTTCGGCAAGGGCAGGAAGTTCGGCGGAGACATGCCGCAGTGGCTGGATTCGGCCATCGGCGGCTGGGAACTGGGCGGCCTGATGATCTGGCAGAGCGGCTCGGTGTTCACCGTCGGCAGCTCGCGCGCCACCACGTGGGGCGGCACCACGTGGGCCAACTACACGGGCAGCCGGAACATCGGCGGCGTGGAGCGGAAGGGCAACGGCGTGTGGTACCTGACCAGCGAGGAAGCCGGCCGTTTCACGTTCCCGGCGGCCGGCGAGACCGGCACGGCGGGGCGGAACACGTTCCGCGGACCGCGCTACTTCAACACGGACCTGTCCATCGTGAAGCGCTTCAGGATCTACGAAGATCACCGCGTGACGTTCCGGGCGGAAGGCTACAACCTGTTCAACAACCCGAACTTCAGCAACCCGAGCGTGGCATTGACGTCGCCGGCGAGCTTCGGGAAGGTAGGGGCTATGGTGGGCGGGCCGCGCATCTTCCAACTGGCGCTGCGCTACGACTTCTGAGCCGTAGCCGTTCGAGACAGACGCGGGGCGGCTCCCAGCCGGGGGGTGGCCCCGCGTTTCTTGTGAGGCGCTCTCAGAGCCCGGCCACCTCGCGGTAGTAGGCCTCGTAGCGCGGGATGATCTTGGTGGAGCAGAAGCGGCCTTCGGCGGTGTCGCGGGCGGCCCATTTCATGCGGGTGCGGAGATCGCCGCTCGAAAGGATTTCGATGACCCGCTTGGCTTGGGCGGATGTGTCGCCGACGTCTTCGAGGAAACCATCGACGCCGTGGGTGACGAGTTCGGGGATGCCGCCAACGCGGGTGGCGACGGGGATGACGCCGCAGGCCATGGCCTCTAGAGCGGCGAGTCCGAAGGACTCCATGCTGCTGGGCAGCAGGAGGACGTCGCACTGCGGGATGAGGCGTTCGATGTGGTTCTGCTTGCCGAGGAAGCGGACATGGTCGTGGACGCCGAGTTGGAAGGCGAGGCGCTCAGCGGCGCCGCGGTCGGGGCCGTCGCCGGCCAGCCACAGCTCGCAATCGACTTCGGCGCGGACATGGGCCAGCACCTCGACACAGTCTGTGACGCGCTTCACCTCGCGGAAATTGGAGATGTGCAGGAGGCGGGGGCGGCCGTCGTGCGTGGTCCTGGGCATGCGGTAGAGGTCGCAGTTGACGAAGTTGTGGATGACGCGGATGTCGCTCTTCACGCCGAGGGCGTCGACGGTCTGCTGGCGGAGGTGCTCGCTGATGGCGGTGACGCCGTCCGACTGCTCGATGGAGAAGCGGGTGATGGGGAGGTAAGAGCGGTCGGCGCCGACCAGGGTGATATCGGTGCCGTGAAGGGTCGTCACATAGGGCAGGCGGCGGGAGTGCTGGAGGATGCCGCGGGCGAGGTAGGCGGAGGCGGAGTGGGGGATGGCGTAGTGGACATGGAGGAGGTCGAGGTTCTGCCACTCGGCGATTTCGGCCATGCGGGAGGCGAGGGCGAGGTCGTAGGGCGGGTACTGGAAGAGGGGGTAAGTGGAGACTTCCACCTCGTGGTAGTAAATGCGGGGCAGGCCGGCATCGAGGCGGATGGGATTGGCGTAAGTGATGAAGTGGACCTCGTGGCCGCGGGCGGCGAGTTCCATGCCGAGCTCGGTGGCGACGATGCCGGAGCCGCCGTAGGTGGGATAGCAGGTGATGCCGATTTTCATGCCGGTTCCAGTGATGTTGCCGTCATGCCCAGGGTAGCCTGACGGAGCGACGGCTGCGTGACAGGGTGAAGAATTTACGGCGCGGCCTGCCAGACGAGTTCGCCGTAGCCGATGCGGCCGTGGATGTTTTCGGCGGGATGGGCGACGTCGCCGCCGCCGAACCAGACGCGGACGCGGTCCTCGCCGGCCAGCACGGTGGCGTCGCAGACCACCTTGGCGTTCCAGGGCTCGGCGCCGGAGATGACGAGGGGGGTGCGCTGCCAGTGGACGCCGTCGCGGGAGCGGGCGAGGCCCATGCGGCGCACCTCGTTGCGGGCGCGGCCGGTGTAGAGCAGCCACCAGGAGCCGCGGGCGCGCCAGACGGCGGGCTCGCCGAGGCCGTTTTCGTCGAAAGCGCCGGCGGGGCCGGGTGCCAGCACGGGATTGTTGCGGAGCTTGGTCCAACGCAGGCCGTCGCCGGAGACGGCAAGGCCGAGGCGCTGGCGGCGGGCACGGTCTTCGCCGAGGTAGAAGAGGTAGAGGCGGCCGTCCTGCTGGAGGACGTAGGGGTCGGCCGCGGCTCGCTCGTCCCAAGCGCCGCGGGGGCCGAAGCCGAGAACGGGCGCGGGCTCTTTTTTCCACGAGCGGCCGTCGCGGGAGCGGGCCAGGCCGATGCGCGGGGGCGAGCCCGCCTGGTAGTAGTACAGCAGTTCGCCGTTGCGTGCGATGGCGGCGCCGTTGGCGGCGATGTAGGAGCCCTCCCAAGTGCCGGAGGCGGGCGAGAGGACGCGGGCGGCGGGCTGCCAGGCGAGGCCGTCGCGGGAGGCCGCCGCGGCGGTGTGCCAGATCTTTCCGTCGTACAGCGAGAAGAGATTGAGCA
>DAHVTI010000209.1 GCA_027324255.1 Bryobacterales bacterium | reverse complement strand
AAAATCCTCGTACCGGTAGCGCGCCTCCACTTCCTCCAGCGACAGCCCGGGCTGGATCTCCAGCAAAGTCCGCGGCTCCACCGATCCTTCCAGGTGAACGTGCAATTCCGCCTTTCTGAGTGTGCGCAAGTCCATGAACTGCCATAATAGCCGCATGAAGCCGGGTGAGTTTGAAGCCATCGTCGGCGGCTATCACGGGGATCCGTTCTCCATTCTCGGTCCGCATGAGGACCAGGACGGCTGGATCGTGCGCGCGCTGCTGCCCCAGGCGTCGTCGGCAGCGCTCCGCCTGCCGGACGATTCACGGGAGCCCATGAGCAAGGTCCACGCCGGCGGCCTCTTTGAGGTCCGCCTGGCCCAGGACCCCGGCCGCTACCGCATCGAAGCGGAACTCCAGCGCGGCGGCTCCGAGCAGATCGAAGACCCCTACCGCTTCCCCACACTGCTCAGCGACTTCGATATCTACCTTCACGCCGAAGGCACCAATTACGAGGCCTGGCGCAGCATGGGCGCGCACCTCGCTGAAGTCGACGGCGTCAAGGGCTGCCGCTTCGCCGTGTGGGCACCCAACGCCGAGATGGTCAGCATCGCCGGCAACTTCAACCAGTGGGACCGCCACCGCCACCCCATGCGCCGCCGCAACGGCGGCATCTGGGAACTCTTCATCCCCGGCATCGGGCAAGGCGAGATCTACAAATACTTCGTCCGCTCGCACATCTTCGGCGTCTCCGAGCTGAAGTGCGACCCCTACGGCTTCGCCAGCGAAGTGCCTCCCAAGCAGGCCTCCATAGTCTGGGAGCTCGACCAGTACCAGTGGCAGGACGGCCGCTGGCTGGAGGAGCGCGCGAAGACGAACTGGCTGGACCGCCCGATGAGCTGCTACGAGGTGCACCTCGAGTCCTGGATGAAGACACCCGAAGGCGAGCCGCTCACCTACCGCGAGCTGGCCGCGCGCCTCGTGCCCTACGTCAAGCGCCTCGGCTTCACCCACCTGGAGCTCATGCCGGTGATGGAGCACCCCTTCGCCGGCAGTTGGGGCTACCAGTTGGTGGGCTACTTCGCGCCCACGGCGCGCTTCGGCTCGCCCGACGATTTCCGCTACTTCGTCGACCAGTGCCACCAGAACGGCATCGGCATCATCGTCGACTGGGTCCCCGCCCACTTCCCCAGGGACGCCCACGGCCTGGCCCGCTTCGACGGCACCGCCTGTTACGAGCACGAAGACCCGCGCCTCGGCGAGCACAAGGACTGGGGCACCCTCATCTTCAACTTCGGCCGCAACGAGGTCCGCAACTTCCTCATCTCGAACGCCCAGTTCTGGCTAAAGGAGTACCACATCGACGGCCTGCGCGTGGACGCCGTCGCCTCCATGCTCTACCTCGACTATTCGCGCGAAGCCGGCGAATGGATCCCCAACAAGTACGGCGGCAACGAGAACCTCGAAGCCATCGACTTCATCCGCAAGTTCAATGAGGAAGCCCACAAGGTCCCCGGCGCCGTCACCATCGCCGAGGAGTCCACCTCCTTCGCCGGCGTCTCCCACCCCGTCTATGCCGGCGGCCTCGGTTTCACCATGAAGTGGAACATGGGCTGGATGCACGACATGCTCTCCTACTTCAAGGCCGATCCGGTGTTCCGCAAGTTCAACCACCACCAGATCACCTTCAGCATGCTCTACGCCTTCACGGAGAACTTCCTGCTGCCCATCTCCCACGACGAGGTGGTCCACGGCAAGGCGTCCCTCATCGGCAAGATGCCCGGCGACGACTGGCAGCGCTTCGCCAACGTCCGCGCCTTCCTCGGCTACATGTACGGCCACCCCGGCAAGAAGCTCCTCTTCATGGGCTGCGAACTGGGCCAGTACGAGGAGTGGAACTGGCAGGGCCAGGTCCGCTGGGACCTGCTGCAATACCCCTCCCATCAGGGCCTGCAGGACTACGTCCGCGAGCTGAACTACCTCTACTCGGCCGAGGCCAGCCTCCACGAGGTGGACGCCCACTGGAAGGGCTTCGAGTGGATCGACTTCCACGACATCGACTCGAGCGTCATCAGCTTCGTCCGCCGGGCTAAGAACCCCGGCGACTTCCTCGTCTTCGTCTGCAACTTCACCCCCCTCGTCCGCCAGCCCTACAACGTCGGCGTCCCCGAGCCGGGCGTCTACCAGGAGATCCTGAACAGCGACTGGGAGCAGTTCGGCGGCAGCGGCGTCCACAATCCGGGCCTGCTGCGCTCCACGCCGGGCGAGATCCAGGGCCGGCATCACTTCATCTCGCTGGCGCTGCCGCCGCTCGGCGTCGGCGTCTACCGCCGCGTCTCGGAGTAACGGCCCGTGAGCGATCCACTGTTCCTCTCCCTGTGGCTGCGCGGCTATTCGCCCATCGCCCTGCCCATCTATCTCAAGAAGGCGCTCGCGGTCTTCCCCGCCTCCAAGCTCCTGCCGGGCGGCGTCCTGCGCGTCTTTGCCGTCGGCTTCCACGAGTCCCCGCTCCTCGAAGAGTTCATCGACGGCGATCCCAACCCAGAGGCGGTGGCCCGCCGCGCTCAGGAGTTCCTCCACGAGGATTGCGCCTTTCAGCTCGAGACCCGCTGGGACCTCTACCAGTGGAACGGCGAGTGGGAGCTGAAGCCCGCCCGCGTCATGATCGAAGTCTTCGGCCCCGAATTCGATTCGCCCCGCGGCGAGCACCTCCGCATCGATTTCGGCGGCGAGCATCTCTTCCTGCCGCAGGAGCAGAGCGATCAACTGCGCCCCGTGCAGTCCAATATCCGCAGCCTGCTGCACCTCTCGCAGGACATCGAAAACGAGCTGGCGGTGGACCGCCGCATTTTGTGGTCGGAGGAGGACGAAGATCTCGCCGCGCGGCTGCGCTCGATGCTAGACTGACGCGGCGCTGGCCGCCGGCGCCAGCGCGTGGATCACCTGCAGCAGCTCCGCCGGCATGTAGGGCTTCAGGATGGCCCCCACGCGGGCTCGCCGTTCCGGAGCCACGCTCTGGTTGCTGAAGGGAGTCCCGCTGGAGACCAGGACGCGCAGCCCGGGCGCCGCGTCCAGCAGCAAGGGAAGGAGTTCCTCGCCCCGCATGTCCGGCAGCCTCAAATCGAGCACCACCAGGTGAAAGGGACAGGGCTGCTGGCGGCATTTCCTCAGTGCGTCCTGGGCCGTTTCGGCGGCGTCCACCTGAAAACCGGCGCGCTCCAGATACTTCCGGAGCAAAGCCAGCAGGGGCTTTTCGTCGTCCACCAGGAGCAGCGAGAGGGTCGCCATAGGCTTTCTTCGAACATAACATTAGCTTTAGGAGCGTCGTATGAAAAAAATCGTGGCAGTGGCGCTGGCGGCGAGCATGGTTCAAGCCGCGGATCTGCCGGTGACCCGGGTCATCGTCTACAAGAACGGCGTGGCATACTATGAGCGCTCCGGGGAGGTGAAACCGGGCGAGCCTGGACGGCTCGACTTCAAGGCAACCGAGATGGACGACGTCCTGAAGTCCCTCGTGCTCGATGCCCCCGGCGGCGTGGCCCGCGTGCGCTATGAACTCAGCGAGCCGCTGCAGAAGAAGCTCGCCGACCAGGGCATTCAGATCGGCGCCCAGCAGCCGCTCGCCGTCCTCCTCGACCAGTGGCGCGGCGCCCGCGTCGAAATGAAGTACCGCGGCGAAGCCCTCGCCGGCACCGTCGTCAGCGGCCGCGTCGCCCCGCTTCCGCAGCAGGGCCAGAAGCAGGAGCTCACCCTGCTTGCCGACTCCGGCGACCTGCGCGTCCTCGATCTCGACGCCGCCGCCGGCATCCGCCTCTCCGACCCGCGGCTCCAGCAGCAACTGGTCGACGCCCTCGCCGCCATGGCCCAGTCCCGCTCGCGCGACAAGCGTGCCGTGTTCGTTGATTCGCTCGGCCAAGGCCCGCAGAAGCTCACCGCCCGCTACCTGGCCCCCGCCCCGGTCTGGAAGTCCAGCTACCGCCTGGTGCTGCCCGACTCCGGCGACGCCACACTGGAAGGCTGGGCCATCGTCGATAACGCCACCGGCGAGGACTGGAACAACGTGGACCTCACCGTCGTCAGCGGCAAGCCCGTCTCCTTCATCAGCAAGCTCTACGACGTGAAGTACGTGCAGCGCCAGGAGGCCGTCCTGCCCGGCGAGCAGCCCGCCGCGCCGGAACTTTACGACACCGCCCTGGGCCGCGCCGACCGCAACGAAGTCCGCGCCAAGGCCGCCGGCGGCATGCGCCAGTTGCGCGCCGCGGCCACTGAAAGCCTGGCCGCTCCCGCCGCCGCCCCGCCGCCCGCCCCCATGATGCTCAGCGCCGTCGAGCCCGGCACTGAAGCCCGCGAGGCCGGCGAGCTCTTCGAGTACCGCTTCTCCCGCCCCGTCACCGCGAAGAAGGGCGAGTCCCTTCTGCTGCCCTTCGTCCAGCAGAAGATCGGCGCCCGCAAGCTGCTCATTTACTCCGACCGCGGCCAGGCCAACCCCCGCAACGCCGCCGAAATCGACAACATCACCGGCAAGACCCTCGACGGCGGCCCCATCACGGTCTATCACTCCGGCGGCTACTCCGGCGAGGCCCTCATGGAAACCCTGAAGGCCGGCGAGAAGCGCCTGGTCAGCTACTCCGTCGACCAGGCCACCCGCGTCACCACCAACTTCGAAAGCGGCTCGCAGACCATCCGCAGCTTCAAGGCCAACCGCGGCATCCTCGTCACCCGCACCGTCGTGGAGACCACCACCACCTACACCGCCGACAACGCCGACGCCAAGGAGAAAACCCTCGTCATCGAGCACCCCGTCGATCCCGGCCAGAAGCTCATCCGCCCCAAGGCCGACGAAACGACTCCGTCGAAGTACCGCTTCTCCCTGAAGCTCCCCGCCCGCGCCACGCAGAAACTCGCCGTCGTCGAGGAGCGCGAAATCGAAAACAGCCTGATGATCTCCTCGCTCACCCCCGACGCGCTCTTCACCTACATCCAGAGCAAGAACCTGCCCGCCGCTGCGAAAACACAACTCGAAGCCGTGCTCGCCAAGAAGCGCCAGGTGGCCGACGCGGACAGCGAAACCCGCCGCGTCGAGGCCGAGATGAACGAGATCAACCGCGACCAGGACCGCCTGCGCCAGAACATCAACAGCCTCAACCGCGTCGCCGGTCAGCAGGAGCAGGTCAACCGCTACGCCTCCGAACTGGCCAAGGGCGACGCCCGCCTCGCCCAGTTCCGTGACCGCCAGGCCGGGTTGCGCAAGACCCGCGCCGCGCTGGAAACTGAACTGAACGCCCTCATCGAGAAGCTGCAGTTTTGAGAGTCGCCATCCTCGGATACGGCAACGTCGCCCGCGCCTTCGCCCGGCTGCTGGAAATGCAGCGGCGAGCCTATCCCTTCCTCATCGTGGCGGCGCACACGCTCCGCCACGGCACCGCCTACGACATCCACGGCCTGCCGGTGGAGCCCCAGTTCGGCCCGCCGGCGGCCAGCGCGGAAGAGTTCCTCCGCCGCTCGCAGGCAGAGGTCCTCGTCGAGCTGACCACCCTCAACCCTGAGACCGGCCAGCCCGCCCTGGACCACATCCGCGCGGCCTTCTCACTCGGCATGCACGTGATCACGGCCAACAAAGGGCCCGTTGCCTGCGCTTACGCCGAACTGCGGGAAGAGGCCCGCCGCCGCGGCCTCGAGTTCCGCCACGAGGCCGTCACCATGGACGGCACGCCCGTCTACAACCTCGTCCGCAATAACCTGCCCGGCGTCCAGGTCACCGGCTTCGCCGGCGTCTTCAACTCCACCACCAAGGTGATCCTCGAAGCCATGGGCCGCGGCCTCAGCCTGGAAGAAGGCATCGCGGAAGCCCGCCGCCTCGGCGTCGCCGAGGCCGATCCCTGGTTCGACATCGAAGGCTGGGACTCCGCCTGCAAGACCGCCGCCCTCGCCAACGTCCTCATGGACGCGCGCATCACCCCACAGCAGGTGGACCGCAAAGGCATCGGCCGCCTCACGCCCGAAAAGCTCGCCGAAGCCGCCGCCCACGGCAAGACCATCCTCCTGGTCGGCCGCGCCAGGCGCGGTGCCGGCGGAGTGAAGCTCCGCGTCCGCGCCGAAGTGCTGGACAAGGGCGATATCCTGGCTTCGGTGAGCGGAACGTCGAACCTGCTGCTGCTCGAAACCGACCTGATGGGACGGCTCGGTGTCTTCGCGCTCAACCCGGGCCTGGAACAGACGGCCTACGGCGTTTTCTCTGATCTGGTGGATATTGCGAGGAGTTTATGAAGCTGATGAATTGCCGCGAAGGCGCGGCTGTGATTCGCGGCGAGGAAGCGGTGCTCTTCTCCGAGATCAATGCCCGGCGCGGCGCCTGCCTGCCGGACGGCCTGCTGTCCCTCATCCAGTCCGGCAGCCTAGATCCCCTGCTCGATCCCCTGAAAGACCTGCGCGATGTCGAAGGACTCCCCCTGTCCTCCGTCACGCCCTGCCTGCCCTACCCTGTCCCGCCTAAAATCTGGTGCATCGGCCTCAACTACAAGAGCCACGCCGAGGACATCAACGCCGTCCAGCCCGAGGAGCCCGGCAGCTTCATGAAGCCGGCCTCGTGCCTCTTCCAGCCCGGCGGCGACATCGTCCTGCCCCCGCCCGAAGTCTCCGCCGACGTGGATGTCGAATGCGAGCTCGGCGTCATCATCGGCAAGCGCTGCCGCTTCGTGCCGGCCGAACATATCCAGGACGTCGTCTTCGGCTACACCACCACGCTGGACCTCACCGCCCTCGATGTGCTCGCCCGCAACACCCGCTACCTCACCCGCGCCAAGTCCATCGACACGTTCTTCAGCTTCGGCCCCGTCATCGTCACCGCCGACGAGGTGGCGGACATCGGCTCGCTCGAAGTCGTCACCGAGCACAACGGCGCTCCCTGGTCGCGCGACTTCGTCCGCAACATGCGCCACCTGCCCGCTGAACTCGTCCGCTTCCACAGCGACTACTTCACCCTCGAGCCCGGCGACATCATCTCCACCGGCTGCCCAAAGGGCGCGCGCATCAAGGCCGGCGACATCGCCGGCGGCCGCATCGACGGCGTCGGCCGCATCCAGGCCCGTGTCACCCAAGGAACCCGCGTGCCGCTGTATTGAGCGCGCGCAGCCCGAAGCCCAGCAGGACCAGCGCGGACAATCGATTCAGCCAGACCATCCCCGCCGCGGGGAAGCGCGGCCGCAGCGCCGCGGCGCTGCAGGATAGCAGCATCCACCACGCCAACGAGCCCGTGAACACCCCCGCCATGAACCACCCCGACGATGCCGCCCCCGCGCCCGCCACCAGCGCCGCGAACGACAGAATGGTCATCGGATTCGAGAGCGTCAGCACGAACGTGGTAGCAAACCCGCTGCCGTCCGCGGCCTGCGACGCTTTCGTGCGCCACGCCTGCCACGCCAGCCAGCACAGCAGCAGCCCGCCGGCCGCCGCCGCGGGCGCCTGCCAGCGCGCCAGCAGCGTGAACCCCGCCGCCGCCAGCCCGCCGTAGCAAAGATCCGCCGTCGCCGCCCCCAGGCCGCACACCAGGCCCGCCCGGGCGCCGCCTCCCAGCGACCGCCGCAGCACCAGCAGCCCGATCGGCCCCACCGGCGCCGCGATCGAAAACCCCAGCACCACACCGTTGGTCAGCGGAGACATACTGGCAGAATAGGCCGGATTCCGCATCTGGTACAGTGGCATTCAAAGGCAGATCCCAGTGAAGACTTACGATGTGCTCGACGCCAGGGACTGGCAGCTTTTGAAACTGCTGCAGGAAGATGCCCGCATGTCCTTCGCCGAACTCGGCCGCAAGGTGAAGCTCACCCCGCCGGCCGTCGCAGAGCACGTGCGGCGCATGGAAGATCTCGGCGTCATCCGCGGTTACGCCGCCCGCGTGGACCTGAAGGCCGTCGGCCGCCCCCTGCGGGTCATCCTTCGCGTGCAGGTGCCCCCGAAGGAGTACCCCAAGTTCCTCAAGCTGGTGCAAGGCCTGGCGGCGGCCGAGGAATGCCACCATATCACGGGCGGCGAGGCCTTTGTCATCAAGGCCGCCGTGGCCGATGTCGGCGAGCTCGAAAGTCTGATCGAGAAGTTCAGCGCCTTCGGCCCCACCGTGACCTCCATAATCCTGTCGACGCCGCTGGAAAGGCGCGTCTTCAGCTCGCCGGCGTGAAGATGGCGATGTACTGCCGGCCCGGCACGTGCTCCACCGTCCGCACCAGCCGGAATCCGTGCGCGGTCACTTCCCTGATCATGTCGTCGCGGTCCAGCCGGATGTGCTGCACCGCGTCCGCCGGCGGATCCATCGCCCCCGGCCGCTTGAAGTAGTCGACCACGGCGAACCGCCCGCCCGGCCGTAGCGCCGCCCGGATGCTGGCCAGCACCTGCGCCGGATAGTCGTAGTGGTGGTAGGCGTCGATGGTCACCGCCAGGTCCACCGAGCCGGGCGGAAGCTTCGCATCCTTCTCCGCCCCCAGCACCCAGTTGACGTTGGCCAGCGCGCCGTGGTTCTCCTTCGCGTGGGCCAGAAAATCCGGGAAGACATCCTGCGCGAACACTTTTCCTGACTGCCCCACGGCGCTACTCAGCAGCGGCAGCATGGCGCCCCCGCCCGTGCCCAGGTCCGCCACGGCGCTGCCCGGCTCGATCCCCAACTCCCGCACGATGGCTTCGCCCCGCAGCCTTTCGGCGCGGTCCGCCGCGCCCAGGTTCTGGAGCATCCCCTGCCGGCCCTCCAGGGTCCTGTAGTGCTCGTTGGCCTGTTCGGCCACCTGGCCCGCCAGCGGCGCCGCCAGCGCGGCTGTCAGCAGGATCTCTTTCCTCATACGCCCCTCTCGATCGGCATCGCCAGCGGCGGCTCCACCATGAAGTCCAGCGCCGTCATCTTCTCCACCGCGCTGCGCACCGCCGCCTCCGGCGAATTCTCCAGCGTGATGACGAACGGCAGGTTTTGCTTGTCCAGGTCCGGCAGTTGCAGCACCGCGTCGATCGATATCGAGTGCTCGGCCAGGATCGACGACAGGTCCCGGATGATGCCCGGCCGGTCCGTGATCCGGAAGCGCAGGTACCACGGCCGCCTCTGCTTGCCGATGGGCAGCGGCGCCGCATCGGGCAGCTCGGTGTAGGCGAACGGCGGCACGCGGTGCGCCGGCTCCGGCCGCAGTTGCCGCGCCACTCGCATCAGGTCGCTAACCACCGCCACGCCCGTCGGCGTCGGACCCGCGCCGCGGCCGTAGTAAAACGTGTCGGCGCCGAACGCCCCGCGCGACCACACCGCGTTGTAGGCGCCTTGCACGCTCGCCATGATCGTCTTGGTCGGCAGCAGCGCCGGCCGCACCGAAATGAACAGCCCGCCTTCGGCCCGCCGCGCCGAGCACAGCAGCTTGATGGTGCACCCTAGCTGCTTCGCGTACTGAAAATCCGTGGGCGAGATCCGCCGGATCCCTTCCGTGTAAATGTCGGCCGGCGTCAGCCGCACCCCGAACGCCAGCGAAGCCAGCAGCGCCAGCTTCGACCGCGCGTCATATCCATCCACGTCCGCCGTCGGATCGGCTTCCGCATAGCCCAGCCGCTGCGCTTCCTTCAGCACCCCGCCGAAGTCCGCGCCGTTCTGCTCGATCTCCGTCAGGATGTAGTTGCTCGTCCCGTTCAGGATGCCGAAAATCGTCTCGATGTGATCGCCGGCGATCCCTTCCCGCAGCACCGCGTGGATCGGAATGCCGCCGCACACCGACGCTTCCATCGCCAGCGCCACGCCCTGCGCCTCCGCCTGGCGCCAGATGTTGACGCCCTCCAGCGCGATCAGCTCCTTGTTGGCCGTCACCACGCACTTGCCCGCCGCAATCGCGCCTTCCACTATCTCCCGCGCAGCGCCCGTGCCGCCCACCAGCTCCGCCACGATGTCGATGTCCGGGTGCGACACCACTTCGCGCCAGTCCGCCGTCACCAGCTTGGGTGCGATGCCCGCGGGCAGCGTCTTTGTGCCCGCCGTCCGGCTGCACACCGCCGCTACGTTCAGACGGAAGCCCAGCTTGCGCGCGATTTCGCCGCCGTTTTCAGCCAGAATGGTGAGTGTTCCACCGCCTACGTTACCGAGGCCGACGATGCCGACATTAACGTCTTTCATTAGATTCCAGTTTACCAATCTGGCTTTCATCGCCCTGCTCGCGGCCTCGCCCGCCATTGCCGCCCCCCAGTTTCCCGATGTCCCGGCCCCCCGCGACCAGGAGGAAGAGAAACGCCTCCCCAACGGCAAGCTGCAGTCCGAAGCGATCCTGAAGGCCGACTATGAGGCCAACCTGAAGGACCTCGAGAAGCTCCGCAAGACTGCCGAGGCCGTCGAAGAAGACTTGCGGAAGAACCAGGGCCACGTCCTCTCGCTCAAAGCCATGAAGGATCTGGAGGAAGTTGAAAAGATTGCCCGCCGCATCCGTGGAAGAATGAAGCGTTTTTGAAGTAGTACACTGATCTGCGATGAGCGCAACCCGAGAAAAAGCCCAACTGATGAGCGCCTCCGAGATCGACCGCACCCTGGTGCGGCTCGCCCACGAGGTCCTGGA
>DAHVTI010000200.1 GCA_027324255.1 Bryobacterales bacterium | reverse complement strand
CGTGGGCTCCGAGGAAGCGGCCCTCGCCGCGAACGGCGGGGAGGATTTCGAAATCGCGGCCGAGTTCGGTGGCTCGGTCGCGGTGCCACCAGGCGTGGAAGTAGAGCGCGGAGGGGTCAGGCCGGCCGGTCAGTTCAAAGTCGATCTCATAGAAGAAGGCCCGCAGGTCGCGGCCGCTCTCGTTGGTGACGGTGATGCGCGCGGCGGAGCGGAAGGGCATGGGGATGTAGCAGTTGAAGGAGCGACCCTCGGGGTTGGAGAAGAGTTCGTTTTCGAGGCGGACGGCGCGGCCGTGGATGGCGCCGAAGAAGTCGCCGAAGGGGACGGAGACGGCGGGGGTGCGGGCGCGGTCCCAGAACATATCGAGGCGCAGGGAGCGGAGAATGTGAGGATCGCGGAGCGGAATGGTGATCCAGATGCGGCGCACGGTGCCGCTGCCCCGGATGTCGAGCAGGGTTTGGGTCTGGCCGGCGGGCAGGGGTTCGAAGGCGTGTCCTTTGGCGCCCCGGTTGGAGGCGGCGCCGGCGCCGCGCGCGGCGGCGGGGTTTTCGAACGTGGACCAGCGGGTCTGCGAGCCCGGCTTCTTCTGGTAGAGTTCTCCGGCGGCGCAGGCGCCGAGGCAGGCGAGGGCAAGCAGGATTCGCATTACGGGCGAGTGTATCACCTGGCCCGCCGGCGAGCCGGTGCGGTGATATTCTCTTGGCAGCCTGATTCCGTGGTGTAAGGAGTTGTCATGAGCAGTAGTCGTCTCCGGCCGATGCTGGCCTTATGCTTTCTTGCCGTGGCGCTGCCCGCGCAGCAGCGGCCGGCACAGCCGCCGCCGGTGATATCGCCGGAGGTGCAGGCGGATCACAAGATTGTGTTCCGCATCCTGGCCCCGAAGGCGGAGGCCGTGGCACTGCAGGCCGGCGACATCCTGAACCAGCCGAAGGGCGGCCCGCAGTTCGTGAAGGGCGTCAACGGGGTGTGGGAAGCTACGTTTGGGCCGGTGGATCCGGGCGCCTACCGTTACCGTTTCACGGTGGACGGCGTGGCGGTGGTGGATCCGCGCAACGCGGCCATCAGCGAGTCGAACACGAACGTGTGGAGCCTAGTGTACGTGCCCGGGGCGGAGTTCATGGATCCCGGCAAAGTGCCGCACGGCGCGGTGGCGGCGGTGCACTACTATTCGACGGCGCTGGGCCGGTACAGGCGGATGCACGTCTACACGCCGCCGGGGTATGAACTGGGCAAGGGCAAGTTCCCGGTGTTCTACCTGCTGCACGGGGCGGGCGACTGCGACGAGGCGTGGACGTCGGTGGGGCGGGCGGGGTTCATCCTCGACAACCTGATCGCGGCGGGGAAGGCGAGGCCGATGGTGGTGGTGATGCCGGCGGGGCACACCTCGGCGGGGTTCGGGGCGAGCGGGATGGACGAGTTCGGCAAGGACTTCGTGGAAGACGTGATGCCGTACGTGGAGAAGAACTACCGCGTGCGGAGGGGACGCGGCGACCGGGCCATCGCCGGGCTGTCGATGGGCGGGATGCAGACGTTGAACGTTGCGATGGCGCACCTGGACAAGTTCGCCTACGTCGGCGTTTACAGCTCCGGCGTGTTCAGCATGGGGCCGCGCAGGCCCGGCGCTGCTCCGGCGGCGGCGCCGCCGCCGGACTGGGAGAAGCCGCGGCTGGCGATGCTCGACAACGCCGCGCTGAAGAAGGGCCTGAAGCTGCTGTGGTTCGCCACGGGCAAGGACGACTTCCTGCTGAACACCACGAAGGCGACCATCGAGATGCTGAAGAAGCACGGCTTCGCGCCGGAGTACGAGGAGAGCAGCGGCGGCCACACGTGGGTGAACTGGCGGAATTACCTGAACGAATTCGCGCCGCGGCTGTTCCGGTAGGGACCGCTCATTCGGGCTTGTGCTGAGGGGCTTCGCGCGCCTGTCGGCGGCGCTCCTCGGAGAGGCTCATGTTGAACGACGCGCCGTAGCCGGCGGTCTGGTAGTAGATGTAGTGCTGCCAGGGGTCGCGGCCCTCGATGCGCGGGTCGCCGGTCTGGCGCAGGTAGTCTTCCAGGCGCCGGCGGTGGACGGCGAGCGCGGGCGGGGCTTCGCGCGCGAGGTTGTGCATCTGGTGCGGATCGGAGGGCAGGTGATAGAGCTCTTCGGCGGGGCGGCGGCCGAAGCAGAGCTCGTACTGGTTGGGGAAGCGCTGGCGGTTGGCGGGGTCGAGCATGAAGTCGCGGATGGGTGCGCCGTCGACGTCGCCGTGGGTGGTGCGGTTGGAGGAGAGGAACTCGCCGCCGGTGGGCCAGCGGTCCGGCTCGTAGTTGCGGATGTAGAGATACTCGTGGGTGCGGACGACGCGCATGGGGTAGGTGCCGCCGCCGGGCCGGGCCATGACGTGGCGCTCCATGCCGGCGAAGGCGGCGTCGAAGGAGGGATCGACAAGGCCGGACTTCGGCGAATCGAGCAGCGGCAGCAGGCTGCGGCCGGCCATGCCGGCGGGCACGGGGAGGCCGGCGGCTGAGAGGAACGTGGGCGCGAAATCGATGTGGCGGACGATGTCGTCCACCTTGCGTCCGGCGCGCAGGCGCGAACCCCAGCGCATGGCGAGCGGCATATGGATGCCGCGGTCGTAGAGGTTGACCTTGGAGCGGGGGAAGGGCATGCCGTTGTCGCTGGTGGCGACGATGAGGGTGTTGTCGAGCTCGCCGGCGGCTTCGAGGAAAGCGAGGGCGCGGGTGAACTGCCGATCGGACCACTCGATCTCGGCGTAATAGTCGAGGATGTCGCCGCGGACTTCCGGGGTGTCGGGCCAGTAGGGCGGGACGGAGACCTCGTCGAGCTTGTGGCCGGTGGCGAGGCCGGCGCCTTTGGCGTAGATGCGGTGGGGCTCTGTGGAGCCGAGCCAGAAGAAGAAGGGCTTGCCGGCGGGGCGGTCTTTCAGGAAGTCCTGGAAGTTGGCGGCGTAGTCGCGGGGATCGATGCCGGTGCGCGGGGGTGGAGAGTAGCGGCGGGCGTTGTATTCCTTGCCGTTGGGATGGCGCTGGAGGCCGCCGGCGCGCCAGTTTCCGGGGGCCCAGCCCTTGCCGGTGAAGCCGACGTGATAGCCGGCGTCCTCGAGCAGGTGGGTGACGAGGGGGTACTTGGGCGGGAGGGTGCCGTAGAGCAGGCCGGCCTCTTCCACCTGCCACATGTTGCGGCCGGTGAGGATGGCGCTGCGGGAAGGGGTGCAGGAGGGCGAGGCGCAGAAGGAGTTGTTGAAGAGCACGCCTTCGCGGGCGATGCGGTCGAAGGCCGGGGTGCGGAGACCTCGGCAGCCGTAAGCCCCGGTGTGCGGGAAGGACTGATCGTCGGCGAGGACGAAGAGGAAGTTCGGGCGGCGCGGGGCGGAGCGGCCGGTGGAGGCGGCGGCCGCGGGAAGAGCGGCGCGGAGGAGGCTGCGGCGGGAGAGCATGGCTTCTCGATTATATTGGCCCGGGTCGCCTATTGGGCGTCTACCAGGGCGGCGCCGCTGGCTCTTTTCAGATCCACCGTGAATTCCCTGCCGTTCACCGTGACGCGGTGGCGGCCGTAGAAGGCCTGCACGGTGGCGGTGCCGTCCTTGTTGGCGGCGCCGGACCAGCGCGTCCACCACTGCTTGAGGACCAGGTCCTCGTAGGCGCCGGCGGCGGGCGTGGGCGTCCAGTCGCGCCTGTAGAGCGAGGACTGCGGGATCCAGTTGGCGCCCTCCCAGAAGCCCCACATCATGATGCCGGTGACGGCGGGGTGGGCGAAGCAGATGCGGAAGTACTGGCGCAGGGCTTCGGCCTTCCTCGACTCCTCCTCGGGCGTCAACTGCGCCTTGCGGTCGCCGGTGTAATAACGCGAGCGCTGGCCGGGGAAGTTGAATTCGGTGACGCGGATGGGCAGCTTGAACTGGGCGAGGGTGTCGAGGGCGTTCCGCAGGGCGGCGGGGTCGAAGCTGTCGCCGTGCAGGTGGCCCTGGACGCCGATGCCGGACATGGGCACGCCGAGGTCGAGCAGGCGGCGGATGTGGGCGACATAGTCGGCCAGGCGGTTGCCGGTGAGGATGTCGTAGTCGTTGAAGTAAAGCGTTGCGTCCGGATCACCGTCCTTCACCCACAGCGCCATCTCTTTGATGAAAGCGGGGCCGAGGCGCTGGGCGTAGTAGTCGGCATGGATCATCTCGTTGTTCAGGTCGTACTCGGCGAAGCGGCCGCGGTAGCGGGCGGCGATGGAGCGGCCGCGCTGGCGGATGGCGGTGCGGAGGTCGTCGTCGCTCAGATCCTTGAGCCACGGCTGGACGCGGTTGGGGATGCCCCAGAAGAGGCAGTGGCCGCGCAGCGGGATGCCCTGGCTGTCGGCCCAGGCGAGCATCGAATCGACGATGGAGTAATCCACCTTGCCGCGCTCCTTCTCCATGTCGTGCCATTTGAAGGCGGCTTCGATGACGCCTGCATTGAAGTGGGAGGTGAAGATCTCCTTGAATTTAGCGATGTCCGCTGGGCTGGCGCGGCCGGTGAAGACGCCGCCGGGCAGGGTGGCGCCGAACCAGAATTCGTGGCGGAGCTGTTCGACGGTGATTCTGGCGCCGGGCGCGGCGCGGATCACCAGGGCGCCGGTGCGGTGGCGCGCGATGGCGGCATCGAGGTCCGCATCGGCGGCGAAGAGGACGGCGGCAAAGGCCGGGACGCAGGCGAACTTGAAGGGTGACATGCCGGGATCAAGATTACAACAGTGGAGGATGACCGGAAAGGCGTGGTCAATCGAAACGCAGGGCGGAGATGGGGTGGATGCGGGCGCCACGGCGGGCGGGCAGCCAGCAGGCGGCGGCGCCGACGGTGGCCAGGAGGAGAGCCACGGCTCCGATGGTGAGCGGATCGAAGACGCGCGCCCGCCAGACGAGTTGCGCCAGCAGGCGGGAGGAAGCGATGGCGGCCAGGGAGCCCAGCGCGACGCCGTCGAACAGCAGGCGGGCGCCTTCGCCCAGCACCAGCCTGTAGATGTCGCCCTGGGCGGCGCCCATCGCCATGCGCACGCCAATCTCGTTGGTGCGGCGGCTGACGGAGTTGGCCATGACGCCGTAGATGCCGACCGCGGCCAGAGCCAGGCCGAGGCAGGCGAAGACGCCGAACAGGATGGCGTTGAAGCGCCGGCTGGAGAGCAACTGCTGTCCGATGCGCTGTTCGAGAGTGCGGATGTCGGAGATGGGCTGGTCAGAGTCAATGGAATGGACGGCGGCCCGTACGGCAGGCAGGGCGGAGAAGGGGTCCGCGGCGGCGGACAGCACGGTGAGGCAGTCAGAGACTCCGGCGAGGGTGTGGGGGATATAAAGTTCGGGCCGCTGATCATCGAGACCGCCGCCGGCGGTGTCGGCCACGACGCCGACGATCTCCATGCGGTCATCGGCCAGCGAGACGGGCGGCTGCTTCAAGGCCGGGATGCTGAGCACCTGCCCCAGGGCGCTGCCGTTTTCGAAGAAGCGGTGGACGAACCGTTCGCTGACCAGGGCGACATGGCGGCGCTGGTCTACGTCGGCCTGGGTGAAGCCGCGGCCGTTCTTGAGTGCGATGGCAAAGACGCCCAGGTAGCCGTTGCTGACCGGATTGATGTTGACGCGCGGGCTGTCCGGCAAGGGGTGGGCAGGGACCTGGACGGGGACGGAGAAGTTGCCCAGGGGATGGAACCAGGAGTTGGCGGCGGCGCTCGCGACGCCCGGCGCGCCTTGGAGCCGGGCCAGCAGGTTTTCGATGAAGGCCGAGCGCTGCCAGTTCTCGCGGTATCGCGTCTCGGAGAGGGGCACGCGCAAGGTGAGCAGCCTGTCTGTCCGGACTCCCAGGTCCGCGCTCTCGGCGGCCATCAGGGTCCGGACCATCAGCCCGGCGCTGGTGAGCAGCACCACGGACAGGGCGACCTCGAGCACCACCAGGGCGCCGCGTGCCAGGCCGTGGCCCCGGCCGGCGACAGCGCCGCGGCCGCCGGAGCGCAGGGCCTCCGACAAGCTCGTTTTCGAGGAAGCGAGCGCCGGGCCGAGGCCGAAGAGGAGGGCGGTGAGGAAGGTCAAGGCGAGAGAGAATCCCAGCACCGGCAGGTGGATCCGCACTTCACTCTCATCCGGGATGGTGAAGGGCGGGACCACCGTGAGGATGGCCTTCATGCCGCCCCAGGCCAGCAGCACGCCCAACAGGCAGCCGCACAGGGCCAGCACGGCGCTTTCGGTGAGCAACTGCGCCACCAGCCGGCGGCGGGAGGCGCCCACCGACATGCGCACGGCCATTTCGCCGCGGCGCGCCAGGCCGCGCGCCAGCAGCAGGCTGGAGACGTTGGCGCAGGCGATCAACAGCAGCAAGGCGACGGCGGCCAGCAGCAGCCACAGTTCCTGGCGGATGCCGCTGGGAAAGGTCTCGGCGAAGGAGCGCAAGGCGACTCTGTACTGTTCGGGGAACGATTCGGGCGCGAGCCGTTTCAGGTCGTCGATGACCGGCTTCAGGTCCGCCTCGGCCTGGGCGGCGGTGACGCCCGGCTTGAGGCGGCCGAGCAGATGGACGTAGCGGACGCCTTCGGGCGTCTCACCGTGCCGGAAATGGACGGGCAGGTAGACGTCGGCGCCGCGCCACATGAAGCGCGGCGGCATGATGCCGACGACGGTGCGCGCTTTGCCGTTGAGAGTCAGCGTGCGCCCGAGGACGGAAGGGTCGCCTCCGAACTGCCGCTGCCAGAAGGGGAAGCCGAGGACGCAGACGCTTTCGGCGTTGTCCGCGCCGTCGGCGGGGGTGAAGACGCGGCCGGCGGCGGGCGGAACGCCCATGAGTTCGAGTCCGTTGAAGGTGGTGTGGTTGCCGCGCAGTTGCTGGGGATCGCCGGCACCCGTCCAGAGGACATTGCTGATGGTGGAAACGGTGACAGCGGAGAAGATGCTGGTGCGCTGCTGGATTTCGAGGAACTGGTCGACGGTGTAGCCGGTGCGGAAGCCGCGCTGGTTGGGCGCCTGGATGGCGACGGACATCAGGGAATCCACGTCGCGGTAGGGGAAGGGATCGATCACCACCCCGTGAATGACGCTGAAGATGGCGGTGGCGGCGCCGATGCCGAGGGCGATGGACAGAATGGCGGTTACGCTGAGGCCGGGCGAGCGAACCAATTGGCGGAAGGAGAGCCGGAAGTCGGCAGCGAGCCTCATGCAAGAAGAAGACGGAGGGGCGCGCGGAAAGGTTCCCTGAGATGCCGCTGCCGGGTGGGGGCACGCTAGAATGGAGTCTCAACAGGCCGATGATCACCGAAACAAAATGCGCGCAATTTGATTCGCTGGCCCTGGAGACGGGCGAAACGCTGCGCGGCGTGCAGGTGGCCTACGAGACATACGGGGAGCTGAACGCACAGCGGACCAACGCCATCCTGGTGCTGCACGCCTTCACGGGCGACGCGCACGCGGCGGGCATCGACCACGAGGGCAAGCCGGGCTGGTGGGCGAACATGATCGGGCCGGGCAAGGCCTTCGACACGGACCGCTATTTCGTGATTTGTTCCAACGTGCTGGGCGGCTGCCGCGGCACCACCGGGCCGGCGTCCGAGCGGCCGGGCACGGGCCGGCCATACGGGCTGCGCTTCCCGGGCATCACCATTTCGGACATGGTGCGGCTGCAGAAGATGCTGGTGGACCACCTTGGCATCGAGCGCCTGCTGGCGGTCACCGGCGGCTCGATGGGCGGCATGCAGGCGCTGGAGTGGGCCGTGGCCTACCCGGAGACCGTGGAAGCGTGCATCCCCATCGCCACCACGGCGCGGCACAGCGCGCAGCAGATTGCCTTCAACGAGACCGGACGGCAGGCGATCATGATGGACCCGGACTTCGCGGGCGGCGACTTCTACGGCGGCAAGCTGCCGGCGCGCGGCCTGTCGGTGGCGCGCATGGTGGGCCACATCACCTACATGTCGGACGAGTCCATGCGCGAGAAGTTCGGCCGCCGGCTGCGCAACCGCGAGGAGTTCAGCTACGACTTCGACGTGGACTTCGAGGTGGAGAGCTACCTGCGCTACCGCGGCACGCAGTTCGTCGGGCGGTTCGACGCCAATTCCTACCTGTACATCACGAAGGCGATGGATTACTTCGACCTGACGGCGGGCTACCCATCGCTGGCGGCTTCGCTCGAGCGGGCCACGTCGCGTTTTCTCGTCATCAGTTTCACCTCCGACTGGCTTTACCCGTCGTATCAATCGCAGGAGATCGTCAACGCGCTGCGCAGCCGGAACCACGACGTGACGTACTGCGAGCTGTCCTCCAACTACGGCCACGACGCATTCCTGGTGGACGTCGGCGAGCAGACCGAAATCGTGAAGGGCTTCCTGACGCGCTGCGCGCGGGAGTTCCGGGGGGCGGCGCGATGAAGGTGCGCGAAGTGCTGGGGCGCAGCGACTACGCGCTGATCAGCGAGCTGATTCCGGAAGGGGCGCGCGTGCTGGACCTGGGCTGCGGCGACGGCGCGCTGCTGGAGTGGCTCAAGGCCAACAAACACGTGGAGGCGCGCGGGGTGGAGATGAGGCGCGAGCTGGTGCAGCAGGCCATCGCGCGCGGCGTCACCGTCTATCAGGGCGACCTGGAAAGCAGCCTGCGCGAGTATCCGGACGGGGCGTTCGACTATGTCGTGCTGAGCCAGACCCTGCAGGAGTTGCGCCAGCCGCTTCAAGTGATGCGCGAGATCCTGCGCATCGGACGCTACGTGGTGGTCGCGTTTCCGAACTTCGGCCATTGGCGGGTCCGGGTCAGCCACCTGTTCAGCGGGCGGGCGCCCCGCACACAACTCTTCCCTTACGGCTGGCACGATTCGCCGAACGTGCACTTCCTGACGATTCTCGATTTCGAGGAGACGGTGGGCGAGCAGGGCTGGGTAGTGGAGAAGCGGATGTTCCTCTCCGGCCACATCCGTGGCACCGTGCTGCCCAACCTGATGGCGGAGGTCGCCGTCTACCTCATTCGCAAGCCAGTTCGGCCGGAGTGAGAATCCGCCCCTCGGGCACCAGCACGCGCAGCATTTCCGGGGTAGGGGCATGCGGGGACTCGTCGGCGATCAGGTCGAACCAGAGTTCCTGCCAAGGGATCTCGGCGCGGCTGCCGACCACGAACATGACGTTGTCGCACGAGGCGCATTCGCGGCGGGCGGCGCGCACCTGCTCTTCGGACCCCAGGCCGACGAGGGCTCCCTCGGCGAGCGCGGCGGCCCAGGCGAGGAGCGACTCGCGTTGGTCGAGGGCGGTGATCAGAACCCGGTCCGTGGGCTGCATCAGTCGCCGGCGATTTCGATCAGCTTGTGCGGCGTCTTGCCTTCGAGCACGGCCTGGGCCTGCTCGGGCGTGAACTCTTCCACCTTCTGGCTGATGTTGTAGGCGCAGAACTTGGGGCCGCACATGGAGCAGAAGTGGGCGTCCTTGAAGCCCTCTTCCGGCAGCGTCTCGTCGTGGTAGGCGCGGGCGGTTTCGGGGTCCAGCGCCAGTTCGAACTGGCGGTTCCAGTCGAAGCGGTAGCGGGCGCGGGAGAGCTCGTCGTCCCGGTCGCGGGCGCCGGGGCGGTGGCGGGCGATGTCGGCGGCGTGGGCGGCGATCTTGTAGGCGATGATGCCCTGCTTGACGTCTTCCTTGTTCGGCAGGCCCAGGTGTTCCTTGGGCGTCACGTAGCAGAGCATGGAGGCTCCGTACCAGCCGATCATGGCGGCGCCGATGGCGCTGGTGATGTGGTCGTAGCCGGGGGCGAAGTCGGTGACAAGCGGGCCGAGAGTGTAGAACGGCGCCTCGTAGCACCACTCCAGTTCCTTGTCCACCTGCATCTTGATCTGGTCCATCGGCACGTGGCCGGGGCCTTCGATCATCACCTGCACGTCGTAGTTCCAGGCGATTTTCGTGAGCTCGCCCAGGGTCTTCAGCTCGGCAAACTGCGCCTCGTCGCTGGCGTCGGCCAGCGCGCCGGGCCGCAATCCGTCGCCGAGGGAGAAGCTGACGTCGTGCTTCTGGAAGATTTTGCAGATGTCCTCGAAGCACTCGTAGAGGAAGTTCTGCTTGTGGTTCTTCACCATCCATTCGGCCAGGATGGAGCCGCCGCGGCTGACGATGCCGCACACCCGCTTCGTGGTCAGCGGAATGTGCTGGACGAGCACGCCGGCGTGGATGGTCATGTAGTCGACTCCCTGTTCGGCCTGCTCTTCGATGACTTCGAGCATGACCCGCGGGGTGAGGTCTTCGACGCGCCGCACTCGGGAGAGGGCTTCGTAGATGGGCACGGTGCCGACGGGCACGGGGCTTTCGGCGATGATGGCCTTGCGGATGGCCGGGATGTCGCCGCCGGTGGAGAGGTCCATCAGCGTGTCGGCGCCGTACTTGACGGAGTAATGCAGCTTTTCGAGTTCGCCCTGGATGTTGGACGTGGTGGCCGAATTGCCGATGTTGGCGTTGATTTTGCAGGTGGAGGCCACGCCGATGGCCATGGGCTCCAGCGCGAGGTGGTTGATGTTGGCGGGGATGATCAGGCGGCCGCGGGCAACTTCATCGCGGACGAGTTCCGGGGTGAGGCGCTCACGCTTGGCAACGTAGAGCATCTCCTCTGTAATCATGCCCTTGCGGGCATAATGCA
>DAHVTI010000195.1 GCA_027324255.1 Bryobacterales bacterium | reverse complement strand
AAGGCGGCCAAGGTGGCGCGCACGGCCCGCATCCTGCTGGAGCGCAATACCATGGGCGAGCGCGTGGAAAAGCCCTGGGAAGAGGCGCCCATGCCGGAGCTGGATTTCAGCGCCGTGGCGCGCGCCGGCGACGTGGTGTTGCGCGTGTCGGCGCTCGCGAAGCGCCTCGGTGAACGGACGCTGTTCGAGGATTTCAGCCTGGAGCTGCGGCGCGGCGAGCGATTGGTGCTGGCCGGGCCCAACGGCTGCGGCAAGACCACGCTGTTGCGTCTGATCCTGGGCGAGCAGCGGCCCGACGCGGGCGAGGTGACTCTGGGCGCGCGCGTCGTGCCTGCTTATCTGGCCCAGGAAGGCGACAACCTCCCGCCGGACAAATCCGCGCTCGAACTGTGCCTGGCGGTGTGCGCGGACGAGGCGCGGGCGCGAACCCTGCTCGGCTGCCTGAAGATGCCCGCGGACAAGGTGCTGCGCCGCATGGCGACGCTGAGCGCGGGCGAGCGCACCAAGGCCGGGCTCGCTCTGCTGTTGCTGGGCGGGGCCAATCTGCTGCTGCTGGACGAGCCCACCAACCACCTGGAAATGGAGGCGCGGGAAGCGCTGGCCCGCGCGCTGGAGCGCTTTCCGGGCAGCATTGTGCTGGCCACGCACGACGAATGGCTCGCCGCCGCCCTGGGTGCGCGGATCATCGATCTGCGCCAGTGCCGGACGGGGGCCGGAAGCCGTTACGAAAAATGAGGATATACTGGAGGTGGCCGGCGGGAATCGCTGGATTCGAGCGCCGGCCGGCTCAACCTGGTCTTGACGGAGGCGGCCGCGAAGCGATTTCCCGATCGCGGGCGAAGCCGGGACGCCGGGAAGATCATCGAAGAGAAAGGACTGCGGCAGAGGCCGGAAGCAAGCGCCGGCGCCGCCCTGCGGGAAGATGTCAGCCCAGAACGGGCGGGAGACATCCTGCCGGGCCGCCCACGAGAGCTTCCCGCCGGGAAACTCAGCCGCACGATGAAAGACAGTGGACGGCCGTTGGGCCGTCAGGCGCGGCGCCGGACGCTGGATCCGGCGGCGCGAAACAAGAGGAACCGGGGTTTGCCGCAGTATTCGGATCCGGAGCGGCACAATACGGGAAAGGCCGGTGCGCGGAGCGCACGGCGGGTGCGGCGGGAACGCGGGCGGAAAACCCCATCAAACAATTTGGTAGGATTTTGTTGAACAACATGCAAGACCGAGTGAACATCGCCGTGTTTGTCGACTACGACAACATCGAGATCGGCGTGAAGAGCACCCTGCGGCGCGAGTTTGAAGTGTCGCAGGTATTGGACGCGCTCAAAGAGCGCGGAGACATTGTGGCCAAGTTCGCCTATGCGAACTGGAGCCGGCAGGAAGGCGCCACGCGCCAGATGGCGGAAAACGCCGTCCAGATGGTGCAGCGCATCCCCTCGCCCCGCGGCGACAAGAACGGCGCGGACATCAACCTGGCGCTGGATGCGCTGGAGATGGCTTTCACGCATGACCACGTGACCGCCTTCGCCATCGTCAGCGGCGACAGCGACTTCATCCCCCTCGTGAACAAGCTGAAGGAGTACGGCAAGACCGTCTTCGTGGTGGGCGGGCGCGCCTTCACCTCCACCATCCTCCAGCAGAACTGCCACGAGTTCATCAGCTTCGAATCGCTGCTCAACGTGGAGCCATCCTCCGTGCAGACGATGCCGGAGCCGCAGGCCCGCGACCGGGGCGCCGACCGTGACCGCGGCATCGACCGCGGCGCCGACCGCGGCGACCGCGAATCCTGGCGCGAGCGCAAGGAGCGCCGCCAGAAGGAGCGCGATGAGCGCCGCAAGGAACGCGAAGAGCGCCAGCAGCAGGATCAGCAGAGCCGTCCGTCCGCGCTGGACCTGACCCTGGCCATGCCGCTGGTGGAGCGCAGTCTGCAGGTGCTGGAGCGGCGCAACGTGCAGCCGCAGCTCGGCCTGCTGAAGTCCACCATGCTGCAGCTCGACTCCTCCTTCTCCGAGCAGGCCTACGGCGCGCGCAGCTTCTCCGACTTCGTCGAGAGGCTCAAGAAAGCCGAGCTGGTCTACGTCAAGGGCACGGGTGGGCGCTACTTCATCGAGCGCAAGCACCGCGCCGCCGACAAGGCCCTGCCGCGGCCCGAAGAGGTGCTGCCGATGCTGCGCGAGGTGCTGGAGATCCACCGCCTGGAGTTCGAAGAGAGCGGCCAGGCCGTGGACGACCTCAGTGCCTGGATGAAGGAAGAGTATCCGTCCTTCGACTTCGTCAACTACGGCTTCCAGAGCTTCACCGAGTTCCTGAACTTCGCCCAGGACCGCACCGTCGTGCGCATGGAGCCGCGCCAGGAGGGCGGCATGCTGGTGCACCTCGGCTCCGAGTTCTATCCGGCGGCCCCGCCCAAGCACGAAGTGCGCGAAGAGGATCTGCTCACCGAGCACGACTTCAAGCAGCCCATCGTGAAGGGCCAGCCGACGGCCACGGGCGAGATCCCGCCGGACGACGAGCCGCCCGCCAAGCCCAAGCGCCGCGTCACGCGCAAGAAGGCCGACACCGGCAACGTCGCCGAAAAGCCGCGCCGCACGCGCCGCAAGAAGGCCGACTAGCCTCTCTTCCCCCACCGGAGCTCCGCCGCCCAAAGGCCGCGGAGCTCTTTCTGTCTCCGCGCCCGGCAGCGCGCGTTCGCGTCACGATAAGATAACTCATCATGAGTGAAATTCAGCGCATCTTTCCGCCCGAAACGCCCACGCCTCGCGGACCCTACTCACCCGGCGTCATCGCCGGAGATTTCGTCTACATATCCGGGCAGGGCCCGGTGGACCCCGCCACCGACAAGATGAGCTATGGCGGCATCCAGCACGAAACGCGCATCACCCTCAATAACGTGAAGCGCATCCTGGCCGCCGCCGGCGCCTCGCTGGCCGACGTCGTCAAGTGCAACGTCTACCTGCGCGACGGCAACGACTTTCGGGCCATGAACGAGGTCTACAAGGAGTTCTTCGGCGAGCAGAAGCCGGCCCGCACCACCGTGGCCGTGGCCTTTGCCGACCCCACCATGAAGGTCGAGATCGACTGCGTGGCCTATAAGCGCCGCTGACGCCGCAGGATCATCCAGTACACGCAGTAGGCCGCGAAGGCCACCACCGCCAGGGCCGGCGGCAGCAGCCAGAACGGCGACCGGCCGGACTCCGGAATCTCCAGGCCGTCCAGCAGGTCGTCGGCCTCGAGCTTCGCCGCCTCGGCGTCCGCCTGCTCGCTCACCACTTCAAAAGACAGCAGCCCCCACCCGGCCGGCACCGCCACGGTGCGGATCCGCACCTTCCGGCCGTCGGCTTCCACCGAATCTTCTGTCCACTCCTCCCGCTTGCTGCCGCGCGGCGCCCCGCGGGTGGATTCCAGCGAGATGACGGCAAACCAGCTCAGGTCGTCCGGACCCGCCACCGCCAGCTCCTTCCAAGTCAGTTGATTCCCGGTGGCCTTCAGGAAGCGGCGCATCTCCGCGCCCTCGGCCGCAATCATGCCCGCGCCCAGCCGCAGCCGCGCCGCTCCCGCCAGTTGCAGAGTGAGCGGGCCCCGCTGCCAGCGGATGTCCGGAGAGAGCGGCGCCGGGGCCGGCTTCGATCTACCGCCTGGAGAGTTCGTCGCCATTCCTCCCCATGCTACCCTCACAACAATGCTGGGGCCTATCCTCATCACGATGCTGGCCGTCACTCCGGCCGGCCTTGAAAGCATTGCCCGCGACGCCCGCGGCCGCGTGGGCCTGGCGGCGGAGATCGTCGAGACCGGGGAACGCGTGGAGCTGCGCGGCGCGGAGCGCTTCCCCATGCAGAGCGTCTACAAGTTCCCCATCGCCATGGCGGTGCTGCGGCTGGTGGACGAAGGCCGGCTGCGGCTTGACGCCGGCGTGCGGATCGAGAAGCGCGACTTCGTCTCGCCGCAACAGCACAGCCCGCTTCGCGACCTGCATCCCGCGGGCGGCTTCGATCTGCGTCTCGACGAGATTCTGCGCTATGCCGTTTCGGAGAGCGACGGCAGCGCCTCCGACGTCCTGCTGCGCCTGGCCGGCGGCGCCGGGGCGGTGCGGGCGTACTTGCGGGAGCTCGGCGTGACGGGCGTCCAGGTGATGGACACCGAAAAAGCGATCGGCGGCGCGGACGGCGTGCAGTACCGCAACTGGGCCACGCCGCGCGAAGCCGTCCGGCTGCTGAAGGCCCTGGAGCAGGGCCGGGGACTCAGCCCGTCCAGCCGCGGCCTGCTGCTGCAGTGGATGACGCAGACGCCCACCGGTGGGAATCGCCTGAAAGGCAGGCTGCCGGCGGGCACGGTGGTGGCCCACAAGACGGGCAGCTCGCGCACGGTGGGCGGCGTGACGGCGGCCACCAACGACATCGGGCTGGTGACGCTGCCGGACGGGCGCCACCTCGCCATCGCCGTCTTCGTCTCCGATTCCGCCGCGCCCGGCGACGTCCGCGAAAGCGTCATCGCCCGCCTGGCCCGCGCCGTGTGGGACGGCCTGGCCGGGCCCGCGCGCTAAACCAGCTTCTGCCTGAGGATCTCCGACACCGCGGCCGGGTTGGCCTGGCCGCGCGTCGCCTTCATCGCCTGCCCGACGAAGAACTGGATCACCGACGTCTTGCCCGCGCGGTACTGCTCCACCTGCTTGGGATTGGCCGCGATGATGCCTTCCACGATCTTTTCCAGCTCGCCGCTGTCCGACATCGCCTTCAGGCCTTCGCGCTCCATGATGGCGCGCGCCGCCTCGCCCGTCTCGAACATCTTCGGCAGGATCTCCTTGGCCAGCTTGCCGGTCAGCTCGCCGCCGGCGATCAGGGCGATCAGCTCGCCCAGCCGCTCCGGGCTCACCGGGCACTCTTCCACTTCCTTGCCGGCCGCCTTCAGCAGCGCTGCCAGGTCGCCGGTCACCCAGTGGGCCGCCATGCGCGGATCGCCGGAAGCCTTGGCGGCCACCTCGTAGTAGTCGGCCAGCGCGCGCGTGGCGGTCAGCACCTGAGCGTCGTATTCGCGCAGCCCGTGCTCGCTCACAAAGCGCTTGCGGCGGCCGGCCGGCAGCTCGGGCATGGAGGCTTTGACACGCGCCAGCCACTCGCCGCTTACTGCCAGCGGCACCAGGTCCGGCTCGGGGAAGTAGCGGTAGTCGTGCGCCTCCTCCTTGCTGCGCATGGAGAAGGTCTCGTCGACGTCGGGGTTGTAGAGCCGCGTCTCCTGGGCGATGGCGCCGCCCGCCTCCAGCACGCCCACCTGCCGGGCGATCTCAAAGTCGATGGCCTGCTTCAGGAAGCGGAACGAGTTCAGGTTCTTGATCTCCACCTTGGTGCCGAACTTCTCCGCGCCCCGCTTCCGCACGCTCACGTTGGCGTCGCAGCGCAGGTTGCCCTTCTCCATGTCGCAGTTGGAGACGCCCGTGAACTGCATGGCCAGCTTCAGCTCGGTGAGGTACAGGAAGGCCTCGTCGGAGCTGCGCATGTCCGGCTCGCTGACGATCTCGGCCAGCGGCGACCCGGTGCGGTTCAGGTCCACGTAGGAGTACTGGCTGCTGTCGCGGTAGCCGTCGTGCGTGCTCTTGCCGGCGTCGTCCTCCATGTGCAGGCGCGTGACGCCGATGCGCTTCACGGCGCCGTCCGGCAGCTCGATCTCCACCCAGCCGTGCTCGGCCAGCGGACGGTCGTACTGCGAGATCTGGTAGCCCTTGGGCAGGTCCGGGTAAAAGTAGTTCTTGCGCGCGAAGACGGACTGGCCCCGCACTTCGCAGTGCAGCGCCAGCGACGCCTGCATGGCCAGCTCCACCGCCTGCTGGTTGAGCACCGGCAGCGCGCCGGGCAGGCCCAGGCACACCGGGCACACGTTCGTGTTGGGGGCCGCGCCGAATTCGTTCGGGCAGGCGCAGAAGATCTTGGTGCGGGTGCCGAGCTGGACGTGCACCTCCAAGCCGATGACGGGCTCGTACAGCGCAATCTGCTCAGGCGTGGCGAGGGGCGGGGCGGCGGTAGCCATTCCTTTCATTGTAGGCCGGAGCGCCAGCCGTCCCGCTTGCCGCGCCCAGGGCAATCCCTAATCCCAAACGATTACTGTCTAGAGAGAATATTGGATTCGCCTACAGGAGCCGTAGAATCGAGGCAAGGAAAGCGCGGGGAGGCCGCAGCGCCCCCTTCGCCGAATCAACATGGCCCGGATCAGCCGTTCCCATAGTCATCGGATCACGGCAGTGGGCGCCACTTTTGCGCCCGGTGCACACCCCAAGCAGATCGAGGCGTTCCTCGAGAACCTGCCAGAAGCCTCCTGGGTGCTGAATGCGGAGGGCCGCATCACCCACTGCAACAACATGGCCGACCGGCTGTGCGGATACCCGAAAGACGAGTTGCGCACACTATCTCTTCGCCAGTTGCTCGCCAGCGAGCCGGCCGAAGGCCTGGACGAGTTGAGGGAGCGCGTGCTGGGCTCCGGGGAGCCGGTGGCTTGCCGCGTGGAGTTGCTGGCCCGCCACGGCGCGCGCGTTCCGGTGGAGTTGTCGATCTGCATCCTCAACCCTGGCGACCTCGACCGGCCCCTGACGTTGTGCATGGCGCGCGAAACGACCGCCGGCGTCGACCCGCGCTTCAAGATGCTGGCCGCCAACACGCGCGAGATGCTCCTGGCCTACGACATGGACCGCCGCCTGATCTACGCCAATCCGGCGGCCGGGCGCCTGACGGGCTACTCTCCCGAGGAACTGCAGGCCGCGGGCTTCGTGTGCTGGGTGCACGACGATGACCGCGCCCGCATGTTGAGCCGCTGGGACGGGCTCTTCCGCGGCGAGTCCTTCGAGGAAGAAGAGTACCGGCTGCTCGACAAGGAGGGCCGCCTGAAATGGGTCGCCGCTTCCTGGGGGCCGCTGCTCGACGATTCCGGCAACCAGGTCGGTGTGCAGGGCCGCGAGCGCGACATCACCGCCCGGAAGCTGGCCGAACTGGCCCTGCGCGACTCGGCGCGCCACATGGGCCAGGCCGAAGCCCACTACCGGACCCTCTTCGAGGATTCCCCGGTGCCCATGTGGGAAGAGGACTTCTCCGCCGTCCGCGCGCTGCTCGACCACCATGCCGCTGAGGCCGGCGACAACTGGCGCGCCTTCCTGGAAGGGAACCCGGACCTGGTGCGGGAATGCGTGCGGCGCGTCCGGATTCTCGACATCAACCGCAGCGCCAGGGAGTTTTACGGCGCCGCTTCGCGCGAAGAGCTCATCCGGGGCTTCGAAACCCTCTTCGACGACGAGGCCTGCGCCGTCTTCCGCGACGAACTGGCTACCCTGGCCTCCGGCCAGTCCCTTTTCCAGGCGACCTTCCAGACCCATACGCTGCGCGGCGAGGCGCGCACGGTCCGCATATTCGTCAGCTTCGAGTACGGCCGCGCCGGGGACTGGTCCCGCGCCATCGCCGCGTTTCTCGACGTGACGGAGAGCCGGCGCCTGAACGAGGAGTTCCTGCAGGCGCAGAAAATGGAAAGCCTGGGGCGGCTTGCCGGCGGCGTGGCCCACGACGTCAACAACCTCCTCACCGTGGTCAACGGCTACAGCGACCTGCTTCTGTCCCGCCTGCCCGAAGGCGACCAGGCCCGCGCCTGGGTGGCCGAGATCCGTAAGGCCGGCCAGACCGGCGCCGACCTGATGGCCCAGTTGCTCACCTTCAGCCGCAGGCAGCCCCAGCGCTCCGGCACCATGCTGCTCAACGACCTCATCCGTGAAATGGAGCCCATGATCCGGCGCCTGGTGGGCGACGACGTCGGCACCGTCGTCCTGCTCGACCCCGACGCCGGCGCGGTGGAGGCCGATGGCGCCCTGATGCGCCAGCTCATCCTCAATCTGGTCGCCAACGCGCGCGAGGCCATGCCGCGCGGCGGCGTGCTGACCATCGCCACCCGCTTGGCCGCCGCGGGCCAGACTTCTCGCGGCCTGCCTCCTTCGGAGGGAGGCCGCCAGGTGCTCCTGCTCGTCTCCGATACCGGAACCGGCATGGACGAGGACGTCCGCCAGCACCTGTTCGAACCCTTCTTCACCACCAAGAGCCACCGGCGCGGCGGCGGCCTCGGACTTGCCTCGGTCTTCGGCATGGTGAACCAGCAGGGCGGCCGCATCGAAGTGTCCAGCGAGCCCGGGAAGGGCTCGACGTTCAGCATCCGTCTCGCCCAGGCCGTCCAGCCCCGGGTGCGCCCGGCCCGGCCGCCGGACGAGGCGGCAGCCGCGGATTCGGAAGGCGGGAGCGAAACCGTGCTGATCGCCGAGGACCAGCCCGACGTGCGCACCCTGGCCGGCTCCATCCTGGAAAGCATGGGCTTCCGCGCCCTGCTGGCCGCCAACGGCAGTGAGGCGCTGGTCATCGCCGGCCGCCACCACGGCCCCATCCGCCTCCTGCTCACCGACATCGTCATGCCCGGCATGAACGGTTTGGAACTGGCTGACCGCCTGGCGGCCTCGCGGCCGGAGACGTGCGTCATCTATATGTCCGGCTATGCCGACCAGGAGCTCGACGGCGCAAAGCGGCTGGCCGGCGGCGCCGCCTTCCTGCCCAAGCCGTTCACGCCCGACGGCCTGATGGCGATGGTCCGCCGCGTCCTCGGCCTCGCCTCGGCCGCGGCCGCCGGGGGCCGGATCTGATATCGTTGGCGCGATGCTCCGCATGCCGCTCCTCTGCGGGCCCCTGGCCCTCTTCCTGCTCCCGCCCGCCACCGGCGCCGGCTGGCGTTCGCTCTTCGACGGCCGGACTCTCAGCGGGTGGCACGTGGATGCCCGGCCGGAGGACCGCGGCAAGGTCTTCTGGCAGGTGCGCGACGGCGCCATCTTCTGCGACTCGCTCGGCCGCAAGGACCACGACTACTTCTGGCTGGTGTCGGACGGCGAGTTCGACGACTTCGAGCTGACCCTGGAGGTGCGAGGCTTTCCCGAATCGCCAGGCAACTCCGGCGTGCAGTTCCGCAGCCGCTACGACGCCGCCCTCGGCTGGCTGCACGGCCCGCAGATGGACGTCCACCCGCCCGCCCCCTGGCGCACCGGCCTGATCTACGACGAAACGCGGGAGACCAGGCGCTGGATCTTCCCTTCGCTGAAGGATTGGAACATCGCCCCGTCGCAGGGCCCCGCCCAGTGGCAGTGGCACGCGGAAGGATGGAACCGCCTCCGCCTGGTCTGCCGCGGCCTGCGGGTGCGGACCGAGGTGAACGGCGTCGCCATCGCCGACTACAACGGCTCGGGCGTCCTCGACGACGCGGCGCATCAGGCCCACAACGTCGGCCGCCGCGGACATCTCGCCCTGCAACTCCATGCCAGGGATGAGCTGCGCATCGCCTACCGCCACATCCGCATCAGGCCCTTGCCTTAGTCCCGGCCGCATTGCGGCTGACTCATGATCCGCCGCCACCCGCCGATATGAGAGGTGCGGAGGTTCGCACCATGAGCATCACACCGCTGAGCTTCACCGGAGTCAGCAGCTTTTCCGACGACTTCCAGACCATCCTCAGCCGCTCCGTCTCCATCGCCTCCCTGCCCGCCCAGATCCTCCAGAACGAACAGCAGGACGTCCTCAACAAAAAGGTCCTCATGACGGATCTGCGCTCGGCGGTCTCCACCCTCGCCGGCACGCTCGGCACCCTCTCCGGGCTGCGCTCGGGCGGCGCGCTGTCCGCCACCTCCAGCGGCTATGCCGTCGGCGTCACCACCAGCTCCGGCGCCGCGCCGGGCGTCTACCAGATCAGCGACATCACCTCCCTGGCCTCGCAGGCCATCGCCACCTCGACGCTGGGCCTCGCGACGCAGGACGCGACGGCCGTCTCCAGCGGAGACCACCAACTGCAACTGGTGGTCGGCGGCACCAGCTACACGGTCGCGCTCACCGCCGAAACCGACAATCTGGCAGGCGTCCGCGACGCCGTCAACGCCCTCGGCGCCGGCGTAACGGCCTCGATCCTGGACACCCAAAACAGCCCCAACCGCTACTTCCTCACTCTTTCCGCCGACTCCAAAGGCGCGCAAGCCGTCGAATTGCGCACGGTTGTGGACGACGCCGGCTCCAATCTGCTCAGCCAGACCAGTCCCGGCTCCGATGCTCTCTTCAAGGTGAACGGCCAGGCGGTCACCGCCAAGGACAATATCGCCTCCGACGTGATCCCCGGCCTGATCCTGGAGCTGAAAGACACGACCTCCGCCGGCCAGGTCGTCACCGTCTCCGTCTCCACCGACCGCACTCCCGTCAGCGACGCCCTGCAGGAGTTCGTCACCGCCTACAACGCCATGGTGGCGAAACTGGACGCGCAGATCGGCGAATCGGCCGGCATTCTCAGCGGCGATCCGGTCATCGGCCAGCTTTCCGGCCTGCTGCGCGAAGTCACCGGCTACCGCGGCGAAGGCGCCGTGCGCAGCCTGGCCGATCTGGGCATCACGCTCAGCTCGAGCGGCGAGATGAGCTTCGATTCCACCACCGTCGGCAGCATGTCCGGCGCTGACCTCAGCGCCGCCCTCGACTTTCTCGGCGACGGCGCCAGCGGGCTGTCGGCCTTTGAATCCAGCTTCAACGGACTCAGCGATCCCCTGACCGGCAGTATGCGGTCCATGTTGGAGGGCTACGACGAGACCGACAACCGGTTGACCGAACAGATCGCCGCCATCGAGGATCGAGTCAATGCCATGCAGGAATCGCTCATGTCCCGCCTGCAGGCCGCGGACTCCCTGTTGGCCATGCTGGCCAACCAGCAGAGTATGCTCACCGCCACCATCGACAGCCTCAACCTGGTCACCAACGGAAAGAAGGGTGCCTAAGTGGCGGAGATCGAGATGGGTTTGTTGCTGGTGGCGCTGGAGGAGTGCAGCCAGTCGCTCGGCGATAGCCTGGCCCGCCAGGATCCCACCTACCTCGAGCACCTCGAGCGGCGTGGAGAGCTGATTCGCAGGCTCAGCCGCTGCCGGGTTCCCGCCGCCACGGACGGTCTGCGGAAGCGTCTCGAGCATTGCCGTTCGCTCGGGGAACAGGCGCGCGCCGTCGCGGCGCACATGCGCGAAAGTGCCGGCCGGGATCTGGCCGCGGCGCAGCAGGAGCGGCGCGTGGCCGACGGCCTGCGCGCCCTCGGCGGCCTTCAGAATGCCAGGCTGGACGTGAAGGCCTGACGCTGCAGCGCCTGGGCCATGCCCATCTGAAGTAGCAGCATCCCCAGGTTCTGGCGCGCCTCGCTGCGGCCGGGTTCCAGGGCGATGCAACGCCGGTAGCAGCGCACCGCCTCCATGGGGTTACCGAGGGTCTCCATCACGACGCCCAGGTCGTTCCACGCCCGCGAGTTGCGCGGATTGCATTCGACGGCGCAGCGTAGGATCATCACCGTCTCTTCGATCTGTCCGGCATCGAGCAACTCCAGGGCGCGATGCCGGCACGCCTCAGCCGCGTGCACGCGGTTGTTTCTTGCTTCGCTCATAGGGCTACCACCTTAGTACCTGTATCGGCGGAAGCCCTGAAAAGAAACAGGCCCCCGCGGAAATATTCCGGCGGGGGCCTGAGGGGAGGCGCGTGAAGCGCGGGTGAAAGTTAGCCGCGGAGCAGGGACAACACGGCCTGCGGCGCGGAGTTGGCCTGGGCCAGGGCGGCGACGCCGGCCTGGGTGAGGATCTGCGCCCTGGTCAGGTTGGCCGCCTCGCTGGCGAGGTCGGCGTCGCGGATGCGCGATTCCGAAGCCGCCAGGTTGGTGAGCTGCGTGGAGGCCAGGCTCACGGCGAAGTTGAACTGGTTCTGGCCCTTACCGACGACGGCCTGGGCTTCGCCCAGGGCGCTGACGGCGCGGGACAGGGTGGTGACCGCGGCTTCGGCGTTCTGCTTGGTGGCGATGGAGGCGCTCACCCCGATGCCGTCGTTGGCGGTGGAGTCGTAGATCTTGGTCGAATCGGCCAGGCCCTGGCCGGTCGTGTTGGCCGAAGTGATCTCGAGCTTGTAGGGCCCGGTGGAGCCCACGAACTGGATCTTCTCGGCGCCGGATTCCACCACTTTCACGGCCGTGATGCCTTTCAGCTTGTCGGCCGTGCCGTTCTGGAGGGCGCTGTTGATGGCGGTGACGGCCTCGTCGATGGACCGGGCGTTGCCGCTGTTCAGGGTGATGTTCTGAACGTCGCCGTCCATCGAGAGACGGATGGTCTGGCTCTCGCTGGCGTAGTCGATGTTGCTGAAGCTCAGCGG
>DAHVTI010000192.1 GCA_027324255.1 Bryobacterales bacterium | reverse complement strand
CCCTCCCCGTCGAGGCCGTCCAGTTCCACCCCGAAAGCCTGCTCTCCCAGGACGGCGCCCAGGGCCTCAAAATGATCGAAAACATGATCCGCCAGTTCGGCCCCCTCCGCCGCAACGCCCGCGGGGCAAAATGATGGGCAGCCGCGCCCTCCATACCCCACAGGTGTATCACTTAAGTACTGGAACCATTGAGCCATTGCAGGCTAAGCAAGACACCTCAATAATGGGAGTATCGATGCAGCTTTCGGACCTCATCTACGTGCTCTTCCTCTTCATCTGCTGCTGGCTCTCTGTCAATTGGGACTCGGGCGGCGGCGGCGGCGGAAAGCGCTCCCGAGCAATGGCGCCCTGTTAAATGGCCCGTGTCCTCGTGCTCGGCGGCGGCCTCGCCGGGCTCTCCTCCGCGCTCGCCCTCGGCCAGTCCGGCCACCAGGTGACGCTTCTCGAATCCCGCCCCTTCCCCGGCGGCCGCGCCTCTTCTTACCCCCTCCCTGCCGATGACAGCGGCGAACTGATCGACAACTGCCAGCACATCCTCCTCAAGTGCTGCGTCAACCTGATCGACTTCTACCACCGCCTCGGCGTGCTCGACCGCATCCGCTTCCACACCGGCTTCTACTTCATCGAGCCTGGCGGCCGCATCTCCGTCTTCCGCCGCGGAGTCCTGCCCGCGCCCCTGCACTTCAGCGAGTCCTTCGCCTCGCTCCGCTTCCTGAACCTGCGCGACAAGCTCGGCATCGCCCGCGCCCTGCTCGCCCTGCGCCGCGAGCGCCACACCCGCCCGGGCCTCGACGAAATCACTATGCTCGACTGGCTCCGCGAGAAGCGCCAGTCGCCTCGCGCCATCCAGCGCTTCTGGCGCCAGATTCTCGTCTCCGCCATCAACGAGGAGCTCGACCGCATGGCCGCCTCCCACGGCTTCCAGGTTTGCTGGCTCGGCTTCCTCGCCGCCGCCGACTCCTACGAGATGGGCATCCCCGATCTCCCCCTCTCCGAACTCTACGCCCCCGCACGCTGGCAGCCTTTCCCCACCATCGATCTCCGCTTCCGCCATAGCGCCCGCCGCATCGTCTTCGAGCACGGCCGCGTCGCCGGCGTCCAGACGGATTCCGATACCCTCACCGCCGACCACTACATCTCCGCCCTCCCCTTCCACGTCCTGCCCGCCGTCGCCCCCGAGCTCACGCTCGACTACTCCCCCTTCGAGCACTCCCCCATCACCGGCATCCACCTCTGGTTCGACCGCCCCGTCACCATCCTGCCCCACGCTACCTTCCTCGACCGCACCATCCAGTGGATGTACAACAAGCGCGGCGGCCGCTATCTCACTCTGGTCGTCAGCGCCTCGCGCTCGCTCGTGGCCATGTCCCGCCAGCAAGTCCTCGATCTCGCCCTCCGCGAGCTGGCCGAATTCCTCCCCGCCGTGCGCCAGGCTACGCTCGAAAAGGCGCACGTCGTCAAAGAAGTGCGCGCCACTTTCTCCGCCCGCCCCGGCCTCGAAGAGCTGCGGCCTATTCAGCAGACGGCCGTGCCCAATTTTTCCCTCGCCGGCGACTGGACCCGCTCCGGCTGGCCCTCCACCATGGAGGGCGCCGTGCGCAGCGGCTACCTCGCCGCCGAGCACGCCGCCGCCGCCCTCGGCGCACCCGCCCGTTTCCTCCTCCCCGATATCGCTTAAAATCGAGGTATGCGAACCCGCATTGCGTTGCTCGCCGCCCTGTTCCTGATGGCCCTGCCGTTGCTGGCCGACCCGCCCGAAACCATGCTGCGTGTCGAAGTGAAGACTTACACCGGCCGGCCCGTTGACCGCGCCAGCGTCATCGTGCGCTTCCAGCAGGGCCGCAACTACATCAAGCTCGGCAAGAGGACCCGCACCTCCTGGCAGATGAAGACCAACCAGGAGGGCATCGCCAAGCTCCCCTCCATGCCCCAGGGCAACATCCTCGTCCAGGTGATTGCCAAGGGCTACCAGACCTTCGGCCAGACCTTTGAAGTGAACGAGGCCGAGCGCACCATCGAAGTGAAGCTCAACGCCCCCCAGCCCCAGGTCTCCGCCCACCAGTAGCCAGGCCTGCCCAACTGACTTACTGCGGCGGCTTCGGCATAGGCACCGTCTGCCCGCCCAGCCCCGCGTAGCTGTCCTTCACCTTCGTCACCTTCTGCCCTGTGAACGTCACGAACGTGATCTTCCCCGGCGGGTACCCGTAAATCCAGTCCTCCGTCTCCTCCCCGTCCTTCGTCTCCCGGATGTGGTCCCGCGGCAGCCCCATGGCCATCTTCACCTGGTCCCGCGTCATCCCCACCTCCGCCCGCTTGGCTTTGATCGCCTCCTGGATCTCCGGCGGCAGCGTGTCGAAGTAGTTCTCCGTCGCGCTCCGCTTCGCGAAATCCAGCACCGGAGCCAGCATCTTCTTCACGTCCGCCGGCTTCGTCGCCGGTGGGATCCTGCCGGGAAACACCAGCGCCACGGTCGTCCCCGCGCTGCGCGTCTGCGTGCGCGACAGCGGCACGGTGCTCGACCCCCCGCCCACGCCGCCTTCAATCCGCTCCCACCACTTCCCCCGCGTATTCAGCCCGCCGTTGATCTGCAGGACAATCTTGTCGTTCTCGATGTCCACCTTCGTGATCTGCACCAGGTCGCCCACGCGCGCCACCGGCCCGTACTCGTCGCCCGCGTCCCGCCACTCGCTCTTGTCCCACGTCCCGTCGCTCGAGAACTTCACCGCCTTCTTGCTGCGCGGGATGAAGGCCTTCACCGTGGCGAACTCCGAGCTCAAGCCCCGGAGCATCTCGATCTTTTCCTCGTCCGTGAGCTTCCGCACCGGGTCCGCTTTGCCCGTTTGCGCCGCCGCCAGCGACGCCGACGCCATGCAGAGGATCAATATCCGCAACATCGCACCCCTCGCTCTCAGCCGTCCACCAGCGGCGCCGCCTGCCGGTCCAGGCGCAGACGCCACAACCACACGCTCAACACCGCCACCGCCAGGGTCGCCGGCAGCCCCGCTTCCACTCCGTAGGCCCCGCCGCTCCACAGCGGCCCGGCGCTCCAGCGCAACGTGTACCCCGACAATCCCATTGTAAATCCGCTCAGGTTCACGCCAAACAGGGGCAATACCCAGTTCCACCCGAAGTGCAGCCCGATGGGCAGCCACAGGTCCCGGCTCCGGTAGAACCCCAGCCCCAGCAGCACGCCCCACAGCCCCGTGTTCGCCAGCCCCAGCGCCGTCAGGTTCGGGTTGTCGATGTGCGCGAATGCGAACAGCGCCCCGAACGGCGCTATCACCCACCACGGCCCGTACTCCCTCAGCAGCACCTGGAACGCGTAGCCGCGGAACATCATCTCCTCGCCTACCGCCCCAAACAGCAGGATCCACGACACGAACAGGAACTTGCCCGGCGTGAACGCGTTGGCCGCCTCCGTCGCCGGCACGATCGACGCCGCCCCCGCCAGCACCGGCGCCAGCATCACCGCCAGCCCCGCCCCCGCGCCTCCCACCAGCCCCAGCGCCAGGTGCCGCATCGACGCCCCGCTCCAGCCCATGCCGATGTCTTCCAGCCGCCCCCGCTCGAACGTCCGCACCACAAACGCGCTCGCCGCCGCCGCCGCCAGAAACAGGCTCAGCGCCGAAGCCACCAGCAGGCTGTCGAACAGCCAGTTCAGCAGCACCCCGAACAGCCCGCCGCCGAAGCGGATGAAGATCAGGAACAGCGCCCCGCGCAGCAGCAGCCCGAACAGTTTCCCCGCCCCGTTGCGGCTCTCTTCCATGTCATCCTCAACCCGCGCTCTTCACCGTCACGCCCTTCGGCGCCACCTGCACGTTCAGCACCCGCGCGCCTTCCCGCTCCAGCGCCGCCACCACCCGCGCCCGCGCCTCCGGTTCGCACAGGAACACCGCGCACCCTCCGCCGCCCGCCCCGCACACCTTCGCCGCCTGCGCCCCGGCTTTCCTCGACACCGCCACCAGGCGGTCCAGCGTCTCCGTCGTGATCCCCGGCGCGTTCTTCCGCCGGTGGTCCCACTCCGCCCGCAGCAGCCGCGCCGTCTCCGCCCAGTCGCCCTTTTCCAGCGCACCCCGCATCGCGTGCGCGATCTCCGCGATGCGCGCGAAGTTCTTCTCCACCGCCTTGCTGCCGTCGATGTGCAGCTTCGTCACCTCCCAGTTGTTGATGCCCGATTGGCGCGGCTTGCCCGTGTAGGCCAGCACGAACCGCCGGTTCAGCTCGGCCGCGTCCACCGGCAGCGCCTTCCGCCGGATGCCCGCCACCGTCAACTCGACGGCCCCCACCCCGCCGTACATCGCCGGGTAGTAATCCTGGCACCCCGTCGGCACCCGGATCACCTGCGCCTCGATGTTCTGCGCGATCTCCCGCACCTGCTCGATGCCGTGCCCCGTCTTCAGGTAGCGGTTGAACGCGCTCACCGTCGAAATCAGCATCGACGACGACCCCGCGATCCCCGCCCCCTGCGGCGACTCCGAATCCGTCTCCACCACCAGCCCGCCCTGCGGCCGGAAGTGCTTCACCACCTGTGCCGCCAGCGCGTGCCGGTGCCGCTTCGCGCTCTCCAGCGTCTCCAGCCGGTCGTACGTCTCCTCCACCTGCTGGTCCGCTGACCGCAGCGTGATAGCGCTGCCTTCCCGCGCCGTGATGCGGCACGTCGTGTACACCGACACCGCAAAGTTCAGCGTCACCGCGTTCGCGTGGTACAGGTACAGAGGCCAGATGTCGAGAGTTCCCCCCGCCAGGTCCACCCGGCACGGGGCTTTTGCCGTGACTTGCATTAGAAATAGATTACTCTGTCGGAGCCGGAGACTACGCTCCCATTTTGCTGCCCCTGCCGGACGCTCATGGCGCCTCCCCATGGCCGCACCGATTTCCACTCTCCCATCCACCCTTCTCCCCGCCGGCTCGTTGTGTGGCGTTCCTTCTTCCAGTCTTCCCGCTGGCAGGCTGATCCTGCTGCCGGGCACCCGCGGGATCTCCTCATCCCCGCGGTCCCGAGGATAGAATGGCCTGATTGGCTATCTTGTGATACTATCCATCAGCCATTAATGGTAAAGGCGGATCCACATGAGACCAATCAAGACTAACTCAGTAATTTATGCAATGCTGGCCTTGGTTCTCAGCCTGGCAGGCACTCTCAGGTTGGACGGACAGGCGGTAAAGGCGAGCCTCGTGGGCACGGTTGCCGATTCCACCGGCGGCATCGTGCCGGGTGCGAAAGTGACCATCACCGAGGTCAACACCGGCCTCACGCGCACCATGACCACTAACGATGCGGGCAATTTCGTGTTCGGCAACCTGGATCCCGGCGTGTTCAGGGTGGAATGCGAGCTGACCGGTTTCAAGAAGGCTGTCCGGGACCTCGTGACCGTGCTGGTGAATTCCACCGTGCGCGTCGATCTGAAGTTGGAGCCGGGGCAGTTGACTGAGTCCATTGAGGTGTCCGCTGGCGCGGAACTGCTCCAGACGGACCGCTCCGACGTCAGCCGGAAGATCGAGACGACGCAGATTGCCAACCTACCCCTCACGATGAACCGGAACTTCCAGGGATTGCTCAACATCGTGCCAGGAACCAGCAAGTCCTTCCGGCCGCACTCGGAGTTCTTCAACGTGCAGGACAGCATGGCCACCCAGGTCAACGGCCAGTCGCGGCTCGGCAACAACGTCCAACTGGAGGGCATCGACAATAACCAGCGCACCGGCCTTCTCACCGCGCTGATTCCGCCCATCGAAGCCATCCAGACCGTGGACGTCACCACCAGCAACTTCGACGCCGAACTGGGCCGCGCCGGCGGCGGCGTGATCAACGTCGCTTTCAAGTCGGGCACGAACGACATCCACGGCAGCCTGTTCGAGTTCAACCGCGTCAGCCGCACCGCGGCCCGCAACTACTTCGCCTCCGGCAAGGCGCCCACCACCTTCAACCAGTTCGGCGGCACCATCGGCGGCCCCATCATCAAGAACAAGAGCTTCTTCTTCGCCGACTACCAGGGCATCCGCGACCGCCGCGGCGACGTGGGCCGCTGGACGATACCCACTCCAGCCTTCCGCTCGGGAGACCTCTCGGCCTCGACCTCGGTGATCTACGATCCGCTCACCGGCACGCCGGACGGCAAGGGGAGAACGCCTTTCGCCTCCCAGTTGATCCCGGCGAATCGCATCACTGCGCTCTCGCGCAAGATCATGGGCTTCCTCCCGCAGCCCACCGCGCCCGACCTGAACAGCAACTACGAAAAGGCCACGGTCAGGAGCAAGGACACCAACAGCGTCGACGCCAAGATCGACCACAAGTTCACCGACAACGACACCCTCATGTACCGCTTCAGCATGCAGAAGGCGAAGATTGCGGATCCGGCCATCTACGGCATTTATGGCGGCCTGAAGGGCTTCGCGGGAGTGGGCACCCAGCCGTCGTACAACACGGCGATCAACTACACCAAGGTGTTCAGCGCGAAGATGATCGCCGAGTTCCGCTTCGGCGTCATGCGCTACAGAAACGACGCCCAGCAGGAGGCGTACGGCAAGAAGACCTCCGACGAAGTCGGGATCCGGGGTGTGAACCTGGATGACTTCACCAGCGGCATGACGGGGATCAACATTGACGGCTTCAGCAACCCGGTGGTCGGCTTCTCGGCCAGCCTGCCCTGGGTCCGCGCCGAGACAAACTTCGACGCCGTTACCAACTGGACGCGCCTGGAAGGCAATCACACCATCAAAGTCGGGCTGGACATCCGCCGCAACCGCGATGACCTCCTGCAGACCCAGACTTACAGCCCGCGCGGCCTCTTCCGGTTCCGCGCCGGCCCGACGGCCAGGAACGGCGATTCAAAGACCAGCTTCGGCAACTCCTTCGCCGCCTACCTGCTGGATCTGCCCAACGAGATGGGCCGCGACCTGCCCGGCATCTTCCCGACATTCCGCCAGACTCAGATCTTCACCTACATTCAGGACAAGTGGCAGGTGTCGCGCAAGCTGACCGTGGATTTGGGTATCCGCCACGAACTGTATGTGCCGCCCACAACCCGCTGGCCGGGAGGCTTCTCCAACTACAACCCGGACAACAACACCCTCGAACTGGCCGGTCTCGGCGCCAACCCTTGGAACATGGGCTTGCAGAACGACCTCAACAACTTCGCCCCGCGCCTGGGTGCGGCCTACCGCATGGACGAGAAAACCGTGATCCGGGCCGGCTACGGGATTACCATCGATCCCTCCTATCCGGACGACAAGTGGGCCTTCAACTACCCGGTGAAACAAAACAACGCCTACAACGCCGACAACTCCTACAGCTCCATCGGCTCCATGGCGGCCGGCTTCCCCGCTCCGCTGCCGGTGGCACTGCCCAGCAGCGGCATTATCGAGGATGCGCCGGCTCAGAACTACCTCTTCATCCCGAAGAACATGCGCCAGGGATACCTGCAAAGCTGGAACGTCACCGTGCAGCGCACTTTGCCCGGACAGTTCGTCTTCGAGGCGGGTTACGTGGCCAACCACGCCATCGGCGCCATCTCCAACCGCAACATCAATGCCGGCCAGGTCCTCGGCGCCGGCTCAGCCGGCCAGCCGCTCAACATCAAGTTCGGGCGCAAGGCTTCCACCGGTATGTGGGTCCCCGTCAGCGCAAACTACAACTCCCTTCAGGTGAAGTTCGACCGCCGCTGGGCCAACGGCTTCGCCCTCACCACTGCCTACACCTACGGCAAAGCCATCAACTTCGCCGACGACAACGGCGGCTTCTCCAACCTCATCGACCTCACTAAGAACCGGGCGCGCTCCGGCTTCGACCGCACGCACACCTGGGTCCAGAGCTTCGTCTACGACCTGCCCTTCGGACCGAGGCATCGCTTCCTTCAGAGCGGCGTGGGCCGCTGGATCCTCGGAGACTGGCAGCTCAACGGCATCTTCTCCCTGTACTCCGGCACGCCGCTGGGATTCAGCTACAGCGCCACCACGCTGAATGCGCCCGGCAACGGCAACCGGCCCGACGTCAGCGGACCCATCCGGATCCTCGGCACCATCGGAAAAGGCGAGCAGTACTTCGATACCAGCGTCTTCTCCGCCCCGCTACCGGCCACCTTCGGCAATATCGGCCGCAACATCATGAGCGGCCCTGGCGTCGCCAACATCGATATGGGCATCTTCAGGAAGTTCCCCCTCAGCGAGCGGGTCACTGGAGAGTTCCGGATGGAGTCTTTCAACTTCACCAACACGCCTCACTTCGGCAACCCGAGCGGCAGCTTCGGCAGTTCGAGCTTCGGTCAGGTCACCGGCGCCGCCGCCGACCAGCGCACCTTCCAGTTCGCCTTGAAGCTGACTTTCTGACGACCGGACCGGACCGGGCGCCAGACGGGCCGCCTCTCCCCGGAGAGCCGGCCCGCCTGCTCTTGTGGCCGAACCCGGCCTCGATCACTGATAAAATCGCATCCACATGCGCCCTGCACTTGCTCTCCTCGCCACCCTCTTCCTCGCCGGCTGCTCCTCCGCCCCCAAGCCCGCCGCCGCTCCCGCGCCCGTGAAGAAAGCCGTCCGCCCGCCCGACGACACCCGCCGCTTCCCCCCGCAGGACCAGGTCGAATCCAAGGTCGTCGCCGAGCCCCTCCTCGGCCACGATTTCCTCCCCGGCGGCAACATCGCCACCTACAAGAAGGGGAAGCAGCAGTACGATCTCATCCTCATCCGCGCCGCCTCCCCCACCGGCGCCGCCATCCTCCTGCTCGACTACAAAAAGCACCTCACCGACCCCAGGCTCATCGCCCACTTCGGCGGCTACTTCGGCCAGGACGGCTCCCGCCCCGCCTTCGTCTTCACCAAGGCCCGCTGGTTCTGCGGCGTCATCGGCCTGCCCGAAGCCGAGGCCGACGCCGTCGCCCGCACCTTCGCCGCCCGCCTCGACTGATCCCGGTTCCCTCCCTACCCTGGAAGCGAAGCCGGGCAAGCACAGGTCCACGCCCTGCGCGCCGCCGCCAACCGCCGTGCACCTGTCGCCCTTTCCAGACACTGTCAACCGCCGCTGGCGGCCGGCGCCCCGCCTGCCCCTTCCAAGTCTTTTGCTTGCACCATCCCGACATTGGCCCCGGAACTGCCATATCCATCGCGGAGAAAAAAGCCATGAAACCTGCAATCTTCTCTCTCCTGCTCCTGGCCGTTCCAGCGCTCGCCCAGGCACGCCCCGCCACCTACAACGGCAACCTCTACGCCACCGCCTTCGCCGGCGCCTGCCAGCACGGCTACGGCCTCTTCGGCGGCGGCGGCGGCGCCGAGGGCCTCATCTGGAAGGGCGTCTCGCTCGGCGTTGAAGGCAGCTATCAGTCCTTCACCGACGGCTGGGGCTTCGGCATGTTCACCGTCCAGCCCGGCTACCACTTCAAGGGCAGGAACCGCGCCGCCAAATGGGACCCCTTCGTCACCTTCGGCATCGGCGGAGTCGCCGGCAACCACGGCGGCTTCGGCGGCGCCGCCAACGTCGGCGCCGGCGCCAACTACTGGTACAAGGACAAAATGGCCTTCCGTTTCGAGGGCCGCGTGCAGTCCTTCGCCGAAGAAGGCATGTTCGTCTTCGGCATCGGCCTCTCCTTCCGCTGAGCGCACTCACCCCAGCCGCAGCACTTCCTCTGCTTTTTCGCCGGCCGGCGCCACGCCAGCGAACGCCATCTTGATCAGCGGCGGCGCCACCATCGTCGTCGCCGCCGCCATCATCACTACGGCCGCAAACGCGGGCCGCCCCAGCGCGCCCGCCGCCAGCCCCATCTGCGCCACGATCATGCCCACTTCCCCGCGCGGCACCATCCCCACTCCGATCCGCCAGGCATCTTTCTTCCCCATCGGCAGCGCCGCCAGCCCGCACCCCGCAATCTTCGACACCACCGCCGCTACGGTCAACGCCACCGTCACCCATACCAGCCGCGGGTCCGAGAAGGCGTGCAGGTCCACCTGCAGGCCGATCGACACCAGGAAGAACGGCACCAGCAGCTCCGTCGTCCCGTGCGCCACGTCCCGGATCTTCTCGCTGGCCGACTCCGCCAGAATCATCCCCGCCAGAAACGCCCCCACAATCGCCGCCACCCCCGCAAACTCCGCCAGCACCGACAACGCGAACAGCGCCACCATCGCCACCGTCAACTGGCTCTCCGCCGCCCGCATCTTGCGGTCCAGCACCGGTCCCACCCGCTTCATCATCGGCGCCCCCCAGAACAGCGCCGCCAGCACGAAGCCCACCGCCAGCCCCGACGTCAGCAGCAGCTTCCTCCAGTCGAACTCCCCCGCCGCGCTGCCGCTCACCGCCGCCAGCACCAGCAGCCCCAGCACGTCGTCCACCACCGCCGCCGCCAGAATCATCTGGCTGGCCTTCTCCTTCAGCAGCCCCCGCGCCGCCAGCACCTGCGCCGTAATCCCCACGCTCGTCGCCACCAGCGCCGTCCCTACGAACACCGCTTCGATCATCCGGCTCCCGTACCACGCCGCCAGCCCCCAACCCATCAAGAACGGCACCACCACTCCCGCCACCGCCACCCCCGTCGCCTTCCCGCCCAGCCGGATCAGCTCCGACGGCTTCATCTCCATCCCCACCCGGAACAGCAGGAACAGCACTCCCAGGTCCGCCAGCGTCTTCAGGCTCTCGTTCGGCGCAATCCAGCCCAGCAGCCCCGGCCCCAGCGCCACGCCCGCCAGAATTTCGCCCACCACCCCCGGCTGCCCCATCCACTCGAAGGCCTCCGCCAGTAGCTTCGCCGCACCGAAGACAATCAGCAGCGTCAGCGGCACGTTCAGCCCGTCATCGACTCCCCCGCCGATCAGGAAGGCGGGTATCATGCTGATATTCATGCTAGTCGCAGTGTAGGCCATCGGCCGTGCCCGCCGCCATCCTTCCAGCCCTTCCGGGATGCGGGAACCGCCGCACCGCTGCAGGCGTCACAATAAGGTGATGCGGATGCCTGTTTCGCTCCTCGCAGCCGGACTTCTGCTCGCTCATTCTTCGTTCGCCCAGATGCCCCGCCCCGCCTCCGTCTCCGGCGTCGTCCTCCACTCCGTCACCCTCGAGCCCCTCTCCCAGGTTCAGGTCGGCTTCCAGCCCATCGCCCAGCGCGTCCCCGGCCGCCCCCTGCCCCGCGCTAGCGGCGCCGTCACCGACTCCGCCGGCCAGTTCCGCGTCGACAACCTCGCCCCCGGCGACTACCGCATCACCCTCCGCCGCGAAGGCTTCGGCATCCCCCGCTCCACTATCTCCTCCCTCCGCCTCAGGCTCGACCCCGCCGACGCCCGCACCGGCCTCCGCCTCTTCATGAACCCCCAGGCCGCCGTCTCCGGCCGCGTCCTCGACGACTTCGGCGAGCCCGTCTCCGGCGCCGTCGTCCAGCTCGCCCGCCGCGTCTCCGCCCGCGGCTCCTCCTCCGACATCCCCGGCCCCTCCGCCGGCACCGACGACCTCGGCAACTTCCGCCTGCCCGCCGTCGAGCCCGGCCGCTACGTCCTCCAGGCCGTCCACGCCGAATCCCGCGAAGTCCTTTACCCCGAGCCCGGCGGCGCCGTCACCGCCTACGCCCCCACCTACGCCCCTTCCACCACCGATCCCCAGCAAGCCGAAATCATCGACGCCCGCCCCGCCGAAGAGGCCGGCCCCGTCGTCATCCGCCTCCGCCGCGAGCCCGTCTTCGCCGTCCGCGGCCGCGTCCTCGACGCCGAGGGCAACCCCATCCCGAACGCCCAGATCTTCCTCCGCTCCACCACTGGCTTCTCCATCTTCCTCCAGCCCGGCCACACCCGCGTCCTCCCCGACGGCCGCTTCGAACTCCTCGGCGTCCCCCGCGGCGATTGGATCCTCACCGCCTTCCCCCGCCAGCGCCAGGCCGAAACCCGACTCGCGCTCTCCACCCGCATCACCGTCTCCCAGGCCCCGCTCGAAGACGTGATCGTCCGCGCCGCCCCGCAGCAGCGCATCGCCGGCGCTGCCGTTTACGAAGGCGAAGGCACGCCCGACTGGCGAGCCGTCAACATCGTCGTGCGCCCCTCCGGCGAGGCCTTCGGCCTGGCGAGCAACGCCGGCCGGCCCGGCCCCGACGGCTCCTTCCAGCTCACCGCCTCCGGCCAGGGCCTCGCCCGACTTGACGTCGTCGGCCGCCCCTCCCCCGGCTCCTACCTCGCCTCCGTCCACTCCGGCTCCGACGATCTCACCAACCGCGCCTTCTCCCTCGAGCAGGGCCTGCCCGCCCCCCTCCGCATCGTCTTCCGCTCCGGCGCCGCCCGCATCGAAGGCCAGATCGACAACCGCAAGCCCGCCACCGTCCTCCTCTGGCCCGCCGACCCCGCCGCCCGCGAGCTCCAGCCCCTCGCCCGCTCCGACGCCTCCCCCACCGGCGCCTTCTCTTTCTCCGATCTCGCTCCCGGCGCCTACCTCCTCTACGCCGTCCCTCCCGAAGACCCCCTCGCCCTCGGCCCCGGCGCCGCCCCCGCCGACCTCGACCAGCGCGCCACCCGCGTCAAAGTGGAGCCCAACTCCACCGCTCCCGCCTCCCTCTCCATCCAGGAGGAACGCTAAACCATGCGCGCCTCCCTGCTTCTATTCATCGCCTGGCCCGCCCTCGCCCAGCAGGGCCCCTGCACCGCCGCCGGCATCGTCGTCCGCGAAGGCGACGGCGCCCCCGTCCCCCACGCCCGCATCTTCTTCCGCACCGCCGGCGCCCAGCAGTCCCTCGTCCTCGGCTACTTCTCCGGCGACGACGGCCGCTTCCTCGCCACCGGCCTCGACCCCGCCGCTTACTCCCTCTCCGTCCATAAGCGCGGCCTCCTCGCCGCCGCCAAATCCCCCTCGTCCCTCAACCTCTCCCGCGATTGCCACCCCACCGGCCTCGCCCTTTCCCTCTCCCCCGCCGCCACCCTCTCCGGCCGCGTCTCCGCCCCCGCCGGCATCGCGCCCGGCCTCATGCGCGTCGAGGCCCAGAAACGCGCCTGGTTCAACGGCCGCTGGCAGTTCCGCGGCATCGCCTCCGTCACCGCCAACGCCTCCGGCGAGTTCCGCATCCCCAACCTCCCCGCCGGCAGCTACGTCCTCCGCGCCTTCCCCTCCGGCCCCCAGACGGTCTCCCTCCGCGAACTCGCCGGCCCCGAGCAGTCCGTCTCGCCCGCCTACTTCCCCGGCGTCCTCACTTCCGCCCAGGCCCGCCCTGTCGCCGTCGAGGCGGGCGCTGAAGCCGCCGGTCTCGACTTCCCCCTGCTGCTCACCCCCCTCGTCCGCGTCTCCGGCCACGTCCTCAGCGGCGAAGGCCTCAAGGCCCCCGCCTGGTGCTCCGTCTCCCTCCGTTCATCACCCCCCGGCTCCGCATTCGACGCCCGCTACCAGCCTTCCGACGGCTCCTTCGTCTTCCCCGAAGTCCCTCCAGGCGACTACGACCTCCTCGCCTACTCCGCCGAATCCACCAACGTCGGCAGCGCCTCCCGCCGCCTTCGCGTGGACTCCACGGACCTCGACGGCATCGACCTCGCCCTCGATCCGCCCTTCACTCTCCAGGCCCGAGCATCCCTCCAGGGCGGCGCCCTGCCCGCCTCCGGCCTCAGCGTCCGCCTCCGCCCGCTCACCCTCCGCGGCCTCGAAGAGGAACCCGTCCCCGTCTCCCCCGAAGGCGCCGTCGAGTTCTCCGCCTTCCTCCGCGACCGCTACCGCGTCGAGTTCTCCTCCACCCAGCCCAATATCTACTTGAGGTCGATCCTCGTCGGCGGCCGCGCGCTTCCCGGCGCCGTCCTCGATCTCACCGAGCCCTCCGCCACCCGCGACCTGACGCTCCTGCTTGCCAACGACGGCGGCCGCGTCGAAGGCCTCGCCACGGGCATGGCCGCGGCCGCTCAGGCCTTCGCCGTCCTCGTCCCCGCCGATCTCTCCCAACTCGCCGGCGCCACCCTCCGTACCGCCCAAATCGCTATCGGCGGCCGCTTCCGCCTCGCCTCCGTCCCGCCCGGCGACTACCTCGTTTATGCGTTTGCCCAGACCCCCGGCAACGCCTTCCAACTCGAGTCCATGCTCCAGGACCCCGGCTGGGTGCCCACCTTCAAAGGCCAGCCCGCCACCCTCCGCGTCGAGCCCAACTCCCTGGCCACGATCCAACTCTCCACCCAGCCCCCGCCGTAGAGGTGGGGCAGGCCTCCAGGCCCATAGGCGCTAACTTAAGAACATTTTCGACCGAAAATGTTCTATAGGTTGTGGCTGTGCTCACGAGCGCCCACAACCTGTCGTGGTGCGGAGCCCTTAAGTTAGCGCTTATGGGCCTCCAGGCCTGCGGCCGGACCTCCAGGTCCGGCCCCTCGCTCGTCTATCGTCCCAGCGGCCACCCCACGGCGGGAACGCCTCCGCGCCCCCGCCGCTCATCACTGAAGCCAGCCCCTACTCCCGGTTATAGATCCCGTAGTCCGGCCAGCACTGCAGCTCCCACGGATCCTCCACCCCCCGCCGCCCGGTCATCGTCGCCCCGGACGCCGGCGCCGGTGGAATGAACTTCGGATCCAGGATCTTCCCAATCTGGTCTTTCACGTCGTCCAGGTGCGCCCGCGAAGCCCGGTCCGTCACGAAAGCCATCGCCCGCGTCACATCCGAGTTCAGCGTTTTCAGCTCCGCCCGCACCAGGCTCCGCGCGTCGTCATTCGCCGGCGCGCGCCCGTTTAGCTTCTCGCCCATCTGCTCCAGGTACACCCGCTGCGTGTTCCGCCGGAACGTGTCGATCGACGCCTTCGCCGTGTAGATCTCGCTGAACACCCCCTTCCGCACGTCCGAAAGGAACTCCGCCGGCGAGTACGCCTTGGCGTCCAGCGCCGCCTGCTCCACCAGCCGGTTCATCCGGATCGACGCCAGCATGGCCGTCATCAGCCGCGTCTGCGCCGTCTTCACCCGCGCCACTACGCCGTCCGGCTCGATCCTCCTGAGCACCTCCGGGTTCAGCGCCCACTTCGGCACGTTCATCCCGTTGGCCAGCAGGAAGTCCACCGCCGCTTTCTGCCGCTCTCTCGACACCGGTTTGAACCGCACGCCCGCCTGCCCGCCGTGCAGCTCCTGCGACTCGTTCGACCCGATGATCACCGCCACGTGGCCCATCTCCAGCGACCACTGCCCCAGCACGCGCCCGTACACGCGCTCGAGCTGGTCCCAGTTCTCGCCCTTCTCTTCCGTCGCCTTCAGCAGGTAGCCCGACACCCGCTCCAGGTTTTTCAATCCCAGCGCCGACGCCCGCACCGCATCGGCGTCGCCCACCGCTTCCGTGTTCTCGCCGTAGTCGGCCCCCCTGGACCCTTCCGTCGAAAACCGCAGGTACGGCGTCTTCTCCTGCACCCGCGCCCACTCGTCCAGCGCCGGCTTCTCTTCATCCGGCGTCTTCGCGCCCGGGATCGGCTTGTAGCCCCACATCACCGCGAACTTGTCGTACGGCCCGATCTTCGGGATCAGGTCCGCCGGGTCGATCTTGTCTTCCGGCTGCGCCACGTAGTTGAACCGTGAGTAGTCCATCAGCGTCGGCGTGTGCCCCATCGTCTTCACCCACTCCCGGTCCCGCACTTTCTCCACCGGATACAGCGAGCTCGCCTTCATGTTGTGCTGGAACCCCAGCGAATGGCCCACCTCGTGGGCCACCACGTACTCGATCAGTTTGCCCATCAGTTCGTCCGGCAGCGGGTACTTCTGCGCCCGCGGGTCGTTCGGGCTGGCCTGCGTGAAGTACCAGTCGGCCGAAAGCTGCTGCACGTTGTGGTAGATCTGAATGTCCGCTTCCAGAATCTCGCCCGTCCGCGGGTCCGAAACGTGCGGCCCCATCGCGTTCTCGATCGTCGACGGCAGCCACCGGATCACCGAGTACCGCGCGTCTTCCGGCGCCCAGTCGGGGTCTTCTTCCTTCGCCGGCGCGTACTTGGCGATGATCCCGTTCCTGAACCCAGCCGCTTCAAACGCCGGCTGCCAGCTCTCCACGCCCGCCTTCACGAACGGCGCCAGCGCCTTCGGCGTGGCCGCGTCCACGTAGAAGACGATCGGCTTCACCGGCTCGCTCAGCTCCGCGTTCGGGTCTTTCTTCTCCAGACGCCAGCGGGCGAGGAACGTCCGCCGCACCGCCTTCGCCTCCGGCCGCGAATAGTCCGTCGTCGAATGCGAAAAGTACCCCACCCGCTCATCGAACAGCCGCGGCATCATCGGCTGCTCCGGCAGCTTCACCATCGAGTAGTGCACCGTCACCGTCCCCGACCCCGGCCGCATCCCCGCGCCCAGGAACGGGTTCGGCGCCGGCGCCGGCGCCCCGCCCCCCGCCGGCGTGTCCGTCGGCGCCGTGTACGTGTGCGTCGCGTCCACCTCGACGTTGATCGGGTAGCTCTTCACCTTCTCGATGAACGACCGCGACGCATCCATCGCCCGCGCCCTCAGCCGCGCCCGCGCCGAAAACTCCGGCACGTCCGTCGTGAACAGCCGCGACACGTCAATCACCGGCGCGCCGTCCTTCGCGAACGCCTCCACGTTGAACGCCATGATGATCGCGTTTTCGTTGGCGTCCGCCACCGCCCGCGCAATCGGCTCCTTGCCGTCCGCCGTAATCTCGTAGCTCACTGACTTCAGCAGCACCTTGTTCTCGCGCTGCTCCCACTTCACCACCCGGCTGCCCAGAGACTGCCCGCCGTAGCCCACTCCGATGGTCGTCCGCCGGATCTGGCTCACCCACAGAAACTCTTTGCCCAGCTCCGCCTTCGGAATCTCGTACAGCACCTTCTCCTTGTTCCGGTGCACCTTGAACAGCCCTTCGTCCGTCTTGAATTCCTTCGTCACCACCTTTTCATAGGGCTTCGGCTCCGCCGCCGCTGCCGCGGCTCCGCCCCTCATTCCCGCCGGCGGCCCTCCCGCGGGCTTCGCCTGTTCGGCCGAAGGCGCTTCCTGCGAGAACGCAATCGCCATGCTCAGCCCGGTCAGGCACACGGCGGATAGAAAAGGATTCAGTGGTCGCATAGTGGTTAATATATGCCGAGGCGTGCCCTGTCCGCCCCGATGTTACGCTGTAGATACCTTCATGAAGAGATTTCTGCGCCCCACCGCCGCCGCTGTTCTCGCGGTGGCGCTCCTCCCCGCCGCCGGCCCCCTCACCCCCGCCGAACAGGCTCTCCTGCGGTCCATTCACGCCGGCACTCTCAAGGGCCACGTCTCCTTCCTCGCCTCTGACCTGCTCGAGGGCCGCGACACCCCCTCCCGCGGCCTCGACATCGCCGCCGAATACATCGCCTCCCAGTTCCGCCGCTTCGGCCTCCGGCCCGCCGCCGGCGATTCCTACTTCCAGGCCGCCCCCTTCGTCAAGGCTCGCCAACCCATGGACGCCTTCTCCCTCACCCTCACCGCCGGCAGCGACACCTTCACGGCCGACCCCGCCCGCGTCGCCGTCTCCGCCGAAGCCGCCCTCTCTCTCACCGCCGCCACCCCCGTCCTCGTCAATCTCGCCAACGAGGACACCCCCCTCCCGGCCGCCTCCGGCGTCGCCGGCAAACCCGTCCTCCTCTTCGGTGCCCTTCGCGGCCGGTCCGGCTTCGAAAAGCGCGCCGCCCTCCTCAAGCTCAACCCCTCGGTCCTCATCGCCGCCGGCCCCTCCGGCCCGACGCGCGACCGCCTACGCGAGGCCTCCTCCGGCTCGCCTCACCCCGCCTCCATCACCATCAGCGACCCCGAGTTCACCCGCCTCGCCGCCCTGCCAGACGTGAAACTCTCCCTCAACATCCAGGCCCCCGTCGAAGAACCCGTCCAACTCAAGAACGTCGCCGCCATCCTGCCCGGCTCAGACCCCGAACTCTCCAAGACCTACGTCCTCCTCACCGCCCACTACGACCACACCGGCGTCCTCGCCCGCGGCGAAGGAGACCGCATCAACAACGGCGCCAACGACGATGCCTCCGGCGTCGCCACCGTCCTCGCCCTCGCCGAGGCCTTCTCCCAGGCCCCCCAGCGCCCCAAGCGCACTCTAGTCTTCATGACCTACTTCGGCGAGGAGAAGGGCCTCTTCGGCTCCCGCTACTACGCCGCCCACCCCCTCTTCCCCCTCGCCCAAACCGTCGCCAACCTCAACTTCGAGCACATGGGCCGCACCGACGACAACGAAGGCCCCCGCGCCGGCAAGATCACCTCCACCGGCTTCGACTACACCACCCTCGGCCAGGCCCTTACCGAGGCCGGCCGCCTCACCGGCGTCGAGGCCTGGAAGCACGAGCGCAACAGCGATTTATTCTTCGGCTCCAGCGACAACCAGCCCCTCGCCGACAAGGGCGTCCCCGCCATCACCGTCGCCGTCGCCTGGATCTTCCCCGACTACCACCGTCCCGGCGACGAGTGGCAGAAGCTCGACTACCCCAACATGGAA
>DAHVTI010000177.1 GCA_027324255.1 Bryobacterales bacterium | reverse complement strand
CAATTACACGCTGGTGACGGCGCTGCCGACGCGGGGCGCGTTCCAGGTGGACGGGTGGGGCAATCTGAAGGTGGGCTTCGCGTACCTGTCGGCGACGGGGCAGACGGGCTCGGGCAGGAGTGCGGGCGAGTGGCGGGTGTTGGGCGTCTATTACCAGGACTGGCGGCACGTGCTGAAGACGGACAACCGGGCCGTGGCCGCACGGCAGTCGGACATGAGCAACATCCGGATTGGCACCTACGGTGGCCATTACATCCACAAGGCGGATACGGATGCGGGCGTGTTGAACTTCATGGCGTGGGGGGTGGTGCAGAACGGGCGATGGGGGAAGCAGGATCACCGCGCCGGAGCGGTGGACCTGGAAGCGGGGTGGCAGCCAAAGGCGCCGCCGAAGCTGAAGCCCTGGCTGCTGGGCGGCTTCTCGCGCGCGTCGGGCGACGGCGACGCGGCGGACAACCGGCACGGCTCGTTCTTCCAGTTGCTGCCGACGCCGCGGCCCTATGCGCGGATGCCGTTCTACGACATGGTGAACAACGAGGACTTCTTCGGCATGCTGACGCTGCGGCCGCACAGGGCGGTGACCGTGCGCAGCGAGTTTCACTCCCTCCGCCTGTCGAACCGCAAAGACCTGTGGTACCAGGGCGGGGGCGCGTTCCAGCCCTGGACTTTCGGCTATATCGGGCGGAACACGGGCGGGGCGCGGAGTCTCGCAAACCTGTGGGATGCGAGCGTGGACTGGAACGTGAACGCGCGGGTGGCTGTCAGCGGCTATATCGGCCACGCCGACGGCAAGGAGGCGATGGCGGCCGTCTATCCAAAGGGCACCAACGCGAACTTCGGCTATCTGGAACTGAACTACAAGTTCTGAGGAACGGCGGCGGCTTCGTCCCCGTGCACGAGCCGGGCGCCGAAGAGCGCGCAGTAGAATGGGCGCATGTCTCGCCTGATGCTGACGCTGGTGGCCGCGGGGCTCTCCGCGCAGGAAGTGCCGCTGTTCACGAAGGATTTTGCGCCGGAGGAGTTCGCGGCGCGGCGCAAAGCGATCTATGATGCCATCGGGCCGAACGGGGTGGCGGTGCTGCAGGGGGCGGCGACGCCGGATGGCTACGTGCGGTTCCGGCAGACCAACGAGTTCTACTACCTGTGCGGGGTGGAGGCGCAGCACGCCTACCTGCTGCTGAGCGGGGCAGCGAAGCGCGCCACGCTGTTCCTGCCGCACACGACGCCGATGCGCGAGGCGTGGGAGGGCAAGAGCCTGAACGCCGATTCGGCCGAGGAGGTGCGGAAGCTGAGCGGCATCGACTCCGTGCAGCCGCTGGAGGCGCTGGCCGCGGCGCTGGCCAGCGCGGCGTACCGCGCCGGGGACCGGCCGCTGCTCTACACGCCCATGGCCCCGGCCGAAGGGATGGCGGTGAGCCGGGACATCGGCATCCGCACGGACACGGACGCCATCAGCGATCCTTTTGACGGGCGCGCGCCGCGGGAGGGCCGCTTCGTGCAACTGCTGCGCGAACGGTTTCCGCGCTACGAGGTGCGCGACCTGACGCCGGTGCTCGACCAGATGCGGGTGATCAAGAGTCCGCGGGAGATCGCGCTGATCGAAAGGGCCACCCGGCTGGCCGGTCAGTCGATGATCGAAGCGATGCGGTCCACGCAGCCGGGGCAGGGCGAGCACGAGTTGGACGGCCTGGCGAAGTTCATCTACTTCCGCAACGGCGCGCAGGGGGAGGCGTACAACTCGCTGGTGGCGAGCGGGCAGAACGCGTGGCATCCGCACTACAGCGCGGGGAAGCGGAAGATGGACGCGGGCGACCTGGTGCTGATGGACTTCGCGCCGGACGTGGGCTACTACATGAGCGACGTGACGCGGCAGTGGCCCGTGTCGGGCAAGTTCAGCGAAGTGCAGCGAGAGCTGTACGGCTTCTACCAGGCGTGCTACGAGGAGATGCTGAAACCGATACGCGCGGGGGCGACGGCGAAGCAAGTGAAGGCCGAGTCCGGCGCGGCGATGAAGAAGATCCTGGAGGGGTGGAAGTTTTCGAAGCCCGAGTACCGGAAGGCGGGCGAGCGGTTCGTGGCGATGTGGACCATGGCGCCGACGCTCGGGCACTGGGTGGGGATGTCCACCCACGACGTGGGGCCGCGCATGGACGAGTTGAAGCCGGGGATGGTGTTTACGATCGAGCCGGCGCTGACGGTGCCGGAGGAGAAGATCTATATCCGGCTGGAAGACCTGATCGTGATCACGGAGCAGGGCGCGAAAATCGTGAGCGACTTCGTGCCGCGGTCGATTGAGGCCGTGGAGGCGGAGATGAAGAAGCCGGGGTTGTTGAAGACGTATCCGAAGGTGGACTGAGAGGGGGGGGCCGGTGCGGCAGACGCGGGGCCGGACCTGGAGGTCCGGCCGCAGGCCTGGAGGCCTGCCCCACCTATCCCGGATGAAGTTCGTAGGTGCGGTTTGGGGACGATTCGAAGATGGTGAGGCCTTCTTCCTGACGAGTCTTCACGACGCGGCCCGCGGCAGTGACGTTCACCGGGCGGGCAGTGCGCAGGCGGACGGTGTTGCCGCGTTGGGAGGTGATCACGGCTTTGGCGAGAGTGCCCTGGCGCCACTCGATGTCCAACTGGAAGGCTCCTCGGGCACGCAGGCCCGCCACCCGGCCGGTGTGCCAGGCCTTGGGCAGGGCGGGCAGCAGGCGGATTTCGCCCAGGTGGCTTTGCAGGAGCATCTCGGCGATGCCGGCGGTGCCGCCGAAGTTGCCGTCGATCTGGAAGGGGGGATGGGTGTCGAACAGGTTGGGCAGGGTGCAGCCGGTGATGAGCATGGTCCACAGCTTGTAGGCGCGCTCGGGGTCCTGCAGGCGGGCCCAGAAGTTCAATTTCCAGGCGGTGGACCAGCCGGTGGACTTGTCGCCGCGGGCGTCGAGCGTTTTGCGGGCGGCGGCGGCCAGGGCGGGGGTCCGGAAGAGATCGATCTGCGACGAAGGGTGGAGGCCGAACATGTGGGAGACGTGGCGGTGCTGCGGCTCGGGCTCGTCGTAGTCCTCGATCCACTCCATCAGGCGGCCGGACCTGGGGCTGATGCGGATCTCGGGCAGGCGCTCGAGAGCCTGCCGGCAGCGGCGGCGGAAATCGGCGTCTGTGTCGAGGACCTGGGAAGCAGCGATGCAGTTGGAGAGCAGGTCGCGGCAGATCTCGATGTCCATGGTGGCGGCATAGGTAAACATGGAGACGGTGCCGTCGGGCTTGCGGAAGCGGTTCTCGGGCGAATGCGAGGGCGCGGTGACGAGCTTGCCGGCGGCGGGGGTGCCGGCCGGGGCTTCGACGAGGAAGTCGAGGATGAACTCGGCGGCGCCTTTCATGAGGGGGTAGCCGCGCTTTTGGAGGAAGGCGCGGTCCTGGGTGAACTGGTAGTGATCCCAGGGGTGCTGGGCGAGCCAGGCGGCGCCCATGGGCCAGACGCCCCAGATGCCGTCGGCCGGGGCGGTGAAGCCGAAGATGTCGGAGAGGTGGTGGACCACCCAGCCGCGGGCGCCGTAGTGGATCCTGGCGGTCCTGGAGCCGGGCGGCACCAGCGAGTCCATGTAGTTGAAGAGCGGCAACTGGCACTCGGAGAGGTTGGCGGCGCCGGAGAGCCAGTAGTTCATCTGGAGGTTGATGTTGGTGTGGTAGTCGGCGTTCCAGGGGGCGCTGAGGTGCTCGTTCCAGACGCCCTGGAGGTTGGCGGGCAGGGTGCCGGGGCGCGAGGAGCCGAGCAGCAGGTAGCGGCCGTACTGGAAGTAGAGGGCGGCCAGGGACTCGTCGGCTTCGCCGGCCTTGGCACGCGCCAGGCGCTCGTTGGTGGGGAGCGGCGCCACGACCGGGTTGGCGGGCAACTCCAGCGAGACGCGGCGGAAGTAGATCTGGTGGTCCGTCAGGTGGCGCTGGCGAAGCTGGTCAAAGGGCTGGCGGGCGCGGACCAGCGTGGAGGACGACGCGGCCTCGGGCGAACGGTTATTGTGCGAAGACGCGGCAGTGAGGCGCAGGACCAGCTCGCCGGCGTTTTCGACCACGAGCGTGTTGCCTTCGGGGCGGAGCGTGCCGCCGCGCGCGTCTGCCTCCAGCCGGGCCTCGAAGCGGACACCCTGCTCACCGAGCTGGCCGCGCAGGATGATGGTGCGGGGCGAGGCCGGATCCCCGGTGATGAGCGCGTCCTGCTGCCGGGTGAACCGGATGCGGGCCGAGATGCGGCCGGGCTGATCGGCGGTGAGGCAGACGACGACGGCCTGGTCCGGCGCGGAGACGAACACCTCGCGCAGGAAGCGGGCGCCGTTGTGGGTGAATTCGGTGGCGGCGATGGCCGTATCGAGATCGAGCGAGCGGCGGTAGCCGGAGACGGCGTCGAGCTGCGGCATGTCGATCCAGAGGTCGGCCAGCGGCTGGTAGGAGTCGACCTTGGACGGCAGGCCGAGCATGGTCTTTTCGGCCAGCGCGGTGGCTTCCAGTTCCTTGCCTTCGAACAGCAGGCGGCGGACGTCGGGCAGGTTCCGGAGCGCCAGCGGGTTGTTGTTGTCGCGCGGGTAGCCGGCCCAGATGGTCTCTTCGTTCAATTGCAGCCGCTCGGTCTCAATGCCCCCGAAGCACATGGCGCCCAGCCGGCCGTTGCCCACCGGCAGGGCCTCCACCCAGGAGGCGGCCGGGCGGCGGTACCAGAGGACGAGCGGAGAGGCGGGCGGCGGGGCTTCGCCGGAAAGAGCGGCCTTCCAGGTAAAGGCCGAAGGGCCGTTGCGCTGGAACCCCCAGAGAGAGAACGGCAGGGCGGCGCCCAGGAGGGTGCGGCGGGAAATGGAGTCTGGCATGGCGTAGGGGGCCGGCAGAGGCCAGGCCCATTGTATCGCCGGGGCGGGGTCAGGAGATGTGGACTTCCTGGCCGATGGCGCGCAGGGCGACGCGGTCGGCGGCCTGGCTGCCGGCGGCGTGGAGGATGCGCTCGAGCGGCTCGGCGGGCGGCTCCTTGCTGAGGGTGAAGGTGCGGTGGTGGACGGGCAGGACGCGGTCGGCGCGGGCGTCGTTGGCCATGGTCCAGGCCTGCTCGGGATTGCAGTGGACGCGGATCCAGGGGTTGTAGGCGCCGACGGGCATGATGGCGAGGTCGGCGCCCCGGACCTGGCGGAACGTGCCCGTCATGGCGGTGTCGCCGGCGAAGAGCACGCGGTGGCGGCCGGCGCGGATGAGGTATCCGTTGTAGCCGCGCCAGGTGTCGGTGCGCATGCGGGCGCCCCAGTGGTTGACGGGGATGGCCTGGATTTCGGCGGGGCCGACGCGGGCGGTCTCGCCCCAGCCGATTTCGCGGACAGAGGCGTAGCGCGGGACGCGCAGCAGGTCAGAGGTGCCGCGGGCGGTGACCACGGGGGTGCGGGGGTTTTCGAGCGCCCGCAGGCTGGGCAGGTCGAAGTGGTCCATGTGGGCGTGCGAAAGCAGGATGAGGTCGACGGGCGGCAGGGCTTCCAGGGGCAGGGCGGGCTCGATGAGGCGCTTCAGGCCGAGGGTGAAGGGGCCGAGGCCGAGGCCGATCCAAGTGGAGAAGACCGGATCAGTGAGGATGCGGAAGCCGTCCAGGCTGAGCAGGACGGTGGAATGGCCGAGCCAGGAGGCATGAATGCCGGAGCCGGGCCAGCGGCGGGGGTCGGGGCGGTGGGGCGGCGGCAGGATGGGGTGGCCGAGCTCGGAGGCGTACTGCTTCCAGAACATCGGCGCGGCGCGGTAGATGAGGCCGGCGCCGATGCCGGCGGCGCCGAGGCCGAGGCCGGCGAGCCAGGTGCGGCGGCGGATGGCGGGTTTGGCGCGGACGACCGTATCAGTAGCCAAAGCGTTCCTCCTGCCAGGGGTCTCCGTTCATATGGTAGCCGTTGCGCTCCCAAAAGCCGGCGTAGTCGTGCTCCAGGAATTCGATGGCGGCGATCCACTTGGCGCTCTTCCAGGCGTAGAGGCGGGGCACGATGAGGCGGGCCGGGCCGCCGTGCTCGGCCGAAAGCGGCTGGCCGTCGTGGTGGGTGGCGATGAGGGAGTCCGGGGCCAGGAAGGCCTCCAGAGGGAGGTTGGTGGTCCAGCCGTAGTCGTAGCCATGTATCAATACATACTGTGCCCGCGGCGCCAGGGTTCCCGCCAGGTTGAGGAGGGTGCGGGTGGAGACGCCCTGCCAGAGATTGCCGAGGCGGCTCCACCGGGTGACGCAGTGGAAGTCGGAGAAGACCTGGGCCTGGGGCAATTGGCGGAACTCGTCCCAGTGGAGGGTGACCGGGCGCTCGACAAGGCCGGTGAGCTGGAGCTGCCAGCGGGCGAGGTCGATGGGCGGCGGGCCGGCGGCGTCGAGGACGGGCCACTTGCGGGTGCGGGACTGGCCGGGCGGGATGCGCTGCTGGCGGCGGGTGTCGGGGCTGACAACGATCTCCGGCGGGAGGTCCTGGGGGCCGGCGACCGCTTCGGGTTGGAGTTTGTCGAGGTCAGGATCTGACATGAGATTTGAATGAGACATATCGGATGCGGGCGCCACTAGAGCAACAGCGGCAATGTCCAGGATGAAGAGCCGGACCCTACTGGTATGGATGCTAGCGGCGGTAGTTGGATTCGCGCGCGGCGACGCGGGCGCGTCGGCCGAGTACGTGGGCGGGACGCTGGCGGCCATTGAGCCGGGCAGCCGCGGCAGCGTATTGACGACAGATCCCATCTCCTTCATTTTCAGGGGGAAGCGGGCCTCCGTGCGGGTGCCGTACGAGCGCATCAACCTGATTGAATACGGGCAGAAGGTGGACCGCCGGCTGTGGGAGGCAGTGGTGATTTCGCCGCTGCTGATCCTGAGCAAGAAACGGGCGCACTTCCTGGCGGTGGGTTTCGAAGGCGAGGACGGGCGGCAGCAGGCCATGCTGTTCCGCGTGGAGAAGGGCAGCATCATGGCGGTGCTGGTCAGCCTGGAGGCGCGCACGGGCCGCAAGGTGAGCTACATGGACGAAGAGGCGCGGAAAGCGGGGAAAGGATGAGCGCGGCCGTGGTGTGGCTGGGCGCCTGGGCTCTGCTGTGGCAGGCGGGCGAGCCGGCGCAACTGCCGGAAGAGCTGATGCGGGTGAAGCGCCTTTACATCGACAAGTTCGGCGGCGGCGAGGGGTCGGCCCAGATTCGGGACATGGGCATCGCCGGCCTGCACCAAGCGGGGCTGTTCGTGATCACCGAAAACGTGGACAAGGCCGACGCGGTGCTGCGAGGATCGGCCGAGGACCTGGTGTTCACGGACGTTTTCCAGAGCTCGGACTCAGTGGGGGCGCGGGCGAACCTGAGCGTGGGGCGCGGCAGCTCCTCGCGCAGCCGGGATTCGGCGGCGCTGGGCGCCGGGGTGAGCGAGAACGAAAGCTCGCGGATCCAGGAGCGCAAGCACGAGGCATCGGCCAGCGTGCGGATTGTTTCGCGCGCCGGCGACGTGCTGTGGTCCACCACGCAGGAGAGCCAGGGGGCGAAGTTCCGGTCGGCCAGCGCCGACGTGGCCGACAAGATTGCGCGGCAGCTCTCGTCGGACCTGGCCAAAGCAAAGAGAGGGCAAACATCGACACCGGCAGTAACGCGCCTTCCGGCGGGGGGCCGCGAGGTGGATCCGGGCGGGCTCCGATGAAGACCGGAGAGCAGACAGCGTACTGGTGGAAAAAAAGCCCCCGAATGGGGCATTGTCGGGATTGGCCCGTTTGGAGGAAGTGGTATGCTGTAACTTCTTCCGGAGTATCAGGACGTGAACAGGCAGTCTGGGAAGAGTTTCGGCCAAACGGGCGGGAAAGTCCCGAAGAAGTTACCCCTGCGAGAGCACCGGATGCGGGCCGGGGTACAACTGGCAGCGATTGCGGAGGCTACCAAGCTGAGCCGCCGGTTTCTGGAAGCGATCGAAGAAGGCTGCTACCAGGAGTTGCCGGGTGGGGTGTTTTCGACGAGCTACATCCGGCAATACGCGGAAGCGACTGGTTACGATGCGGATGTAATCCTGGAACACTACCGGGAGTGGTGCGGCGGCGGGGCGCAGGCGGAGGCGCGGGAGGAGAGCAAGCCATTGGCGGTGCGGTGGGGCAAGTTTGTGCTGTTCGGGTAGGGGGACCCGGGAAGCAGGCGGAAGCAGTGGGCCGGGCGGTGGGCAAAGAAGTGGGCAAGGCGGGCCGGATGCGGCCGATGAGCGGAGTGGGGGCAGGGTGTCGCGAAATAAAGTTCAAGAGTTGGCGGGACCTGATCGATATGCAGAGTGAGGCCGCTCGCCCCTCTGACGGAGGCGGAGGGCGGAAAACCTGATGCGAATCGACGACAACGGAACGACAGGGATCGGATCGCCTGGGCTTGGCCGGGCACAGCAACCGGCGGAGATCACCGCGCGCAACGATGCGGCCGCGGCGCGAACCGTCCGCAACGGCAGCGGCGACGAGGTGAGCCTGTCCACGCTCGCCGGACACCTGAAGGCGGCCGAAGACGGCTCGCCGCAGCAGGAGGCGCGGATTGCGTCCCTGTCCGCGGCATTTCTGGCCGGCACCTACGAGGCGGACCCGGCGGCCGTGGCGGACGGCATTATCGGAGAAGCGGAGTCTCAGGGGCCGATGGGATGAACAACCGGGCCCGAGGCCTGCGCGGTGCTGCGATGACCGGCGAGGCAGGCGAGGCGCCCGTTGTGGCGGTTGATCTTCCGGCGAGGCCGGAACGGTCGGAACTGAAAGGCAGACAGGACGGAGCGGGCGTGCTCGGAGATATCAGAGAACGCCTGGAGCGAGCCGAGAGTCTGCTGATGCGCCCATCGGCCCTGAGCGCGGCCCAACTGATTTCGGAACTGGAAGAGTGCTGCCGGCTGCTGGCCGGCGCCGAACCCTTGTGGCGCGGCGATGCCGGACGCGGCCAACCGCTCTCGCGCGAATGGCGCACCTCGGCCGAGGAGTGGCGCCGGAGCCTGCGCCGGCTGGAACAACTCACCGCCGGCGCCTCATCGTTCTGCCAGGGCTGGGCGGTAGCGTCGGGCCTGGCCGGCGGCTACACGGCGGCCGGCGCGGGTGAGTCGCCGACCGGCGGCGGCTTCCGCATGGACAGCACGGGCTGAGTAACGCACGCGCGGAACCGGCGGGAGAAAAGGCTGAAGAAGAAAAGGAGACCCGGCACACATGGGCAACCTTCTGGTGTCGCTTCGGAACACGGCCGAGGCGATGCGCGTCTTCCAGCGCGGCATGGGCGTGGTGCAGGCCAACGTCACCAACGCCTCGACGCCCGGCTACGCCAGGCAAACCCAACTGCTCGAGCCGAAGCGCATGGACCTCGACGCGGGCCTGCCGGGCGGAGTCCGGTCGGCCGGAACGCTCGACGGCCGCAACGAATACGCCGAAGGCTCGGTGCGGCGCCGCCAGGAATCCCTCGGCTACGCCGACGAACGCTCCCAACAGCTCGACGCCCTGGAGCCGGTGTTCGACATCACCTCCGACGCCGCCCTCAGCGGCTCCATGGACCGCCTCTTCCAGGCCTTCTCCTCGCTCACGGTGGCACCGAACGACCTGGCGGCCCGCCAGGTGGTGCTGGACCGCGCCTCGGAGCTCGCGCGCAGCTTCCGCTCGATGGACGCCTCGCTGGAGGACGCCTCGGGGTCCGCCGACAAGTCTCTCGCCCATCAGGTGGACGCCATCAACCGCGTGGTGGCCGGCATCACGGCCTTGAACAAGGAGTTCCGCAACGATTTCGAGGTCAAGAACGACGCCGGCGTGCAGGCCCAGATGAACAACCTGCTGGAGCAGCTCTCGGAGCTGGGCAACTTCACGGTGCTGCGCAACGACGACGGCAGCGCCACGGTCTACCTGGGCGGGCAGACGCTGCTGGCGGTGGGAGAACGCCAGCTTCCGCTGACCCTCGACGCCGCCAGCGGCGCCTCGGCGAAGATCCTCGACGCCGAAGGCCAGGACATCACCAGCCAGGTCTACGGCGGCCGCCTGGCCGCACTGCTCGAGATCCGGAACGGGGTGCTGCCGGAGAAGCGGGCGCAGTTGGACCGCCTGGCGCAATCGATGGCGGACGCCGTGAACGGGGTGCTGGCCGGAGGCGTGGACCTGGACGGCAACACCCCGGTGAAGAACCTGTTCCAGTACGACGGCGCGCTGGGCGCGGCACGCACGCTGTACACCACGGACCTGACGCCGCGGGAGCTGGCCGCCGCTGCCGCCGCCGCGCCAGGCGGCAACGAGGTGGCGCTCCAGGCCGCGGCGCTCAGCCAGGCCAAGATCCTCGACGGCGCTACCTTCACGCAGTTCTACGCCGCGCAGGCGGCGGATGTCGGGCGCATGGCGGCAGAGGCGCGCAACGGCCTGGACAGCAGCCAGGCGCTGGCCACGCAGGCGCGCCAGTTCCGCGAGGAGATGCAGGGCGTCAACCTGGACCAGGAGGCGATTGCGCTAGTGGAATATCAGCGCGCCTACCAGGCCTCCGCGCAACTGGTGAAGACCCTGAACGAGATGACGGAGACGATGATCAACCTCCTCCGGTAACCGCAAGCCGGGGAGGCCAGCCACGGGAGGCCCGCACGATGATTCGAAGCACCGACGCAGCTTCGGCTGCTTTTCTGGACCGCCTGAGGACGCTCAACGACCGACTGGAGCGAGTGGAGCGGCAGGTGGCGGGCGGCAAGCGGCTGGAAGCGCCGTCCGACGATCCGGACTCCGTGGCCGGGCTGCTGAGCGCCAAGTCCGGCCTGGCGCGGCTCGACCAGACGCTGGCGAACATCAATCGCTTCGAGACCGAGGCCAACACGGCCGAAACCGCGCTGCAGCAGGCCGTCAAGCTGTTCGACCGCGTGCCCACGCTGGGTTCCACCGGCGCCAGCGGCACCCAGACGGCGGAGACCCGGCAAGGCATCGCCGGGGAGATCGGCTCGCTGATGGAGCGCATGGCCGGGTTGGCCAACACGGAGGTGGACGGCCGCTTCATCTTTTCGGGCGACGGCGACCAGACGGCGCCGTTCGAGATGGACCTGGGGCTGAACCCGCCATGGAGCGCCTACCGCGGCCTGCCGGCCAGCCGGGAGGCGATGCATCCCACGGGCGTGACCTTCCGGGTGTCGCTGGACGCGGACACCATCTTCAACAGCGCCGACCCGAAGCGCAACGTGTTCCAGTCGATGGAGAACCTGCGCCAGGCGCTGCTGGCCAACGACGAGCAGGCTCTGGAGGCGGCACTGGCGCCGCTGGGCCAGGTCTCGGCCGCGCTCAACTCCGCGCTGACCTTCTACGGCAACGTGCAGAGCCACCTCGGCGAGGCTTCAGAGACCGGCGCCAAAATGAAACTGCAGTTGAAGGAACAGGTGAGCAACCTGGAGGACGCCGACGTGACGGAGGCGATCGTCGAGTTGCAGCAGGTCCGCTTCACGCAGCAGGCGGCGCTGCAGATGAAGGCGCAGATCCCGAAGTCGAGTCTGTTCGACTACCTGGCCTGAGGCTGGCGGCGCGCGGGCCTCACCGCACGCGCCAGGAGATCAGCTTGGGCTCGGTCATTTCCTCGATGGCATAGCGCGGGCCTTCGCGCCCGGTGCCGCTCAGCTTCACGCCGCCGTAGGGCATCTGGTCCACGCGGAACTGGGGCACATCGTTGATGAGGAATCCGCCGACGTGGACACGGGCGGCGGCGTAGAATGCGCGGTCCAGGTCGCGCGTGAAGATGCCGGCCTGCAGGCCGTAGGCGGACTGGTTCACCGCGTCAATCGCCTGGTCGAGGCTCGCATAGCCGTTGATGCCCGCCACCGGCCCGAACGCCTCCTGGGCGAAGACCCGCGCCTCGGGCGGCACACCGGCGAGAACCACCGGCGCGATAGTCGCCCCGTTCCGCTGCCCGCCGCTCACCAGCCGCGCCCCGGCCGACACTGCCTCGGCGACCCACTCGGCCACGCGGCCGGCCTCGGCCTCGGTGATGAGCGAGCTGACGGCGGTGGAATCCTCCAACGGGTGGCCGATGCGCAGCGTCTGCGCGGCGGCGGCAAAACGCTGGGTGAACTCCTCGCATGCCTTCTCCGCCACGAAGATGCGCTGCACAGAGATGCACACCTGGCCGGAGTGCGCGTAGGCGCCGGGCACGGCGCGGGCCACGGCCTCGTCGAGATCGGCGCCTTCGTCGACGATCAGCGCGGAGTTGTTGCCCAGTTCCAGCGTGACGCGCTTCAGGCCGGCCCGGGCGCGGATGCGGAGCCCCACTTCGGCGCTGCCGGTGAAGGTGACCATTCGCACGTCGGGATGATCCACCAGAAAGTCGCCCGTGGCCGACCCCGGCCCGGTGACCACGTTCAGCGCGCCCTCGGGCAGGCCGGCTTCGAGAAACAGACGGGCCAGCAGAATGGCGCTGACGGGGGTGGCCGAGGCGGGCTTGTGCACCACGGTGTTGCCGGCGGCCAGCGCGGGGCCGATCTTGTGCACGGAGAGGTTCAGGGGAAAGTTGAACGGGGTGATGGCGGCGATGACGCCGAGCGGCTCGCGCACGGTCAGGGCCATGCGGCCGGCGCCGGCCGGCGAGGCATCCATGGGCACGACTTCGCCCGCCAGGCGGTGGGCTTCCTCGGAGGAAAACAGTAGCGTCGCGGCCGCGCGCTCCACCTCCAGGCGGCCTTCGCGCAGCGGCTTGCCGCTCTCGCTGCTGATGGCGCGGGCGAACGC
>DAHVTI010000146.1 GCA_027324255.1 Bryobacterales bacterium | reverse complement strand
AGCAGACTCCAGCCGGGAGGAGAGATCCGACCGAGCCGAGCGGAGTGTCGAAAGCCCTTGAAAGAGAGGGGAGCAAGCCAGCGGGCCGCAACGAACAGTGAACGCAATAGCCTCGTCAAATTATCAGCCGAAAGGTGTTTGGGAGGGCCGAGCCGCTCATGTTACGGCGAAGGCAACAGACAGCATCCTGGATCGGAACGGATGCTGGACCTCCCCGGGGTCTCAGGCGGCGGCACGTTGGGACAGAGCAGCGCGGAACAGGAGAGGCCCTACCTGGCAGCCGAGTCGGGCAAAGACCGGGCGTATAAGGCCGGATGGCTGAAATCGCACGGAGCCGGGAGGGAGTCCGAGAGGTCCGTAGTACCTGGGAAGGCGCGCAAGACAACGCGCTGGAGGGAAGGGGCCTTGCTTTGATCGAGCTTGTGGGGAGGTAAGTGCGAGGGCATGCCGGAGACGGCCAACAACCCCGTTGATCAAGTACGACAACTCCAACGCAAGCTATGGGTGTGCGCCAAGCAGAGTAGGACACGGCGCTTCCATGCGTTGTACGACCGGATCTACAGGAGTGACGTCTTGTGGGAAGCATGGAGGCGGGTGCGCGGCAACGGCGGCGCGGCAGGTGTCGATGCGGAAACGATCCGGGCCATCGAACAACGAGGGCCGGGAGAGTTTTTGGCTGAGATTCAGGCGGTGCTGCGGGCAGGCCGGTACCGTCCTTCCCCGGTGAAGCGGCGGTACATTCCGAAAGCAGATGGGAAGCAGCGGCCATTGGGGATTCCGACGGTACGGGATCGAGTGGTGCAGATGGCGGCGAAGATAGTGATCGAGCCGGTCTTCGAGGCGGACTTCCAGCCGTGCAGTTATGGCTTCCGTCCGAAGAAGAGCGCGACGCAAGCCCTGGAAGCGATCCGCGTGGCGGGCAACCAGGGATGCAACTTCGTGGTCGATGCGGACATTCAAGGCTACTTTGACAACATCCAGAAGGAGACCCTGATGGAGTTGGTGAAGGAGCGGATCTCGGATCGCAGGGTGCTGAAGTTGATTCGTCAATGGCTGGAGTGCGGAGTGTTGGAGGACGGGACGGTGAGGGAAACGCTGGCGGGAACCCCGCAGGGCGGAGTGATCTCGCCGTTGCTGGCCAACATTTACCTGAACAAGTTGGATCGGATCTGGGCGGCGCGGTGTGGCCAGCTTGGAGTACTGGTCCGATATGCCGACGATTTCGTGGCAATGTGCCGGACGGAGTCGCAGGCCAGGGAAGCGCTTCGGCGGATCGGGCTGGTGATGAGCCGGCTGGATCTGACGCTGCATCCAGCGAAGACGCGACTGGTGGACTTGAGACATGGGAAGGAGAGCTTCGTATTCCTGGGATGCACGATTCGGAAGAAGCGGAGCATCCAGCGGAACCCTCGCCGGTATTACACGCAGCGATGGCCAAGCCCAAAGGCGACGAAGAGACTCCGGGACCGGGTGCGAGAGTTGACCAGCAAGCGGCACAGCGGGAAGGAAGTGAAGCAGATCATCGCGGAACTGACGCCCGTGCTTCGCGGCTGGGGAAACTATTTCCGAACGGGGAATGCCGACCGGGAATTTAACAAGATGGACAGTTTTGTGGTGAAGCGCCTGCGCGGCTGGCAATACCGGCGGGGCGGGCAGCGGCCTACGAAGCGAGCGCCATTCACCGGCGATCAGCTCTACGGGATGGGTTTGCACAGATTGATGGGCACCGTGAAATACCCGGCGCAAGCCACGCCAAGAAGATCATCGTTAAGCCGTGTGCCGGAAAACGGCACGCACGGTTTGAAAGGGGAAAATAGAAACGGGCTGGCACATGCCGGTACCGCGCTATAGTTCTACCAATGAGATTCATCGCTGCAATTCTCATCTCGACGCTGGCCTGCGCCCAGGAACCGCTCCGGGTGAGCGTGTTTGCGACGGCCGGCGGCGTCATGCGCTACCTGGCCCGGGAAGAGAGCCGGGCGAAAGCCGAGGCGGCCCTGGCCCGCCTCCAGGTGTCGCGGATCTTTCTGGAGGGCCGGCGCGGCGATGAATATGTCCCGCCGGGGCTGTTGCGCCGGCTGCGGGCACATTTCCGGCAGAAGGGCATCGAAACCACCGGGGCCATCGCCACCGTGCCGGGCAAAACATTCGGCGTGCGGCAAAACGAGGGCTACTCCTGGCTGAATTTCGAAGACCCGAAAACCCGCGAGGGCATCAGCCGGTTCTTCGCAGAGAACGCGGCCATCTTCGACGAGATCATCATCGACGATTTTTATTGCACCGGCGACACCTCCGAGGCTTCGCAAAAAGCCCGCGGCTGCCGGAGTTGGGAGGAGTACCGGCGGGAAATGCTGGTGGGGCTGATCGAGCCGATGATGCTCGCGCCGGCGCGCCGGGTGAATCCGCGCGTTCGCCTGATCATGAAATTCCCGCAGTGGTACGACCTGTTCGACCGCTACGGCTATGAGCCGGCGCGCATGGGCGCAGCGTTCCCGGCATTATGGGCGGGCACCGAGGTTCGCAACCCCGAGACGGCGCGGATGGGCTTTGTGGCGCCGACCGAAGGGTATGTGAACTGGAGCTGGCTGCGGTCGGTGAACGGGGACAAACTCCGCGGCGCGTGGTTCGACCACATTGAATCCACCGCCCAGAACTTCGTGGACCAGGCTTTTCAGAGCGTCCTGGCCGGAGCCCGGGAACTGACTCTGTTTCACCTGGGCGACCTGATGGAAGGCCATCCCGGCGACGAGTTGCTGGCACGGAAGCTGCCTGAACTGAAAGAGTTGGCGCAACGAGTGCAAGGCGCGCAGCGGCGCGGCGTCCCCTTTTACAAGCCCGTCAACAGCTCGGCGGGTGATAACCGCTTCCTGATGGACTATCTGGCGCTGAACGGCATCTCGGTGCTGCCGGTGGCGGTCTATCCCGCGCATTCGCCCGTGGTGTTCCTCGGACGGCAGGCGGCGCACGACGCGCGGCTCGCGGAGAAGCTGGCGGCGAGCCTGAAGCGTGGAGCCACCGTGGCTGTGACGCCGGCTTTGCTCCGCGCGCTGCCCGGTTTGGCGGCCCAGGCCGGTGTAGAGCTGTCGCCGGAGCCTCAGCCCGCGCTGGCCGCTGAACTGTCGGCCGCCGGAGCGAAAGTGGTGCTGGCACGAGGGCTCGAAGTGGATGGAGGGCTCAAGGCCGGCCGTGCGCTGTTGCTGGTGAACAGCCCGGCGGCTCCGGTGTTGACCTCGCAGCGAACAGGCGGCGGAAAGCTGCTGGTCTACAATCTGCGGACGTTCTCCGATGCCGACTACGCGCAGGCCAAGGAACTCCTGCTCCCGCCCCTGAAACTCGGGCTGTCGGAGTTGCCGCGGGAGGCCGCAGGCTTGCTTCGCGCTCCTCTGCTCGAGCCCCTGGGAGTGCGGTTCACCGCGCCCGCGGGCGTGGGCCTCTACCTGTTCGACAAGAGCTTTGTGGTGTATAACTTCCGGTCCGCCGAGCAGGAATTTGCCGTGAACGGATCGCGCCGCCGGGTGATGGCCAACGGGTGGATCCGGGTGCGATAGCCGGGGCGCGCGGGGCCTTGACTCCAGTGAAAAATCGGCGTACCTAAAGGCAGGACTGGAGGTAGCGATGGTATCCGCGAAGCTGGTTCACCAGATTGAGGATCACTGGGAGGCGATCAGCGGCAAGTTCATGAGGAGGCTGCGGCAGCAGCACGGCCTCCCGCATATCAGCCGGACCCCCGATTCCGAGATCACCGACACCTGCCGGAGGGTGCTGCACAACCTGGGCCATTGGCTCGTCTCGAGTTCCGAGGAGGAGATTGCGCGGCTGTACGAGAAAGTCGGGCGCGACAGGTTTGCGGCTGGCATCCCGCTGAGCGAGAGCCTGCGGTCCGTGCAGTTGATGAAGGATGCGACGCTGGACTACATCCGGGACGAGGCCTTTGTCCAGACGAGTGTGGACCTTTACGCCGAAGAGGAACTGGAACTGCAATTGGGCCGGTTCTTTGACCTGCTGATTTACCACGCGGCGCGCGGTTACGAAGAGGCGGCGGGTTACAGGAAGGCTTAGCGGCCGGCCCAGGGCGCGGGTGGAAGTTGGGCCGCGGGTGGAAGGCGAGGCGGCGGAAGCGCTGGATGTGTGCTATTCTGAAGCAGTACCGAAACGAACGTAAGACGAGGAGTGTGTTTTAGATAATGGCACTGGCCGCTGAAGCCAAAACCAACACGATCACCAAGTACCGCGTCCACAAGACCGATACGGGGTCGCCGGAAGTCCAGATCGCTCTCTTGAGCCAGAACATCCTTCTGCTCACCGAGCATTTTAAGACGCACAAGAAGGACCACCACAGCCGCCGCGGGCTGCTCACGATGGTGGCGCGCCGCCGCCGCCTGCTCGACTATCTGAAGAGCCGGAGCCCGGAACGCTACAAGGCATTGATCGTGAGTCTCGGCATCCGCCGCTAGCTCGCGTTCTCCTTCCTGAGCGCAAGCCCGAGGTCCGGGCTTGCGCGGGTCCCAACCTGGATTTTTCCGACATGGCACGAGCCTATCCGACGGACGTCTATCCGAAGGGCCTGTGTGCCTGGACTGCTCTCAGTGCGCCGTCCGACTCCCGCCAGAAGGGCTCATCCCTCCCCGCCCGTATGTTCCGACACGATTCCAACGACATGCAAATACCGCACGGCCTGCCGGCAAGAGACGCGGCAGACCTGGGAGAAATGAAATGACACATTCCGTGACCATCGACCTTGGGGGTCGAATTCTTAAACTTGAAACCGGCAGAATGGCGAAGCAGGCGCACGGCGCCGTCCTCGTCACCATCGGCGACACCGTGGTTCTCAGCAGCGCGTGCTCCAATACGGAGCCGAAGCCGAACGCGGCGTTTTTCCCGCTCACGGTGGACTACCGTGAGTACACCTACGCCGCGGGACGCATTCCCGGCGGCTACTTGAAGCGCGAAGGCCGCCCGAGCGACCGCGAAATTCTCACCTCCCGCCTGGTGGACCGGCCGCTGCGGCCGCTCTTCCCGGAGGGCTACACCTGCGAAACGCAGATCATCAGCATGGTGCTGTCGGCTTCGCCGGACACCGACCCGGCCACCATGGCGATCCTCGGCTCCGGCGCCGCCCTGGCCATCTCCGACATCCCGTTCGAACACGTCATCAGCGGCCTGCGCGTCAGCCTGGTGGGCGATGAGTTCATCGCGTTCCCCTCTTACGAGCAGCAGGCCGGCGCCAAGGTCAACATCGTGGTGGCCGGCACCGACTCCGGCATCGTGATGGTGGAAGCGGGCGCGCAGGAAGCCACCGAAGAGCAGATCCTGGCCGCCATCGAGTGGGGCCACGAGTGCTGCCGCAAGATGAATGCCGGCATCCGTGAGCTGATGTCGGTGACCGGCAAGGCCAAGCGCAGCTTCACTCCGCCGGTGCGCAACGCCGAAATCTACAGCAAGGTGGAAGCCCTGGCCGCCGAGCGCCTGGCCGACGCGCTCAATACGAAGAAGTACGGCAAGACCGAGAGCTACGCCAAGATCTCCGAACTGCAGAAGGCAGCCCTGGCGCTCTACACCGAAGACGCCGACGTCATCGAAGCGAAGAACTGCTTCGAGGCGCTGCGCGAGAAGATCTTCCGCACCGAGATGCTGGAACAGAAACAGCGTCCGGACCGCCGGGCGTTTGACGAGATCCGGCCGATCGGCATCGAAGTGGGCGTGCTGCCGCGCGTTCACGGCTCGGCGCTGTTCACCCGCGGCGAGACGCAGGCACTGGTCACCACCACGCTCGGCACCAAGGAAGACGAGCAGCGGCTGGAGACCCTGAACCTGCAGGAGACCTCCAAGCGCCTGATGCTGCACTACAACTTCCCGCCGTTTTCGGTGGGCGAAGTAGGCTTCATGCGCGGCCCCGGCCGCCGCGAAGTGGGCCACGGCGCGCTGGCGGAACGCTCCATCCTGCCGATGATTCCGCCCGACACGGACTTCCCCTACACGCTCCGCATCGTCAGCGACATCCTTGAGTCCAATGGCTCCTCGTCCATGGCCACCGTCTGCGGCGCCACCCTGGCGCTGATGGACGCGGGCGTGAAGATCAAGGCCCCGGTGGCCGGCATCGCGATGGGCCTGGTGATGGAAGGCGACAAGTATGCCATCCTCACCGACATCGCCGGCGCCGAAGACCACTACGGCGACATGGACTTCAAGGTGTCCGGAACGCGCGAAGGCGTCACCGGCCTGCAGATGGACATCAAGGTGCCCAACGTCAGCACGGTGATCATGCGCGAGGCGCTTGAACAGGCGCACCGCGCCCGCATGTTCCTGCTCGACAAGATGCAGGAAGCCATCTCCGAGCCGCGCGCCGAGATGAGCATCTACGCGCCGCGCATCTACACCGTCACCGTGCCCACCGACAAGATCCGCGAGATCATCGGGCCGGGAGGCAAGGTCATCCGCGGCATCATCGACCAGACCGGCGTCAAGATCGACGTGCACGACGACGGCACCGTCAACATCTTCGCCTCCGACGGCGATTCGGCCAAGCGCGCCATGCAGATGGTGTCCGACATCGCCGCGGTCGCCGAAGTGGGCAAGACCTACCTCGGCAAGGTGGTCCGCATCGCCGACTTCGGCGCTTTCGTGGAAATCTTCCCCGGCACCGACGGCCTGCTGCACATCTCCGAGATCAGCGAGAACCGCGTCAAGAACGTTCGCGACGAGCTGAACGAAGGCGACCAGATTCTCGTCAAGGTGCTGGCGCTCGAAGGCAACAAGATCAAGCTCAGCCGCAGGGCTGTGCTGAGGGAGCAGCGCGAAAAGCTGAAGGGCGGCAGCACCGGTGCACCGGCCGAGGGCGATCACGAGATCGTCGTGAAGGACCCCGGCGCCGACCGTCCCGAGCGCTCCGAGCGGAGTGACCGCGGCGACCGCGGCGGCCGCGACCGCCGGCGCCGCTAAACGCCCCCCTCAACAGACAACGCAAAGGCCGGCAGTCCCAACGGACTGGCCGGCCTTTGTCTCGAGTTTCTACATTCCTTTACGCGGCAGCCGCGGCGATGAGACCTGAATCGGTCACTTTCGTGCTGAACTGCTCGATCAGATCGGGGCTCTCCACCATTTCCTTCCGTAGCAGCGCGATCAGATCGAGGCAGGAAGG
>DAHVTI010000140.1 GCA_027324255.1 Bryobacterales bacterium | reverse complement strand
TGATTGTAGAGAACGGGCGCGGGCGGGGTCAATCGAGCTACTGCGAGCCGCGGCTGAGGAGCATGACCTTGACGGTGTGGAAGAGGACGTAGAGGTCGAGCGAGAGGCTGAGGTGCTTCAGGTAGAAGAGGTCGAACTCGAGCTTGGTGACGGTGTCTTCGATGGTGTCGCCGTACTTGTGGTTGATCTGGGCCCAGCCGGTGATGCCGGGCAGGATGACGTGGCGCTGGCCGTAGAAGGGGATCTGTTCGGTGAGGACGCGGACGAACTCTGGGCGCTCGGGGCGGGGGCCGACGATGGACATCTCGCCGCGCAGGACGTTGAAGAACTGGGGCAACTCGTCGAGGCGGAGCTTGCGCAGCCAGCGGCCCAGCGGCGTGATGCGCGGATCGTTCCTGACGGCCCAGACGGCGCCGGTGCGCGCCTCGGCGTCGATGTACATGGAGCGGAACTTGAAAACCTCGAAGACCTTGCCGTGGAGGCCGACGCGCCGCTGGCGGTAGATGGCGGGCCCGTGGGAAGTGAGGCGGACGGCCAGCCAGACGGCGGCGAGCAGGGGGAGAGTGATGAGGATGCCGGCGGCGGCGATCAGGTAGGAGTAGGCGCGCTGCAGCAGGAGGTTGCGGCGGTTGGGCCCGAGCTGACTGGAGAAGATGAGGTGCGAGGGCCGCAGAGCGTCCACCGGCATGCGCCACATGACGCGCTCGTAGAGCGACGAGGCGTACTCGATGGCGGCGCCGCGCAGGCGCAGGGCGAGGAGCTCGGAAACCGGCATCTGGCCGCGGCGCTCGTCGAGGCCGACCACGATGAGGTCGGGTTTGAACGAGTCGCAGGTATCGTTCAACTGGCCCAGGCCGCCGAGCCACGGGCCCAGGCCGGGATAGTCCTCGGCGGCGGGCTCCGGCGCGAGGTAGCCGACGCTGGCCATGGCGAGGTGGGGGCGGTCGTGGATGGTGTAGGCGATGGTCTGGACATTGCGGTTTGCGCCTAGGAAGAGAACCCGCTCCCGGTACCAGACCTGCAGGACGACGACGCCGTAGAGCAGGCGCCAGGCCGGCAGCAGGACGAGCGCGAAGGCGCTGCCGATCATCATCTGCCAGCGGCCAAGGATCAGGTCGGGATAGACGTAGCCGAGCAGCGCCTGCGTGAGAAACGCCACGCCGAGTACCAGGCAGTACTGCTGGACGAGGCGCAGGCGCGACATGATTTTGATCTCGGAGTAGAGGTCGTTGAAGTAGGCGCCCAGCAGGATGCTGGCCACCACGGCGCCGGTGCGCTCGGCGCCGCCTTCAAACAGGAGGAAGAACTCCACGTCCACGTCGCCCACCAGGGCGAAGGCAACGAGATAGCAAAGGAACCCTAACAGCGTTTCGGAGAGGATCAGGCCGATGAGCGAGACGGGCAGGGAGATTCTAAAGAGGCGAATCATCGGCTTCTCAACGACTTATCGGCAGACAGTCATCTTACCATGTTTGGGTGGTGTTGGACGTTTGTCAACAGCCCGCCCGGGTCCGATAGCGGACCAACCTGGTCGGAAATTAAGAGATTGAAAAATATCCAGATGGGCGGGTTGACGGGTTCCTGAGCAGATGTTATCTTGGATCTGGGACCGAATCAGTCCTAGATACCAAAGGGATGCTGAAGCTCACCAGAAAAGCCGATTACGGGCTGATCAGCCTGAAGCACCTGGCGCTGCACGGCCGCACCCGGCCGGCGAGCGCGAAGGAGATGGCCGAGGCCTACCGGATTCCGGTGCCGATCCTGGCCAAGGTGCTGCAGAAGATGGTGCGCGAGGGGTTCCTGGTATCGGAGCAGGGGACGAACGGCGGATACCGCCTGGCGCGGGACCCGTCCGAGATCACGGCGCTCGAGGTGATCCGGGCCATCGACGGTCCGATTATTCTGACGACGTGCCTGTCGCGGCAGGGCGGCGCATGCGAGCTGACGAACCAGTGCACGGTGCGGGAGCCGTTGAGGAAAGTGCACGAGGGAATCCTGAGGCTGCTGGACAGCATCACGATATCCGACCTCTCCAGCGAAGAGGACGCGGCGGCGGCGGGAGCAGCGCCGGGCGCCGGGCGAGTGGGACTGAGCGTATTGACGAGTTAAGCGAGGAAGCGAGAAGCATGCTGAAATTCCCGATCTATCTGGACAATCACGCGACGACGCCGCTGGACCCGCGGGTCCTGGAGGCGATGATGCCGTACTTCCTGGAAAGCTTCGGCAACGCGGCCAGCCGCAACCACGCCTTCGGCTGGGTGGCCGAAGAGGCGGTGGAGAAGGCCCGGAAACAAGTGGCGGAGCTGATTGGGGCGACGGCGAAAGAGATCGTCTTCACCAGCGGGGCGACGGAATCGAACAACCTGGCCATCAAGGGCGTCGCCGAGATGTACTCGCAGAAGGGCAACCACATCATCACGGCGGCCACCGAGCACAAGGCGGTGCTGGACACCTGCAAGCGGCTGGAGAAGCGCGGCTGCCGGGTGACCTACCTGCCGGTGCAGGCCGACGGGCTGATCGATCTGGACATGCTGAAAGAGGCCATCACGGACAAGACGGTCCTGGTGAGCATCATGTACGGCAACAACGAGATCGGCACGTTGCAGGACATTCCGGCGATCGCCGGAATCTGCCGCGAGCGGGGCGTGCTGCTGCACACCGACGCGACGCAGGCGGTGGGCAAGATCCCGGTGAACGTGCTGGCCGACAACATCGACCTGATGAGCCTGAGCGGCCACAAGATGTACGGGCCGAAGGGCGTGGGCGCGCTGTACGTGCGGCGCAAGAACCCGCGCGTGCAGTTGACGGCGCAGATGGACGGCGGCGGGCACGAGCGCGGCATGCGGTCGGGCACTCTCAACGTCCCGGGCATCGTGGGGCTGGGCAAGGCGGCGGAGCTGGCCAACCAACTGATGGCCGGGGAATCGGCCCAGCACCGCGCGCTGCGCGACCGGCTGAAGGACAAGCTGATGGCCGAGCTCGACGAGGTCTACATCAACGGCACGATGGAGCGGCGGCTGCCGCACAACCTGAACATCAGCTTCGCCTACGTGGAAGGCGAGAGCCTGCTGATGGGCATCAACGACATCGCGGTGTCGAGCGGGTCGGCGTGCACGTCGGCGACGCTCGAGCCGAGCTATGTGCTGAAGGCGCTGGGCGCCGGCGACGACCTGGCCCACTCCTCCATCCGTTTCGGCATCGGCCGGTTCACGACGGAAGAGGAGATCGACTACACGGCGGCGAAGGTGATCGACGTGGTGAAGAAACTGCGCGAGCTGTCGCCGCTGTACGAGATGGTGAAAGAAGGCATCGACCTGACGAAGGTCGAATGGCCGGCGCACTGAGGTTTGACGCGCCGCGCGACGGGCAGTCATCCAATACTTCAGAAGGGGACGAGAAAACGCAATGGCATATAGCGACAAGGTTCTGGACCACTACAACCACCCGCGCAACGTGGGCAGCCTGGACAAGCAGGATCCCCAGGTGGGCACCGGGCTGGTGGGCGCGCCGGAATGCGGCGACGTGATGAAGCTGCAGATCAAGGTGAACCCGGCGACGGGCATCATCGAGGACGCCAAGTTCAAGACGTTCGGCTGCGGCTCGGCCATCGCCAGCTCGTCTCTGGCCACGGAGATGCTGAAGGGCCGCACGGTGGACGAGGCGCTGGCGATCAAGAACACGGAGATCGTGAACGAGCTGAGCCTGCCGCCGGTGAAGATCCACTGCTCGGTGCTGGCCGAGGACGCCATCAAGGCGGCCATCAGCGACTACAAGACCAAGAACGGCGTGGCGGCGGAGACGGCGCAGACGGCGTAAGCTGGTAGGAGAGGCCCGCGCGCGGGCCTCGCGCAGTATCGAAGTCAGGAAGCGGTTATGGCCGAAATTCAAGTGACACCGAAAGCGGTGGAGAAGATCCGGACGGCGTTCGCCAGGCAGGGCGTGAGCGGCGGTCTCAGGCTGGGTGTGCTCGGCGGCGGCTGTTCCGGGCTGAGCTACCAGTTCCGGTTCGAGCCCAAGCCGCGCCCCACCGACCACGTGTTTCAGTTCGAGGACGTGCAGGTGTTCGTGGACCCGAAGAGCATGGTGTTCCTGGACGGCATGACGCTCGACTACAAAGAGTCGCTGATGCAGTCGGGGTTCGCTTTCGACAACCCCCACGCGACGAAGAGCTGCGGCTGCGGGTCGTCTTTCTCGGCGTAATGGACCACGAGCACAACTGCTGGCAGTGCGGGTCGGCCGACGCCGGGTCGCTGTTCTGCCGGTACTGCAACTCGCTGCAGGCGCCCATCCCGGACTACTACGCGTTTTTCGGCTTGCCGCGCACGCTGTCGGTGGACACGGACGAGTTGCAGAACCGGTTCTATTCGATGAGCCGGCTGCTGCACCCGGACCGCTTCACGCGGCGCAGCGAGCAGGAGAGGCGCTACTCGCTGGAAGCCTCGTCGATCCTCAACGACGCCTATCGCGTGCTGCGCGACCCCATCCGGCGGGCCGAATACGTTCTGAAGGAGGCCGGCTACGAGATCGGCGAGCAGCGCAGCAAGGACGTTCCGCCGGAGCTGCTCGAAGAGGTCTTCGAGCTGAACATGGCGCTGGATGAGCTGAGGATGGGCGACGACGGCGTCCTGCCGCAGCTCGATGAGATGCGCCGCCGGTTTCTGGAGATGCTGGCCGCCATCGACGCCGCGCTGGAAACGAAGTTCCAGCGCCACGACACGCGGCCGGACGACGGCGGCAAGGCGGAGGTGCTCGAAGAGATCAAGAGCGCGCTGCACCGCCGGCGCTACATCCGGAACCTGGTGAACGAAGTGGACCGGCAGCTTTCCTCGCGCAACGCCTGAAGGGTTGCGCCAACAGCCATGAGCACTTTTCAAATCGACTTTTCCGCGGCCCGGCGCAAGCGCATCGTCGGCATCGACCTGGGCACCACCAACTCGCTGGTGGCCTTCATGGATGTCACCGGGCCGGAGGTGATCCCCGGCGCCGACGCGAGCCGCCTGGTGCCGAGCGTGGTGAGCCTGAACGACGGCAACGGCTTCGTGGTGGGCGAGGCGGCGCGCCGCCTGCTGATCGACCGGCCGGAGCGCACCGTCTACTCCGTGAAGCGGCTGATGGGCCGCGGCGTGGAGGACGTGCGCGAGGAGCTGAAGCTGTTCCCGTTCCGCATCGCCGAGGGCAGCGAGCAGGTGATCCGGCTGGAGCTGGGCGGACGGCGGTTCACGCCCCCCGAGATTTCGGCGCAGGTGCTGCGCGAGTTGAAGAAGCGGGCGGAAGAGTACCTGGGCGAGGAGGTGACGCAGGCCGTCATCACCGTGCCGGCCTACTTCAACGACGCACAGCGGCAGGCCACCAAGGACGCCGGGCGCATTGCGGGACTGGAAGTGCTGCGGCTGGTGAACGAGCCGACGGCGGCCTCGCTGGCCTACGGGCTGGACAAGCGCAACGACGGCGTGGTGGCGGTGTACGACCTGGGCGGCGGCACGTTCGACATCTCCATCCTGCGGCTGCGGGAAGGCATCTTCGAGGTGCTGGCCACCAACGGCGACACGCACCTGGGCGGCGACGACATCGACAACCGCCTGCTGGCCATCGCGCTGGAAGACATCGCCACCGAGTGGGGCCAGGACGTGAGCGGCCGCGGCGAGGCGGTGCAGACCGTGCGCCGGGCCGTGATCGAGGCCAAGGAAAAGCTGTCGTTCGTGCCCACGGCCGTCATCGACGTGGAGTTCGAAGGGAAGCGCTACCAGCGCGAGATCGCGCGCGACCTGTTCGAAAGCCTGATCCGCGACATCGTGGACCGCACGCTGGGACCGTGCCGGCAGGCGATGCGGGACGCGGGCCTGGAGCCGGAGCAGATCGACGAAGTGGTGATGGTCGGCGGCTCGACGCGCATCCCGCTCGTGCGCTCGGCCGTGGAGGTGCTGTTCCGCGCCAAGCCGCACACGGAGCTGAACCCGGACGAGGTGGTGGCGCTGGGCGCGGCGGTGCAGGCCGCCATTCTTTCGGGCGACGTCGAAGATAAGCTGCTGCTGGACGTGACGCCGCTGTCGCTGGGCATCGAGACCATGGGCGGCGTGGTGTCGAAGCTGATCCACCGCAACTCGACGATTCCGGCGTCGGCCACCGAGGTGTTCACGACGTCTGTGGACGGGCAGCAGAACGTGCTGATCCACGTGCTGCAGGGCGAGCGCGAGCTGGTGAAGGACTGCCGGTCGCTGGCGCGCTTCGACCTGAAGGGCATCGACCCGATGCCGGCCGGCATGGCGCGGGTCGAGGTGCGCTTCATGATCGACGCCAACGGCATCCTGAACGTGACGGCGCGCGAGCTGCGCAGCGGCAAGGAGCAGAGCGTGGAGGTGAAGCCCAGCTACGGCCTGACCGACGCGCAGGTGGAAGCGATGATCGTGGAGGCCTACGACAAGGCCGAAGAGGACTTCCGCGCGCGGCAGGTGCGCGAGGCGCAAGTGGAGGCCGACAGCATCCTGGCGGCGGTGGAGAAGGCGCGCGCCAGCGGCGCTTGGCTGCGGCTCGACGACGGCGAGCGCGCCTCCATCGACCTGGCTCTCAACGAACTGCAGATGGTCTACCACGGCGACGACCACCACCTGATCCGCAGCCGCATCGAGAAGCTGGACCATGCCACGCGCAAGCTGGCCGAGAGCATGATGAACACGGCGGTGCGCGAAGCGCTGAAGGGCACCAGGATATGACGCGCGCGAGGAGGCTTCCATGACCTGGAGCGATTTCGAAGACATTGCCATCGCGCTCTACGAGGCGCACCCGGGCGTCGACCCGCTATCGGTCCGCTTCACGGATTTGCATAAGATGGTGACGGAGCTGGAGGGTTTCGAAGACGACCCGCACAAGTCCAACGAAGCCAAGCTCGAAGCGATACAAATGGCGTGGCTCGAGGAATACAGGGACAATCAATAGCCGCCGGGCTGGTGGTGTTCGGACTGTGCGCGGCAGCGCAGACGCCTGAGCCGCGCCAATTGCTCGAATCGATGGCCGCCGCCGAGAAGGCCAACCGCCGCGGGGCCGCCCTTTTCGTCTACCGCGAGGACATCCACTACACCGAGCAACTGCCCGGCGGCCGCTTCCGGCGCGACACGCGGGCGGCCTACGAAGTGAGCATCCTCGAAGGCGAGCCCTACCACCGCAAGATCGAGCAGGACGGCGTGCCGCTGACCGGCGTGGATGCAGCCTACGAGGAGAAGCGCTACCGCGAGGTGGAGAAGTTCCGGCGCGAGACGGCGCTGGCCGAGCGCCGCAAGCGCTACTTCGCGGCCGAGGAGAACCGGTTCAAGATCGACTCAGGCATCGTGCTGGAGCACCACGACGGGGTCCTGGCGGGCGAAGAAACCTACGAGGGGCGGCCGTGCTGGGTGGTGGATACGGCGCCGCGCAAGGGCACGCCGAAACCGAAGCGGCGGTCGCAGTGGAGCCTGAGCCAGAAGCTGCGCTATTGGATCGACAAGGAGACGCGCTTCCCGGTGCGGGCGGTGGCCACGCAGTTGTTCGACTTCGACTCGTCGCGCAAGGGCACCGTGACGGAGGTGGTCAGCACACAGTTGGACGGAGTGTGGCTGCTGCGGCGGATCCGCAGCGAAGGAAAGAGAAAAGCGGATGGCCAGATGGTGGTGTACCGCACGGAGCAGCAGTACTCGAAATACCGCCACTTCACCACCACCACGAACCTGCTGTTCGAACCGCTGGAATAAGGACTTAGCGCCACGGGCGCGCATGCTATAATCACAGAAGTGTCCGCGCCCCCACACTTTCCAGAGGGCGAGGCACCAGGACAACAACATGGCAAAGCTGAAGCTGAAGACCCACAAAGGCGCGTCGAAGCGGTTCAAGAAGACCGGAACCGGCAAAGTGGTACGCAACAAGGCGTTCGCCCGCCACATTCTGACTTCGAAGACCCGTTCGCGCAAGCGTCAGCTCCACCAATCGACGGTGGCCGACAAGGCCGACCAGGCGAAGCTGTTGGAGATGCTGCCCTACTAGGGGCCAACCAGGCGTGCGAGCCGGAGCTACAGGCATGTGCCCGAGCCGCCGCCGCAACCCCGGCCCCGCGGGGTCTTCCCAGACAAGGATGACCGCAACCGCAGGCCGGGTAAGACTCGATCCATCGAAGGAGACGAAACGTGCCGAGAGTTAAACGATCGACCAACCGCCGCGATGCCCGGCGGAAAACCCTCAAACTGGCGCAAGGCTACTTCCTGACGAAGAGCAAGCTGTACCGCGCGGCTCAGGAAGCGGTGGAGAAGGCGCTGCGCTACGCCTACATCGGGCGGCGCCGCAAGAAGCGCGAATACCGCGCGCTGTTCATCCTGCGCATCAACGCCGGCTGCCGGTCCAACGGCATCAGCTATTCGAAGTTCATCGGCGGCCTGAAGAAGGCGCAGATCGAGCTGAACCGCAAGATGCTGGCGGACCTCGCCGCCAATGAACCCGCGGCGTTCGCCTCCCTGGTGGGCAAGGCGAAGGCCGCCCTGGCCTGAGCTCCTGAAAGAGGAACGCCATGAACCCCATCCGGGAAGACGAAGAAGACGTCCTGTCACGGCTCGAATCGCGTCTGGGATCGGTTTGTGATGTCATCTCCGGTTTGAAACAGCGGACCGCGGAGCTGGAGAGCCAGCTCCGCGGCGCGCTGGACGAGCGCGACGCGGCGATGAGCGTGGCGCAGTCGGCGCGCCAGGAGATCAAGCAGTACCAGGAAGAGGCCGAGGCGCTGAGAAACCGCCAGAAGCAGGCCGCCTCGCGCATCAAGACGCTGCTCAACCAGGTGGAGCAGATGGACCTGTTGTCCGAGAATTAAGAGGACGCATGGCCGTGGATGGCGCATCGAACGAGAAAAAGCTGGTTCGGGTCACGATCTTCCAGCAGCCCTACACGCTGCGCTCGTCCGGCGAGCCGGGGGAGACGGAAGCCCTGGCCGACGCGGTGGATTCGCTGATGAACCAGATCGCTTCGCGCAGCGCGGGCTCGGATCCGTCGCGCGTCGCGGTGCTGGCCTGCCTGCACCTGGCCGACCAGGTGAAGCAACTGGAGCGCGATTACGAAGACCTGACGGCGCGCATCTCGGAGCTCGACGCCAGGCTGTCGAGCCTGCTCGGCCCCGGCCTGTAAGACTGATCCCGCAACCACTCGAGCCCGGCCCGCGCGGCCGGGCTTTTCCTGTCAGAACAACCGTTCCTGCCGCTTCAGCGTGCCAAAGCTGCCGATGTTGGCGATGACCATTGCCACGCGGAACTGGTTTTCACCGCTGCGGGTGCCGAAGTTGAAGCGGCGGTACTGGCCGCTGAAGGCGCAGCAACTGGTGTTGTAGGTGATCTGCGTGTTGACGTACTGCAGAATGCTGGTGGCGTAGTCGTAGGCGACGTAGACGCCGGCGTTCCAGCCGCGGCGGTTTTCGTTGCCCAGGCCGACGGTGGCGCGCAGTTGGTTGGAGGCCGGGGCCAGAAGCTGCCCGGAGGGCGCGTCGGCGCAGAAGGTGTCGCGCTGTGCGGGGTCGAGCCCGACCAGCGGGACGCAGGAGATCTTGGTGTGTCCGAGCGAGAGGAAGTACGTCTCGGAGCGGGTGTCCACGGTGACGCTGCTGTTGGTGAAGCGGCCGCGCAGCGGGTCATAGTCGCCGCGCCACTCGAGGCCGAGCCGATCGAGCGGCTGCGCGCGCAGGCTGTTCACCACCGGAGAGTAGCGGCGCGCCTGGTCGAGGAAGGCGTAGGCGGTGAGCTCGGTGGAACTGAGAAAGACGTTGCGCTGGCCGCGCACCAGCGCGCCGCCGAAGTCGGGATCGAAGAAGCGGCGCTGGCGGACCTCCCATCTCATCCAGTCGCGCACCTGCCCGTCGCGGGACTTGGTCCAGAGCCGGTTGACGACGGAGAATTCGACTTCGGTGGTGTTGGCGAGCAGCTCGGTCTCGTCGAAGCGGATGATGCGCTGGAAGTCGTTGACGCCGGCCACGGTCTTGAAATAGGCGCGGGGCTCGATGCTGTGCTTCACCTTGTCGCCCATCCAGCGCGGGGCCTTGAAGACGCGGTGGATGGAGGGCAGGATGAGGTCGGCCGAGAACTGGCGGGTGAGGCGGTTGAAGTTGTCGCCCGTGACTTCCCTGCCCTCGCTCATCTCCAGCGGATTGCGGAAAGAGGAGCCGTAGTAGGTGTTGCGCAGGGAGATGGCCGGGATCAGGTGGATGTCCTTCCAGCGCAGGGCGGTCATGACGCGCGGCTCGGCGTCGAGGCGCTCGACGAACTGGCGGGTCTGGTAGAGCGGCTGGGAGCGGCGCAGCAGGCCAAGGCTGGTGTTCCAGCTAACCCACACGGGCAGGACTTTGCGGGTCAGTTCGCGGTCGCGGCTGTCGAACTCCACCTGCGGGAGCTTGCGGATGAGGATGGTGTCGCCGGGCGCGGCGCTCTGAAAGTTCTCCTGGCGGGTGACGACGAAGTTCAGGTGGTAGGTGGACCAGTCGCGCGAGAGCTGGATGGCGCTGTTGACTTCGGAGAAGACGGCCTCGTTGAAGCTCTCGGTGAAGGCCTGGCGGAAGGCGAAGTTGCTGAGGTAGTTGAAGGTGCCGCGGGCGTAGAAGCCGCCGCGCAGGTCGGCCTTGCCCTGGATGGCCATCAGGTAGCCGCCCTCCTTCTGCCGCGAGCCGTCGTCGAGCAGGCGGCCTCGGTCGTTAATGCCGTAGACATAGGCGTTGAACTCGGAGCGGGCGGTGGGCTTGCCGCGGAAGTCCACGGTGTGGGCGAAGCCGCGCTGCGTGAAGTACTGCGGGCGGTAGGTGACGTCGTAGCTGCGGTTGATGGCCCAGAAGTAGCCGAGGCCGAACATCAGGCCGCGGCGGTTGCTGTTGCCGATGTTGGGCGTGAGAAAGCCGCTGCGGCGGGCGCCGCTGGAGAGGTCCTTATAGAAGACGGGCGCGTAGAGCAGCGGCACGCCGCGCAACTTGAACCAGCTCTTGTAGGCCAGGGCGCGGTCGTTGGGGATGATGTCCATGGTGGGGGCGGTGAGAACCCACCATGGATTGCTGTCGTCGCAGTTGGTGATGGAGCCGTCGTGCAGGATGTAGCGATCCTTTAGCTTTTCCGCCCAATCCCCTTTAAACAAAAACGGTTTCCCGGTGGTCAGGATGCCGGGGCGGGGATCGATCTTGCCGTAGGCCGAACCGTGCACCTGGTAGAAAGTGCCGCTGCCTTTGTTCAGGTCGTAATCGACTCGGTCGGCCCACAGCTCCTCGCCGCTCTGCAGGTTGGCGAAGTAGACGTGGCCGCGGGCCTCGGCCAGGCCGGACTTGTCGCTATAGTCGATTTCGTCGGCGCGCAGGAGATAATCGGCGGATTCGACCTCGGCATTTTGGCGCAAACGCCAATATTCGCCCTCTCTTTTCTGCACGATTCCGCGCACCACGACGATGCCCGGAGGCGGCGGATCGGGACGCTGGATGTGGGCCTGCTGGGGCGCTTCGGGGCCGGAGGGAGCCGCGACGCGCGCCGGCAGGCGCGGCGGAAGGATCTGCGCGGCGGCCAGGGAGCAGAGGGCGAGAAGAGGCGCGAGGGATGACGCGGTTTTCCGGCGCGCCGCCTGGGCGCCGCCGGGCCTGAGGATTTGCCGGAAAAATGCGTGACAAATCACTGGAGTTATGATACTTAAGTAAAGACGGTACCGCCGGGCGCATGCCTCGGAACGCCAGCGGCGTAAAAAAGCAAGGCTCAAGGCTCAACCCTAGCACGAGCCAAGAGGGACCTGCAAGACAGGCCCGGGCCCCGCAAAAGGGCCAGACAGACTAGGGGAGCGGAGAGCGGCAGGCAGGACGAAAAGGTCCCGCCGGAGAGCTTGCCTATCTGGAGGTGAGAGCATGCGTTGCCGGTATTGCGGAGCCGAAAACCCCCACGACGAATTGCGATGCACGCGTTGCCAGCGCCGCTTGGCGGCGGACGCGCGTCCCGCGCCTGACACTTACCCCGTGATTGAAACGGCAGCCGCGCCGGCGCTCGACACGGCCCCGGCCCGCGTCGCCCCCAAGGGCCCGCGGTTGGCCGCCTCGCGCCCCGCCGCCGCTGCGCGCGCCGCCGCGGCGGTGCAGCCGGCCCTATTCCCTTATCGCGAGCCGCGGAAAGTGGTGGGCTTCGAGCAGTACGCCGCGCCGGGCGAAACGCGCCGGCCCGCCGAGCCCGGCAGGTCCACTCCGCGCCGCAGGCCCGTCACCGGGCAGTCGGCGTTCGACTTCGACGCGCCCGCTCCTCCTTCGCGCCCGCTCACCCGCGAAATTCATCGCCGCACGGATTATGAGGTGGCGCCGCTGCGCCTGCGCGCCATGGCCACGGCCTTCGACCTGGGGCTGGCTGCCGGCTTCGCGGCCGCGTTTCTGCTGACGGTGCGGCTCTGCCTGGGCTTCCTGCCGCTGGAGACGCCGTTCCGTCTGGCCTACGCGGCCGCGGCGGTGATGATCGCCGGCATCTACAAACTGCTGTGGTGCACCTTCGGCCAGGTGAGCCTGGGCCTGCAGGGCGCGCACTTGAACGTGGTCAGCTTCGACGGCCTGCCCCCCACCTGCGGGCAGCGCTTCCTGCGGCTGTTCGCCGGCTGGTTGAGCGTGGCCAGCGCTGGCATGGGCGTGCTGTGGGCGATGTCGGACCAGGAGACGCTCACCTGGCACGACCACATCTCGCAGACCATGCTCACGCACCGGCTGCCGGAAGACGAAGACGAGCAGGCCTAGCCGATGGCTTCGCGCAGCACCGCGTAGGACTTCGCCACCGCGGCGCGCGCGTCTTCCTTGCCCTCCATCTCCAGGCTGATCCAGCCGCCGTAGTTGTGCCGGCGGAGGATGGCGAGGATGCGCTTGTAGTCGAGATCCAGCGTGTACCATTCGCCGCCGCCGTAGTAGGTCTTGGCCTGCACGATGGTGGCGTGCGGGGCGAGGGTCTCGATGCCCGCATACGGATCGCCGGGGTAGTTGCCCGTGTCCATGTTGATGCCGAGCCAGGGCGAATTGGCGGTCTTGTGGATGCGCAGCAGCGTGTCGATATTGGTGGTGAGGCCCCAGTGGTTTTCGAGCGCCATCATGACGCCCAGGCGTTCGCACACCGGCAGCAACTTTTCGATGGACTCGATGCACCAGCCGATGGCGTCGTCATTGGTGTAGCCAGGCAGGGGCGGCTCGTTGCCCTTCACCTTCATGAGGTCGTCGAAAGACGGGATGGTCTTCCAGCGGCCGGAGTTCAGCCGCACGCAGGGAATGCCGAGGCGGGCGGCCAGTTCCAGGCAGCGGCGCGTGTGGGCGATGTGTTTCTGGCGCTCGTCGCGCGCCGGAAAAACGAAGTCCTGGTGGATGGATAGCAGCGGAAAGCTCAAGCCGCGCTCGAAGGCCCTCCGCTTCAGGGCGTTGATGTAGGGCGCGGATTCGTCCTGCATCTGGCGGTGGAGGATCTCGACGCCGTCGAAGCCCAGCTCGGCGGCGTGGTCGATGACGTCCTCGATGGGGAACCTGACCGGCTTGAAGTGCCAGTAGGAGTATGTCGAGACGGCCAGCCGGATGCGGCGCGCGGGCGCGGCGGCCGGGGCGGCGGCCGGCAGCGCGGGCGCCGCCAGCAGCGGGGAAGACGCGAGCAGGGTACGGCGGGTGAGCGGCATTTTGGACTCCTAGGAAGGGATATCGAGGCGGAGAATGGTGCCCTCGTCGGTGGCAACCCAAAGGTTGCCGTCGTCCACGCGCGAGAGCACGGCGCGCGTGCCGGCGGCGTGGTAGTCCACCTTCATCTCGAACCACCGCTCGCCCGTGGGCGTGTAGAACATGCGCAAGCGGCCGGGGATGGGCGAAGTGCGCAGCCGGCCGGGCGGTTCGATGGCGGCCACGATGGCGCCCCCGTCGTGAAGCGGCACGGCGTCGTGCACCCACAGGTCGCGGCGCCGGAAGAAGGGCTTGCTCTTGCCGGTGGAGAGATCGATGGCGTAGACCTCGGAGGGGAACTCCATGCCGTCGCCGTAGTGATAGACGACGAAGCCGCGCGTGCCGAGGGTGCGCAGGCGGGAGACGCGGCCGAAGGCCGAGGTGACGCCCATCTTCCAGGTGTTGCCGCCGTCGTGCGATTCGCCGAGCACGGTGGTGGAGGGCGTCAGCGCGCGGCGCGCGGCGCGCTCCGGCATCATCCAGTCGGGGAAGCGCGAGGAGTCGCGCGGCGGCGAGGCGGAGAAGCCGACGATGAGCGCCAGTTGGGGGCTGACGAAATTCATCCAGGTCCAGACGGTGTTTTCGTCCTTGAGGTTCAGCGCCGCCGATTCGGGCACCTTCTGCCAGTGCACGCCGCCGTCGGAGGTGGTGAAAAAGGTCTTGCCGCCGCCGAAGATCCAGCCGCGCTTCTCGTCGCTGAAGTGGGCGCGGAACATCGGCTTGCGCCGGGCCTCCTTGGGCAGCTTGCGCTTCTCCCAGGACACGCCGCCCTCGCCGGTGAACCACAGCGAGTCGCGGCAGACGAGGAAGGCGCGGGATTCATCGATGACGGCGAGGGAGAGCGGAAAATCCTTGAGCTTGACGGCGGTCCAGGTGTTGCCGCCGTCGCGCGTGACGAGGGCCTGCGACTCCTCGCGCTCCTTGCGCGTGAGGTTGCCGACGGCGATGCCGCGCTGGGCGGAGGCGAAGCGCAGGTCGTTCAGCAGGGCCGAGGTTTCGTCGGCGTCGACGTAGCGTTGGAGGCGCCACTCGCGGCCGGCGTAGCGGCCGGAGATGCGGGCGGCCGGCTCGGGCGGCAGGACGGGGATTTCGTGGAACGGCTGTTCCGCGGCATCGGGTGAAGGCGCGGGCCTGGCAGGAGCGGGCCGGGGGGGATGAGCCTGCGCGCAGGCCGCGGCCAGCGAGGGTACGGCGGCGCACAGGGCTCGTCGGGAGATCTTCATGCGGTCAGTTCTCGGCGCTCACTTCGTCGCGGCTGGCGATGTGGCCGTGCGTGCGCACGAGCTCCACGTGGTTGGCCGCCTCCACCGCCGTGGGCGCCATGCGGGCCAGCACCAGCAGGCAGCCCACCTGCTCGCCGATGGTAGTGAGCATCTCCATCTCGGAGCCGGTGTGGCGGTGCGGCATGCGGTGTTGCACGTTGATGACGCCGACCACGCGGTTGCGGGCGATGACGGGGGCGGAGAGAAAGGCCTCGTAGGAGTCTTCGGGCAGCTCGCTGAACGTCTTGAAACGTGGGTCGCGATAGGCCTCCGACGAGATGGCCAGCAGCTTGCGCTCGCGCGCCACCCAGCCGGTGAGACCCTCGTTGAGGTTGAGCCGCACCGTGCCGATCTGGGCGGGGTGCGGGTTGGAGGTGGCGCAGAGCACCAGTTGTTCGTTGTCGATGAGATACAGCAGGCAGGAGTCGCAGAGCGTGAAATCCTGGACCAGGCGGGCGATGGCCTGCAGGGTTTCGGCGAGGCTCAGCTCGCGAACCATCAGGCGGCTGACGCGCTGGTAGAGGCCGAGCTGCTGCTCGAGGCGCTCCACCCGGGATTCCAGTTCCTTCACTTTCGGCACGTTGCCATTATGACATTTGGGCGCCGTAGCCTTGGCGCAGGCGGCCAGGCGCCGCGGCCTCAGCGAAGGTGAGCCGATTGCGCCGGGCTGGTTCCGGCCTCTACCATAGGACTAATCCGGCAAGGACGGGATGAGAGGAGCAGACCTTCCTGGCCCGGCGAGCACTTTTGACCGAGGAGATTTCTACGATGTGGAACCGGGGCCGCAAAGAAGAAGACAATCAACCGCGTCAGTCGCCAGCCGCGAGCCCAGCCGCGGATTACTCCAAGGAGGCCATTCCGATGTCAACCTATCCCACCCGGCAGGCCGAATACCCGGCCACCCGGGCCGGCGCCGTGATCGGCAAGAACCTGACGCTGGTGGGGCAGGTGAGCGGCAAGGAGGACCTGGTGGTCGACGGCCGCCTGGAAGGCGACGTGGACCTGCCGGAGAACCGCCTGACCGTGGGGCCCACCGGCCAGTTGCAGGGCCGCGTCAAGGCGCGGGAGATCGTCATCCACGGCGCCGTGCAGGGCAACCTGGAGGCCAGTGAGCGCGTGGAGATCCGCAAGAACGCGCGCGTCATCGGCGACCTCAAGGCGCAGCGCCCGGTGATCGAGGACGAGGCTTACTTCAAGGGCAACGTCGAAACCATCCGCGTGGATCCGCCCAAGGCGGCGGCCAAGCCCGCCCCGGCCCCGGCCCCCGCCGCCGCCCCGGCGGAAGCCCAGCCCAGCCTGCTGCCCGGCGACGGCAAACCGGAGAGCCGCAAGGGATGAGCTCCCGCCCGCTACCGCCAGGCGCCGGGGCTCAGCCAGCCCAGGATTCGACGCCTGGGGGCCGGCGCTCGTATGCCATGGAGAGCATGAGCCAGTGGCTGGGCGGCCAGGAGCGGCTCCAGATCATCGACTTCGGCGGCATCAACCAGCACAACCTGGATTACGTCACGGGTCTCGGCCACCGCCTTTACGCCGAGGACCTGCTGCGCGCCTACGACTCCTTCTTCAGCGCGGAAGAAAGGCACACGCAGCAGCTTTCCGAGCCGCGCATCGAGGCCTTTCTGGACGACACGCTGGACTTGCCCGACCAGTCCGCCGACGGCGCCCTGCTGTGGGATACGCTGCAGTTCCTGCCCGCGCCGCTGGGCCAGGCCATGCTCGACCGCGTGCACCGCGTGCTGGGGCCGGACTCGCTGGTGCTGGCGATGTTTCACGCCGAGAGCGTCGGGCCCTCGGCCCGGCCGCAGAGTTGCCGCATCCTGGACAGCGGCCGCCTGCAGGTGGCCCCGCGCGGCGAGCGCCGCCCTATCGTAGCCTTCAGCGCCCGGGCCATCGAAAAGTTCTTCCGGCGCTTTCAGGCGCTGAAGTTCTTCCTCACTCGCGATAACCTGCAGGAGATCATTGCGCGCCGCTGATGGAAAAGGCAGTACAAGGTCGGGGACCGCTGGAAGTGGCCGGGATTCTGGCCAGCCTGCTGCTGGCCGGCGGCATCCTTTACCTCGGCCGCGTCTTCTTCATCACTTTCATCGCTTCCATCCTGCTGGCCTTCCTGCTGGAACCCGTCGTCAACGCCTTCATCAAGTTCCGCGTGCCGCGCGGCGCCGCCAGCTTCCTGGCCTGCAGCCTGATGCTGGGCGTCGTCTACCTGCTGGGCCTCGGCCTGTGGATGCAGGTGGTGGGGCTGTGGGAGGAGCTGCCCACTTACAGCCGCCGCGTCGCGCAACTGGTGGATACGGCCACGCAGCAGCTCGAAGGCGTCGAGAAGGCGGCGCAGGACATCTTCGTGCCGAAACGGCTGCGCGAGGCGCGAGCACAGGCCCAGCCCCGGCCGCAGCCGCAGGACGCCCAAAAGACCGTGAAGCGCCGGCGCGCCGCCGCCCCGCCCCCCACTGAGCCGCCCGGCCCGCCGCCGGTGCAGGAGGTGCGCATCATGCAGGAGGACGGGCAACTGGTCAACGCCGTATTCGAGCAGCTCTCCGGCTACTACGACGTCGCCCTCATGGCCTCGTTCGTGCCCTTCCTCGTTTACTTTCTGCTGAGCTGGCGCGACCACATGCGCCGCTCCATCCTCGAACTGCTCGGCAGCGACGGCCAGCGCCGCAACATGCAGGGCGCCTGGGACGGCATCGCCAACGTGGCCCGCGCCTACCTTGTCGGCAACTTCCTGCTCGGCATCGTGCTGTCGCTGGCCAGCGCCATCTTCTTCTGGTTCGTGAAACTGCCCTACTGGCAGGTGATCGGACCGATGAGCGGCTTCCTCAGCCTGGTGCCCTATCTCGGCCTGCCGCTGGCCATCATTCCGCCCTTCGCCGCCGCGCTGACGGTCTACACCGGGCTGCCCGCCTACCTCATCATCGGCTCCACCACGGCCGTGTTCCACCTCATCGCCCTGAACCTGCTCTACCCCAAGCTGGTGGGCGCCCGTGTCCATCTCAATCCGCTGGTGGTCACCATCGCCCTGATGGGGTGGTACCTCATCTGGGGCGGCGCCGGCCTGGTGCTGGCCATTCCCATCACCGCCGGCATGAAGGCCGCCTTCGACAACATCCCCTCACTGCGGCCCTACGGCAAGGTGCTCGGCAACTAAAGCCCGAAAGAAAAATGGTGACAGTCAGCAATTTTACGTTTTTGCCGCCGCAGCCTCCCTGTCCTTGCGCGGCCGCCCAGGACCCCGCAATATGAGCTCGCGCCCAGCTCGCAATTCCATCGCCCGCCGGAACTCCGCGTCCCCGTACGCCTTGCCCGCGTACGTCGCCCGCTCCAGCGCCAGCCGGTCCTCCCGTTCCGCCGCCGCCTGCAGAATCTCCCTCCATTCCTCGCGCGGCGCAATCCGCTGCCAGGCGCTCAGGTCCAGCATACCCCTCGGGTCTACTCCCTCCACGTGCGCTCGCGCACTCGACCAGTCGTACTCTTCGGCCCGCCCCACCAGCCCGCCCCGCACTGCGTTCTGCTCCACGTACCGCATCGCCCGCACCAGGTGATCCGTTCCCAGTACGCAACTGTAGAACCGGTTCTGCCACAGGTGTCCCGTAGTGCGCCGCTTCGCCTGGAAGTAGTTCGAATACCGGCACTGCGCCCGCCCGAAAGCCGACGCCAGTCCGTCCTCGTCGCGTGGCGTCACAATCCAGTGCACGTGGTTGGGCATGAGGCAATAGCCCAGGATCGCAACACCGCACACCTCCGCATTGTCTTGCACCAGATCCAGATACACCTCCCGATCCCGGTCGCTTTCAAAAACCACACTCCGGTGGTTTCCTCGCTGCGTGATGTGGTGGGGACAGTCGCTGGCAACGATTCGTCTGTAACGTGGCATCCGGTGAGCTGGTGGGGTTGGGCCGCCGATCCTCTCAGAAATTGTGCAAGTGCTGACTGTCACGATTACACGATTACGACGGCGGCCCTACGGCAAAGTGCTCGGCGGCTGGAGCGTGATAGGCTCGGGGTGCATGCTCCACCGCCGTAGCTTTCTCAGCGCGTCGCTGGCCGCGCCCGCCCTCCTGCGCGGGCAGAGCGCCCGCCGCCCGAACATCCTCTTCGCCATCGCCGACGACCAGTCCTGGACCGACACCTCCGCCGCCGGCCAGAAGGCCCTCCGCACGCCCGGCTTCGACCGCGTCGCCCAGCAGGGCGTCCGCTTCACTGAAGCCTTTGCCGCCTCGCCCGGCTGCGCCCCTTCCCGCGCCGCCATCCTCACCGGCCGCTACCCCTGGCAGTTGCGCGAAGCCGGCACCCACGCCAGCCTCTTCCCGCGCGACCTCACCGTCTATCCGGAAGTCCTCGCCCGCGCCGGCTACTGCACCGGCCTCACCGGCAAGGGCGCCGGCCCCTGCAATTTCGAGGACGCCGGCTGGCCGCACAACCCCGCCGGCCCCTCCTTCGACAGCCACAAGGCCCCCGCCCCCGCCTCCGGCATCAACACCAACGACTACGCCGCCAACTTCGACGGCTTCCTCTCGCAGAAGCCCAAGGACCAGCCCTTCTGCTTCTGGTATGGCGGCCAGGAGCCCCACCGCCCCTACCAGCCCGGCCTCGGCCTCAAGTCCGGCAAGAAGCTGGACGACGTCGTCGTGCCCGCCTACCTGCCCGACACCCCCGAAGTGCGCAGCGACATCCTCGACTACCTCACCGAGATCGAGCACTTCGACCGCCACCTCGCGCGCATGCTCGACGCCCTCGACAAGGCCGGCGAACTCGAAAACACCCTCGTCGTCGTCACCGCCGACAACGGCATGTCCTTCCCGGGCGCCAAGGCCCAGATGCGCGAGTACGGCATCCACCAGCCGCTCGCCGTCTGCTGGCCCGCCCGCGTCAAAGGCGGCCGCGTCAGCGACGAACTCGCCAGCCTCACCGACTTCGCGCCCACTTACTACGCCGCCGCCGGCCTCCCGCCGCCCCCGGGACTCGTCGGCCGCAATCTGCTGCCCCTGCTCTGCGACGGCAAGGCGTTGAACCGGCCCTACGTGCTCTCCGGCCGCGAGCGCCACTCCCACGCCCGCCGCGACCTGCTCGGCTACCCGGCGCGCGCCCTCCGCAACCGCCACTACCTCTACGTCCGCAATTTCGCCCCAGACCGCTGGCCCTCCGGCGATCCGCCCAAATACTACGACATCGACAACGGCCCTACCCATCAACTCATGCTGGCGCGGCAGAACGACCCGGCCGTCGCACCCCTGTTCCAGGCCGCCTACGGCAAGCATCCCGCCGAAGAGCTCTTCGATATCCGCACCGACCCCGCCTGCCTCAAAAACCTCGCCCGCGAGCCGCGCCTCCGCGGCCTCCTGGCCGAGCTGCGCCGCACCCTCACCGCCCAGCTCAAGGCGCAGGACGACCCGCGCCTCGGCCCCAACCCCAACATCTGGGAGAGCTACCCCCGCTTCTCCCCCACGCGCCCCGAGCTCGGCGGCTTCGCCGAACGGGGCCGCTACAACCCCGCCTTCCGGAAGTAGACGCGCCGCGGAACCCCCGGCGGCCTTGGTAGCCTGTAGAGAGAGGGAGCGCCATGTGGACTCTCCCACCCATCTGGAACTCCAGCCCTCGCCGGCTGATCGAGGAGATCCCCGACCGCCCATGATCAACGTGCCACCCGTCCACCCCGCAGGCTCTCTGGCCGCCGGCCCTGCCGCAGGCCAGGATGAGAGCGTCGTCCGCTATATCAACCTCAAGCTCGCCGCGCTCGGCCAGCCCACCTCGCACGGCAGCGAGCAGGCCTACTTCCTGGAGCTCGCCCGGCCCCTGCTGCGCAACTACTACGTCAAGGACCAGATGCTCGGCGGGCACCTCTGCCCGGCCGACCGCCGCATTCAGGCCTATCTCTCCTCCGCGCTCGGCGACGTCTGCCCCGGCGGCGTGCCGCACGTGCCCGCGCACACCTTCGTGCTGGACCGCACCGGCCTGGCGCGCGCCATGTCCCTGCCCCTGCGCGAAAACTCCTTCCACTCCCCTTACCTCGACAGCTACCGCGTCGCCCAGGGCATCCTCAACAACCCGCGCAGCGACCGCCGCACCACGCAGGGCATCTTCCACGTCGTCGAAGGCGGCCTGCCCGTCCCCGCCGACAAGATCGCCGTCCCCCGCCAGGCCTTCGCCGCGCTGCTCCGCCGCGCCTGCCAGCCGCCGCCCGGCGTCCTCCGCCTGCCTTTCACTGCCGGCCAGCAGGACGAAGCCCGCGCCTGGGTCTCCCTGCTGCTGCGCCCCCTCGTCTGTCCCGCCACCGCCGCTGAGCCCGACAAGACCATGGAGCTGCGCTTCTTCGCCCCCGGCAGCCTCGTCAGCAATCTCGATTTCATCGAAGGCATCTTCGGCAACGCCGGCGATCCCTACCTGCCCGAGAACGACTCCGCTCTCGACACCTGCCACTGGACCGGCCACACCGGCTGCGTCATCCTCGCCCCCCACCTCGCGGGCGTCACCAAGAAGGAACTCGGCCTGCCCCGCTACGAACAGGCCACTGAGCGCCAGCGCCGCGACAAAATGTGCTGGCAGGACCCCGCCGAGCTCTACAACAACGGCGGCGCCTTCAAGGCCACCTGCCGCGACCAGCGCGGCGTCATGGTCACCATCATCGCCGACAGCTACTACGGCTACTGCAAGAAGGAGGTCAAGACACAGATCAGCTACGCCGCCAACCTCTACGGCTTCTGCGAGGAAGAGCACGCCGGCGGCGCCATCGCCTTCCCCTCCTACGTCCTCGGCCAGGACTTCATCGCCGACCGCACCGTGCCGCTCAAAAAGGCCACCTTCGAAGGCGCCATGAAACTGCTCGGCGATGCCGTCGAGCGCAAGCCCCAGGGCTATGCCGTGGACCGCCGCTATCCCGAAGTGTTCTACGTGCCCGAAACCGCCGAGTTCAACGTGCGCAAGGGCCTCATCACCTGGCAGTCCGCCGGCCAGCACCAGCGCCTCACCCTCCGCGCCGGCGACGTCTACATCCTGCCCTCCGGCTACCGCCTGCGGGTGGTGAAGCAGATGTCCGGCATCGCCTGGCGCCTGGTGGGCACGCGCGCCGACGGCACGCTCATCCACAAGCCCTCCACCGTCTCCGGCGGCGGCAAGAGCGAGATCTCCAAGTCCATCGCCAGCGTCATTCTCCGCGGCCCGGTGTTCGTGCGCGAATACCACGACGACATGGACCAGGTGGCCGCCATCCTCGCCCGCGACTACTCGCGCATCCACAAGGCGCCTCAAGACCCGCATCGCGCCGCCCGCCCCATCCTCAGCGTCGAGCGCTCCCTCGGCTCCGTCATCAAGCTCCTCACCCCTTCCTCCGAGTACATCGACGAATACAACGCGTGGCTGCGCGGCATCCCGCAGATCATCCGCCAGCTCGTCTTCACCGTGAAGCGCTACTACCGCCCCGAGTGGGGCGACCGCTGGCGAGACCACTTCACCGTCGACCGCGTCAACGGCTTCCTCGGCCACGAGCTCAAATACGACAACCAGCACCTCATCGGCAACTACCTGCGCGTCGGCCACGACCCCGACGGCGCCTGGCGCATCTACAAGCTCCGCCCCGATTTCCACCCCGCCGAAAAAGTCCAGGTCGAGGACGACATCACCGCCTCCGTCGTCCTGCCCCGCGAAGCCCTCACTGGCCTGGACCCCCGCGAATTGCACGCCTCCGTGAAGCTCGTCCAAAACTGCGAGGCGCTCCTCTTCCAGCGCCCCGACGACGCCATCGAGCCCGGCTTCGACCACCACGCCGAGGCCGACATCGCCTCGCCCGGCACCTTCCTTTCCAACTACGAGCCGCTCAGCGCCGAACAGGCCCGCGCCATCGTCGATCACGTCGTGTTGTTCGACCGCTTCAGCGAGCCCATGCGCCAACTGCTGCGCGGCTTCGTCGACAGCGGCGCCGGCGGCTACGTCGTCTGCTCCGCCTTCCCGCGCATCGTCGACGGCCAGCCTTCCAAGAACCCGCGCTACCAGCAGAAGCGGCCCGACCTCGTCAACCCCCGCGAAGTCTACCTCGCCGGAATCGGCGCGCACCTCGACCGCGACGTGCCCTTCAACCAGCCCGTTCCCTTCCCCGTCAACTCCGTCCTCTCCGGCCGCCGCGCCAATCCGCCGCAGCCCGAAATCGGCCTGCCCCCGCTGGCCGTCTACGGCCCCATCCACTACCAGGAGCTGCCTGAGCTGTTCATGGACTTCATCTGCAGCCTCACCGGCAAGTCGCCGTCCACCACCGGCTTCGGCAGCGAGGGCGCCCTCACCAAGGGCCCCTTCAACGCCCTGCCCCCCATCATCGACGTCAACAACGCCCTGGTCGACGCCATCCTCACCGGCTACGAAGGCTACTCCTCGGTGGCCGGCTACGCGGGCCCCAATTACAGGGTGGATCACGACGTCAGCATGCTGGTGCCGGAGATCTGGTGCCGCATGAAGGTGGGCGAGCGCGATCCGAAATTCCTCCTCGCCGGCGGCTACCTCGAAAAGCTCGAGGACTTCGACTGGGAGGGCCGCCGGATCCTCGCCAGCCGCCTCGGCTACCGCATCACCGAACTCTTCGCCGAGCGCTTCCTCGGCCGCCTCTTCGAAACGCCCGACGCCGTCTTCCCCGAGCCCATGCTGCGCCCCGAAAAGCAGGACATGGCCATGTACGCCGCCGGAATCGAGGCCATCGTCGAAGCCCAGCGCCGCGTCGCTCTGCTCTATTTCGAGGACGGCAGCGTCGAGCACGCCTGCCCGCCCGCCAAAGCGCTGCTCCACATCATGGCCCACGGCCACTACCAGGGCATGGGCGTCGAGGACCCGCGCGTCCGCGCCCTGTTCGAGCGCGAAACGCTGCTCGAAAGCGAGTGGTACCAGCAGCGGCTGCGCACTCGCCAGCAGCGCGACGTCGCCCTCTGGCAGCGCCACGTCGAAGCGCTCGAAACGGCGCTTGCCCGCCACGACGTCGAAAACTGGTACGGCGGCCTCAATCTCGACGAACGGCTGGCCGGAGCGCGCGCCGAGCTCGCCCGCGTCTCCTCGCCCCAATATCTCGGCAGCCTCGCCGGCACCATCGGCGCCGACCCTCTCGGCCATTGAGCCCCACGGCAGCGCGCATCGGTGCGACGATATTGCCATGAAGCCGCTCCTGCATATCTCCACCGCCGTCCTCCTGCTCGCCGCCCTCGCCCTCGTCGCCCAGCCGCCGTCGGCCGACCCGCTGCTCGAGGGCTACCGCCTGGTGGAGGTCGCCTCCGTGGCCGACGCCATGGAACAGCTCTACGGCCAGCCCATCCACATGGCCCATGACATGCGGCCTCTCTCGCCCGCCAAGTTCGCCGGCCCAGCCGTCACCGTGCTCATGGAAAAGGTGGAGCACCAGGAAGGCGCCAAAGCCTCCCAGGGCATGCTCGACGCCATCGACGCCGCCGCCCCCGGCTCCGTCTACGTCATCGTCCTGCCCGGCGGCCTCGACGTCGCCGGCGTCGGCGGCCTCATGGCCACCGCCATGAGGTACCGCGGCCTCACCGGCGCCATCATCGACGGCGGCGTCCGCGACACGCCCCAGATCCGCCGCATCCAGTTCCCCGTCTTCGCCCGCGGCGTCGTGCCCTCCACCTCCGTCAACCACTACCGGTTCAAGGCCGCCAACGTCCCCGTCAGGTGCGCCGGCGCCATGGTGAGCCCCGGCGACATCGTCGCCGCCGACGAGGACGGCGTCGTCGTCGTCCCCAAGGCCCGGGCCGCTGAAGTCCTCAAGCGCGCCCAGGAGCTCGACGACACCGAGCACCGCATGTACCCCTTCATTGAAAAGTTCAAGAGCATCAGCGAGGCCGTCGCCAAGTTCGGGAGGATCTGACGCTCCGCACTGGTCAAAAGTCTATCCCGAGTGGTACAGTTTACCGTTGGAAGGCACGGTCGGCCTTTCAGCACGAGGCGCCCGCCTGAAGGCGCCGGAGGAGAGTGAATTGAACCCGGAGATCCCCATTCAGGGCTTTCCGCGCCTTTCCGTCGTCATCCCGGTCTACAACGCCCGGGAGATGCTCAGAAACTGCCTGACGCACCTCTTCCGCTCCCGGCCCACGCGCCCCGAGGAGTGCATCGTCGTCGACGCCGGCTCCACCGACGGCTCCGCCCGCGTGGCCGTTGAGTTCGGCTGCCGCGTCATCCCCGTCTCCGAACGCCGCGGCCCGGCCTACGCCCGCAACCTCGGCGCCATCGCCGCCACCGGCGACATCCTCTTCTTCCTCGACGCCGACATCTGCGTCCACCCCGATACCCTCAGGCGCGTCCGCGAGTCCTTCCAGGCCGAACCCGGCCTCGACGCCCTCATGGGCTCCTACGACGACGAACCCCAGCAGCAGGACTTCCTCTCCCAGTACCGCAACCTCATGCACTGCTTCGTGCACCAGAACGCGCGCCGCGAAGCCTGCACCTTCTGGAGCGGCTGCGGCGCCATCCGCCGCGACGTCTTCCTCAAACACGGCGGCTTCGACGAAAGCTACTCGCGCCCCGCCATCGAGGACATCGAACTCGGCTACCGCCTCCAGCAGGCCGGCTGCAGGCTCGTCCTCGACCGCGACATCCAGGTCAAGCACCTCAAGCGCTGGACCTTCTGGAGCCTGCTCAAAACCGACGTCCGCGACCGCGGCATCCCCTGGACCGAGCTCATCCTCCGCGACCAGCAGATGCCCAACGACCTCAACCTCCACCTCAGCCAGCGCATCAGCGTCGTCCTCGTCTTCCTCCTGCTCGGTGTGTGCGGCGCCGCCGCCTGGCTCTGGGGCCACCTCTTCGTCCTCCCCTTGCTGGCCCTGCTCATGTTCGCCCTCGGCACCTATTGGGTGGAAGGCGTGCCCACGCGCGTCGGCGCCACCCTCGCGGCCGTCCTCACCGGCGCCATCAGCCTCTACGCCTGGTTCAACGGCATGCGCGCCATCATCCCGCCCCTCTGCATCGCCCTGCTCTCGCTCTTCCTCCGCCACCGCTACCGCCTCGAAGATTCCCGCTGGCCCCGCCGCCTCAACACCACCCTGCTCGCACTCGCCGGCGCCGCCGGCCTCTGGGCCGACATCGCTTACCTGCCCGACCATCCCCTCATCGTCGCCGTCGTCGGCATCGTGCTCCTGCTCATCCTCCTCAACAACCGCTTCTACGTCTTCCTCGCCGCCAAACGCGGCCGCATGTTCGCCCTCGCCGCCGTCCCCTTCCACCTCCTCCACCATTTCTTCAACGGCCTCTCCTTCGCCGCCGGCCTGCTGCTCTTCGCCTGGAAACGGCTGCTGAGCCCGGCCGGCGTGCCCGCCACCGTAGACCGCACCGACGCCTGAAAAGGCCGCGTTCCGCCTGCGCGTGTGCGACAATAACCTCTTTCGCCCCCTGAGGATGCAACCCAGTCCACAAGCCGAGCCGCTGGCGTCCGACCCGCGCGTCCTGATCCTCGGCGCCGGCCCCGCCGGCCTCACCTCCGCCTATGAGCTCGCCCGCCTCGGCGTCCGCAGCCGCCTCCTCGAACTCGAAGCCCAGGCCGGCGGCCTCTCCCGCACTCTCGAGCACAACGGTTACCTGTTCGACATCGGTGGCCACCGCTTCTTCACCAAGGTCGCCATGGTGGAGCGCATCTGGCACGAGGTCCTCGCCGGCGACCTGCTCGAGCGCCCCCGCCTCTCCCGCATCTTCTATAACTCGCGCTTCTTCAAATACCCGCTGGAAGCCGCCGACGTCGTCGCCAGGCTCGGCGTGCTCGAAGTGCTGCGCTGCGGCCTCAGCTACCTCCACTCGCGCCTCCGCCCCGTGCGGCCCGAGGTCACCTTCGAGACGTGGGTCAGCAACCGCTTCGGCCGCCGCCTCTTCGACATCTTCTTCCGCACCTACACCGAGAAGGTGTGGGGCATGCCCTGCGATAAAATCGCCGCCGAATGGGCCTCCCAGCGCATCCGCGGCCTGTCGGTCTGGGCGCTGCTCAAATCCGCCCTGCGCCCCTCCAGCGACGGCGGCGCCCGCAGCCTCACCCGCCAGTTCCTCTACCCGCGCCGCGGCCCCGGCCTGATGTGGAACCGCATGGCCGAACTGCTCCAACGCCGGGGCTGCACGCTCGATCTGAACACCGCCGTCGAGCGCATCGAATGGGACGCCCGCGGCATCCGCGCCGTCGTCGCCAACGGCCGCCGCCACGAAGCCGATCACTTCATCAGCAGCCTGCCCATCCGCGAACTCATCTCGAAACTCGACCCCGCCCCGCCCGCCTGGCTCGCCCAGGCCGCCGGCGACTTCCACTACCGCGACTTCATCACCGTCGCCGTCGTCCTACGCGGCCGCGACCTCTTCCCCGACAACTGGATCTACATCCACGATCCCCGCGTCGCCGTCGGCCGCATCCAGAACTACGGCAACTGGAGCCCGGAGATGGTGCCCGACCCCGACACCTCCTGCCTCGGCCTCGAATACTTCTGCTTCGAAGGCGATGGCCTGTGGGCCGCTCCCGACGCGCAACTCATCGAGCAAGCCAGGCGGGAACTCTCGCACCTCGGCCTCGCCCCGCCCTCCGCCTTCCTCGACGCCTGCGTCCTCCGCATCCGCAAAGCCTACCCCGTCTACGACGAAAGCTACCGCCGCGGCCTCGACTCCATCCGCCGCTTCCTCGCCCTCGTGCCCAACCTCCAGTTGATCGGCCGCAACGGCATGCACCGCTACAACAACCAGGACCACTCCATGCTCACCGGCATCCTGGCCGCCCGCAACGTCCTTGGCGCCCGCTTCGACCTCTGGGAGCTGCACCGCAACTCCGAGCACCTCGAAGAAGGCGACGAGATCAGCGACGAGGAGATCGCCGCGCTCGAACAATCGCAGCCCCTCACCCCGCAGGGCCGCCCCGCCTGAGGTGCACTTTGCCGCCTCCCCGGGCCATCCTCACCTACCACTCGCTCGATCCATCCGGCGCCGTCACCTCCCTCGCCCCCGCCACCTTCCGCCGCCAGATGGATTTCCTGGCGGAAACCGCCACGCCCGTGCTGCCGCTCTCAAAGCTGCTGCATTCCGATCGCGGCCTAGCCCTCACCTTCGACGACGGCTACCGCAACCTTCTCCACCACGCCGTCCCACTTCTCGCGCAGCGGCAACTCCCCGCCACGTTCTTCATCAACAGCGCCGCCGCCCATGCGGGCGGCCCATTTCTCGACTGGTCCGCCCTGCGCGAAGCCGCCGCCGCCGGCGTCGAGATCGGCGCGCACGGTATCGAGCACCTCGACCTTGCCTGCGTCCCCCTGCCGCAGGCCATCGCCCAGCTCGACGGCTGCCGCCGCGCCATCGAAGACCGCCTCGGCGTCGCCGTCCGCACCTGCGCCTATCCCTTCGGCCGCTCCACGCCGCAACTGCGCGAGTGGGCCCGCACCGCCTTCCACCTCACCTGCGGCACCCGCCTGCGCTATCTCCGCGCGAACGACGACACCGCCGATCTCCCGCGCCTCGACGTCTACTACCTGCGGAACGTGGCCTGGTTCCGGCGAGTCCACAGACCCTCGGGCCGCGCCTATCTGCAATTCCGGGCCCTGCTGCGCGAAGCCCGCACCCGCTGGAGCGTTGCCCCATGAAGCTGCCCGCCATCACCGTCCTCGGCGCCGGACCCGCCGG
>DAHVTI010000130.1 GCA_027324255.1 Bryobacterales bacterium | reverse complement strand
GCAAACAATCGGGCATGTTCTGGACCGTGCGCGGCGCCAACGCTATCCTGGCCTTGCGATGCTGCCAATTCAACGGCCGCTTCGAAGACTACTGGGAGACCCGCCGGGCGGCTTGATCTCCACTTCTACGTCGTGCACCCGAACAAACCCCGCAGCCGGACTCCGGCGGCGGGGTTTGCGGTAGCCTGGTTTTCAGACCTGCGGCCTGAAGAACACGCTCAGTGGCCGATCACTTTGAACTTTGGCCCTCTGCACTGAAGACGGGCCAGAGCGTGACCAGAATGAGCTTCAGCAGTCGACCACCTCACGCGGGCAATAACTACCAGAAGTCATGTTTGCTGGACCACCTCCTTTCTTCAGTGATGGCCCGATCATAATGGACGAATGGTGGATTGTCAACAGCAAAGTGAGAGTGAGCTACGAGATTTTGGGGCATGCGGAATTCTGCCACAAGAGGCGGTGTGGGAAGAGCCAAGCTAGGGAGCCAGCGGGCGTGGGCCTCCGGGAGTGATGAGGCGCGCACCGCCCCGAATCCCGGGTCGCCCCGACGCCGGCGCAACCACTATTAGACAGCGCCATAGGGACTGCGCGCTGCGATGTGATAATAATTACTTTTTATAGTCCTATCGTCTTGCATTTTTGCCGCTTACGCCCTACCCTGAAGGAGTGATGGCGTTTGGCTCCTCAGTCTGTTACCAGCAGCTCCTGAAGGCCAACCTCGTCTCCATTTTTGTCACTGTAGGGCTCATTCGGATCGGAGTAGCCGTACCGGCCTCCGCCTGAGTGAGCCTTACTCGACCAGAAACCAGGGCCACCAGGCGGGCAAACCCCGGCGGTGGCCCTTTTCGTTAGGTACCCGCCGGCACAAGCCCACATGCGAATGCCCAGGCCCCGGACCGGGGCCGAAAAACAACGAGAGGATCGAATTGAACCGATGTCGAACACGATGAATGGCGCTCGCATCCTGCTGGAGTGCCTGGGGCGCGAAGGCGTGGATGTGATCTTCGGGTATCCCGGCGGGGTGACCCTGCCGCTGTACGACGTGATGTACGACCACCCGATCCGTCATGTGCTGGTGCGGCATGAGGAGAACGCGTGCTTCGCCGCGTCGGGTTATGCGCGGGCAACCGGCAAGGTCGGCGTGGCGTGCGCCACGTCGGGTCCCGGCGCGACGAACCTGACCACAGGCCTGGTGGACTGCATGATGGACTCGATTCCGATCGTGGCACTGACGGGCCAGGTGTCCTCGAAGCTGATCGGCAGCGACGCCTTCCAGGAAGCCGACACGTTCGGCATCACGCGTTCGGCGACGAAGCACAACTACCTGGTGCGGGACATCAAGGAACTGGCCGACACGGTGCACGAGGCGTTTCACATTGCCTCTTCCGGGCGGCCGGGCCCGGTGCTGATCGACATCACCAAAGACGTGCTGCAGGGGCAGGTGCACTACACGCCGATCCATGAGATCCACCTGCCGGGCTACAAGGTGGTGACCGACGGCCACGCCGGGCAGATCCGCCGGGCGGCGCAGATGATGTGGGAAGCGCGGCGTCCGTATGTGTACGCGGGCGGCGGCATCATCGCCGCGGGCGCGCACCAGGAGCTGCGCGAGCTGGTGGAAACATTGGACGCGCCCACCGTCTGCACGCTGATGGGCCTGGGCGCGCTGCCGGGCTCTCATCCGAACTTCATTTCGATGCCGGGCATGCACGGCTCGTACGCGTCGAACATGGGCATGTCCGACTGCGACCTCCTGATCGCGCTCGGCGTGCGGTTCGACGACCGCGTGACGGGCCGGCTGGCCTCTTTCGCGCCGCACGCCAAGGTCGTCCACGTCGATATCGACCCGGCCGAGATCGGGAAGAACCGGACGGCGGACCTGCCCATCGTGGGCGATGCGAAGAAAGTGCTTTCTAAGATGGTGCGGGTGCTGCGCGAGCTGGAGCCGGAGATGGCCGGCGCGCACGCGGAGGATCGCAGGGCGTGGTGGAGGCAGGTGCGGGGGTGGCAGGAGGAACATCCGCTGGAGCCGGTCTTCTCGCCCGACGAGATCAAGCCGCAGCACCTGATGCACGAGATCAACCGGATTTCGGACGGCAAGGCGATCGTGTCCACGGACGTGGGGCAGCACCAGATGTGGGCGGCGCAGTTCATCCGCTTCGACGAGCCGCGGCTGTGGCTGAGCTCGGGCGGGCTGGGCTCGATGGGCTTCGGGCTGCCGGCGGCCGTCGGGGCGCAGATGGCGCACCCGGACAAGACTGTGTTCTGCGTCGTGGGCGACGGCGGGTTCCAGATGGCGCTGCCGGAAGTGGCGACTCTCGCCAACCAGGGGCTGCCCGTGAAGGTCATCATCATGAACAACGGTTACCTGGGCATGGTGCGGCAGTGGCAGGACCTGTTCTACCAGAGCCGGTTGTCGGCGGTGCAGATCGAGGCCTTTCCGAACATCGAGCTGCTAGCCGCCGCTTACGGCATCCGGGGCCGGATTGTGGACAAGCCGTCGGAGCTGGCCGGGGCGCTGAAGGAAGCGATGGAGACGCCGGGGCCGTTCCTGCTGGACGTCCACGTGACGCCGTTCGAGAACGTCTACCCGATGGTGCCCGCCGGAGCGGCCATCAACGAGATGGTGCTGGCTCCGCCGAAGCCCGTGCCCGTGCCCGCCAAGTAAGGAGGAACCGCGATGCTCATGACCATATCCCTTCTGATGGAGAACAAGCCGGGAGCGCTGATGCGGGTGACCGGGCTGCTGTCGCAGCGCGGCTACAACATCGAAAGCCTGACGGTGGCGCGCACGCTGGACCCGACGCTGTCGCGCATGACCATCACCGTGGACGTCGACGCCAAGCAGCGCGCGCAGGTGATCAAGCAGATGAACAAGCCGGTGAACGTGCTGCAGGCCACGGACCTGACCGACGCGCCGGCGGTGCTGCGCGAGATGGTGCTGCTGCGCGTGCGGGCGACGATGGAGAACCGCACGGCGATCCTCAAGGAAGCCGAGATCTTCGGCGCCCGCGTGGTGGATTCCTCGGTGGAGGGCTTCGCGCTGGAGGCGACGGGCGACTCCGAGAAACTGGAAGAGTTCATCGCCGTGATGGAGACCTACGGCGAGATTGAAGTGACCCGCTCCGGCATGGTGGCGGTGTCGCTGGAGGCCAAGAAATTGCGCCTGGCGCCGCCGATTCCGAAGGCGCACGGCGAGCCTGCCGTGCCGCGCTGAGCGGAGCGGCGGGAGAGATCTGATCTACTGAAACTAAGGAAGCATCACCCACATGGCAAAACGCTATTACGAACAGGACGGATCGCTAGCCCCGCTCGCGGGCAAGACTGTGGCGATCATCGGCTACGGCTCGCAGGGCCACGCCCACGCACTGAACCTGAGGGATTCGGGCGTGTCGGTGGTGGTAGGACTGCCGGAGAGCTCCAAGTCGAAGGCCAAAGCCGAGGGCGCGGGACTCACCGTGCTGCCGCCCGCCGAAGCCGCCGCCCAGGCCGACTTCATCATGATCCTGGTGCCGGACCACATCCAGGCCAAGCTCTACGAGAGCGACATCGCTCCGTCCATGAGGCCCGGCAAGACTCTGATGTTCGCCCACGGCTTCAACATCCACTTCGGCTTCATCGCCCCGCCGGCGGGAGTGGACGTTTCGATGGTGGCGCCCAAGGCCCCCGGCCACCGCGTGCGCGAGGTCTTCACGGAAGGGCAGGGCGTCCCGGCGCTGGTGGCCGTGGCGCAGGACGCCTCGGGCCAGGCGCTGCAGAACGCGCTGGCCTATGCTCTGGCGCTCGGCTCGCTGAAGGCCGGCGTCATCGAGACCACCTTCAAGGAAGAGACCGAGAGCGACCTGTTCGGCGAGCAGGCCGTGCTGTGCGGCGGCGCCTCCGAACTGATCCGCGCGGGCTTTGAAACGCTGGTGAACGCCGGCTACGCGCCCGAGATCGCCTACTTCGAGTGCCTGCACGAGCTGAAGCTGATCGTGGACCTGATCTACGAGGGCGGCCTGAGCTACATGCGCTACTCGGTGTCCGACACGGCCGAGTACGGCGACTACACGCGCGGCCCGCGCATCATCACTGAGCAGACCCGCGAGGAGATGAAGAAGATCCTGGCCGAGATCCAGTCGGGCGAGTTCGCGCGCACCTGGATGGCGGAGAACCAGAGCGGCCGGGCGGGCTTCCTGGGCATGCGCGAGGCGGCCCGCAAGCAGAAGATCGAAACGGTCGGCGCCGAACTGCGCGAGATGATGACCTTCCTCAAGAAGAAGAAGGTCGAAGACTAGGCTGGTTGCGGACGGTGCGCCGGCCCGGGGTTCGGGAGCCGGGCGCACCGTCTTTTCAATAGGAGCGTTATGCGGATCTGGACATTCGACACCACCCTGCGGGACGGTACGCAGGGCGAGGCCGTCTCTTTCTCCGTGGAGGACAAGCTTCTGATCATGCAGAAGCTGGACGACCTTGGCATTGACTACATCGAGGGCGGCTGGCCGATGTCCAACCCGAAGGACAAGGAGTTCTTCGAACTGGCGCGCGGAGTGAAGCTGCGGCACGCCCGGCTGACGGCCTTCGGCTCCACGCGCTTCGCCAGAAACCCGGTGGAGAAAGACGCCAACGTGCTGGCGCTGCTGGGCGCCGATACGCCGGTGGTGTCGATCTTCGGAAAGTCCTGGGACATCCACGCCACGCGCGTGCTGGGCATCTCGCTGGACGACAACGTGGCGCTCATCGCCGACACCGCGCGCTTCCTGAAGGAGCACGGCCGCGAGGTGGTTTACGATGCCGAGCACTTCTTCGACGGCTACGCGGCCAACCCGGACTACGCGCTGCGCACGCTGGAAGCTGCCAAGAACGCCGGCGCCGACGTGCTGTGCCTGTGCGACACCAACGGCGGCACGCTGACCGCGCGCATCGCCGAAGTGGTGGCCGAGGTGCGGAAGCGCTTCGACGGCGTGCTGGGCATCCACTGCCACAACGACTGCGACCTGGCCGTGGCCAACACCCTGGCCGCCGTGGATCAGGGCGCGACGCACGTGCAGGGCTGCATGAACGGCTACGGCGAGCGCTGCGGCAACGCCAACCTGGGTAGCGTCATCGCCAATCTCGAAGCCAAGCTGGGCCACTCCACCATCGGCCCCGAGAAGCTCGCCTCGCTGACCTCGGTGACGCACTACATCGCCGAGCTGGCCAACCTGCCGCTGCTGCCGAACCAGCCCTTCGTCGGCCGCAGCGCGTTCGCGCACAAGGGCGGCGTGCACGTCTCCGCGGTGTTGAAGGATTCCATCACCTACGAGCACATCAAGCCGTCCATCGTCGGCAACCGGCAGCGCGTGCTGCTCAGCGACATGAGCGGCCGCGGCAACGTGCTGTACAAGCTGCAGCAGTTCGGCCTGGGCGACCGTATGACGGAAGAGGCCAAGCGCGAACTGCTGGACCGCATCAAGACGATGGAGTACCTCGGCTACGAACTGGAAGCCGCCGAGGGCACCTTCGAACTGCTGGTGCGCGAGGCGCTGCAGCCCGGGCTGCACTTCTTCGAAGTGGTGAGCTTCGAGGTGGAGACGCGCAAGATCGGCACGCGCGACTCGGTGACCTCGGCCACCGTCATTCTGCGCGTGAACGAAGCGATCCATTCCGCCACGGCGACGGGCGAGGGCCCGATGAACGCGCTGGATCTCTGCCTGCGGCAGTGCCTGGCGACGGTCTACCCGGCCATTGCGGAAGTGCGGCTCACCGACTACAAGGTGCGCGTGATCAGCACGGAGCGCGGCACGGCGTCGAAGGTGCGCGTGCTGGTGGAGTGGTCCGACCACCGCCGGAGCTGGGCCACGGTGGGCGTCAGCGAGAACGTGCTGGAAGCGTCCTGGAACGCGCTGGTGGACGCCATCCGGCTGGAGCTGATGCGCATCTCCGATAAGGACGAGTCGATCGAGAAAGCGGTGGAAGACTACTGCTGGGGCGTATAAGTGCTGCCGCGGCACAAGCTCGAAAGGGCGCTGATCCGCGAAGCCCAGCGGCCCGACGAGGAGCGTGACGCTGCCATCCTGCGCATCATCCGGCTAATCCCCAAAGGCAAGACCGCCGCCTATTCCGCCGTGGCGGCGGCGGCCGGCTATCCGCTCTATCACCGCCTTGTAGCGCGGCTGCTGCGGCAGCGCGGCGAGGCCCTGCCCTGGCAGCGCGTGACGGGCGTCGGGGGCGAAATCAAGCTGCGGATGGGCTCGGCGCTGGAGCAGCGCACGCGCCTGGAGATGGAAGGCGTCGCGTTTCACGGCAGGCGCGTGGCGGCGAAGCATATACTGTCCTCGGAGGAACTCGTATGTCTTCGCATCCAGTCCGAGAAACGGTCCGACGGCAGGAAATCACGCGCCGCGGCTTCCACACGGCTCTCGCCGCCTCGTTCGCCGCGCCGCTCCTGAACGCGCAGCAGGGCGATTGGGTGAGCCTGTTCGACGGCCGCAGCCTGGCGGGGTGGAAGCCGAGCGAGAGCACGGGCTCGTGGAAGGTGATCGACGGCGCGCTGGCCGCCGACGGGCCGCGCTCGCACCTGTTCTACAACGGACCGGTGCGCGGCGCCATGTTCAGGAACTTCGAGCTGGAAGTGGAGGCCATGGCCATGCCCGAGGCCAACTCGGGCATCTACTTCCACACCGCCTTCCAGGAGAAGGGCTTCCCGCAGAAGGGCTTCGAGATCCAGGTCAACAACACGGCCACGGGCGAAGGCACGTACCGCGAACGCAAGAAAACCGGCTCGCTCTACGGCGTGCGCAACGTCTACAAGCAGTTCGTGTCCGACAACCAGTGGTTCAAGCTGAACGTGGCGGTGCGCGGCAAGAACGTGCAGGTGCGGCTGAACGGCATGCTGGTGGTGGACTTCACTGAAAGCCCGGCGCCGGTGCTGGCCGCGGGCAGCGAGCGCGGCCGCTACATCGACCAGGGCACGTTCGCGCTGCAGTGCCACGACGCGGGCTCGAAGGCGCGCTACCGCAGCGTCCGCGTGCGTCCGCTGCCGGATGAGACGCCGACGCCGGCCGACGCCGACGCGCCGGTGGTGGACGAGGCCTACCGTGACATCCTGACGCTGGGCGCGCGCAACTACCCGATGGTGGACTACCACGTGCACCTGAAAAACGGGCTGACGCTCGAGCAGGCGCTGAAGCGCTCGCGGCGCGATGGCATCTTCTACGGCCTGGCCGTCAATTGCGGCAAGGGCTTCCCGGTGCAGGACGACGCCTCCACTATCCAGTTCTTCGAGACGATGAAGGGCCAGCCCTGCTTCGTCGCCATGCAGGCCGAGGGGCGCGAGTGGACGCAGATGTTTTCGCGCCGCGCGGCCGCGATGTTCGATTACGTCTTCACTGACTCGATGACGTGGACCGACAACCGCGGCCGCCGCATGCGGACCTGGATGCCGAACGAAGTGGGCACCATCACCGACGCGCAGGAGTTCATGGACACGCTGGTGGAGCGCGCCACCGGCATCATCGACAATGAGCCCATCGACATCTACGTCAACCCCACCTTCATCCCCGACCAGATCGTCAGGGACTACGACAAGCTGTGGACCGAGGAGCGCATGAAGAAGGTGCTGGCGGCGCTGGCGCGCAACGGCGTGGCGATGGAGATCAACGACCGCTACAAGCTGCCTTCGGCGGCGTTTATCAAAATGGGCAAGGAACTGGGCGTGAAGTTCACCTTCGGCACCAACAACACCGGCCCGGACGACCTGCGGCGCTGCGACTACGGCCGGCGGATGGTGGCCGAGTGCAAGCTCACGTGGCAGGACTTCTGGGCGCCGGGCGCCTTCGGCCCGAAGGCGGTGGAGCGCAAGGGCTCCGCGCTGAAGCCGTAAGGCGGCCCACAGGGGCCGGTAGCAAAGGGAGCCAGGCGGTAAAATCGTAGCTTGCGGTATTACATCTCAGAGCACATCCCGGCGTTCCGGCGGGTGGTGCTGGTGGAGAGCGGGTCGCGGTATCTCATCGAGCACCTGTTGCCCGGCCTCTATTCGAGCCATCCGGCGAACGAGCGCGTGGACCTGATCACGTGCTTCCCGGGCCTGCCCGCGGGCTTCGACGAGTCGCGCGGCACGGTGTTCCGGACCACGGACTACCAGGGGCGGGCCGGGCGCAAGCGGCTGTACGCGCGCCTGAGCGAGATGCGCTACGACATCCTGGGCATGGTCTGCTCGGGCGAGCCGATCATGACCAAGTGGAAGTGGGCGCTGGCGCTCAACGCTCCGTCGAAGGTCTTTATCCTCAACGAAAACGGCGACTACTTCTGGCTGGACCGCGGCCAGTGGAAGACGATCCGGCATTTTGTCCTGTTTCGGGCGGGGCTTTCGGGCGCCGAAGGGGTGGCCACTCTGGCGCGCCTGGCCCTGTTCCCGCTGACGTTCACCTACCTGCTGCTATTCGCGGCATACGTGCATCTCCGGAGGGCGATTCGAACATGAAAGCTGTCTTTGTCACTGAGTTCGGCGGCGTGGAGAAACTGCGCTACGAAGACCTGCCGAAGCCCGCGCCGGGCGACGGGCAGGCGCTGGTGCGGATCAAGGCTTCCGGTGTCAACTTCATCGACATCTACTTCCGCACCGGCCTCTACCCCGCCCCGCCCCCGGTGGTACTGGGCATGGAAGCGGCGGGCGTGGTGGAGAGCGTGGCGGCCGGCGTCACCACAGTGAAGCCGGGCGACCGCGTCGCCTACGCCATGGCGCGCGGCTCCTACGCCGAATACGCCGCCGTGCCAGCCTGGCAACTGGTGAAGCTGCCCGATGCCATCGACTTCGAGACGGGCGCCGCGTCGATGCTGCAGGGCATGACGGCGCACTACCTGACGCACTCCACCTACCCGCTGAAGCCGGGCGAGACCTGCCTGGTGCACGCCGCCGCCGGCGGCGCGGGCCAGTGGATTGTGGCCGCGGCGAAGCTGCGCGGCGCGCGCGTCATCGGCACCACCTCCACGCGGGAGAAGGCCGAGGCGGCGCGCAAGGCCGGCTGCGACGAAGTAATCCTCTACACCGAGGACGATTTCGAATACCAGACGAAGAAGCTCACCGGGGGCAGGGGCGTGGACGTGGTCTACGACTCGGTCGGCGCCGCCACCTGGGACAAGAGCCTGAACTCGCTGCGCCCGCGCGGCATGATGGTGACCTTCGGCAACGCCAGCGGCGCAGTGCCGCCGTTTCCTCCGCTGACGCTGAACCAGAAGGGCTCCCTCTTTCTGACGCGGCCCACGCTGGCGCATTACTGCGCCAACCGCGAGGAACTGGAGGGGCGCGCGAGAGACGTGTTCCACTGGCTGGAGTCGGGCCGGTTCAAGCTGCACATCGACAAGGTGTACAAGCTGGCCGGCGCTGGCGAGGCGCAGACCGCGCTGGCGTCGCGCCGCACCACGGGCAAGCTGCTTCTGGTGCCGTAGAGGAGCCGGACATGAAGATCTCACGCCGCACGCTGGCCAGCCTGCTGCCCGCTCTGGCGCAGGCGCAGGACCAGGGCACGCTGCAGTCGAAGACCTACCGGTTCGAAGACCTGCCGGTGAAGCAGGGCAAGACCAGCCGGACGCGCGCCGTGTTCAACGGCGCCACCAGCCGCGGGCTCGGCATTGAGTTGCACATGACGGAGATCCCGGCGGGCGAGATGCCGCACGGCTCGCACCGCCACGTGCACGAAGAGCTGCTGTTCGTGCTGGAAGGGACGCTGGAGGCGGACATCGAAGGGCGCAAGTCGCGCATCGGGCCGGGCTCGGTGGCCTACATCGGAACCAACGAGGAGCACGGCTTCCGCAACGTGGGCCAGACGCCGGCGCGCTATTACCTGTTCACGCTGGGCCGGGCTCGGGGCTGAGGGGTCAAACCAGGATTTCGAACGTGGACTCGGATCGCTCGACGCGGTTGTAGGCCGTGTCTCGCTCCACCGGTTCGCGGCCGGCGGCGCGGATCAGGCGCAGGAGCTCTCCGCGGCGCAGGCCCTGCGAAGTCTCGGCTCCCGCGTCGTGATAGATCTTTTCTTCCACCACGGTGCCGTCGATATCGTCGGCGCCGAAGCGCTGCGCCACCTGCGCGATCTTGGGCGTCATCATCACCCAGTAGGCCTTGATGTGCGGGATGTTGTCGAGCAGCAGGCGGGCGACGGCGATGTTCTTGAGATCGGCGAAGCCGGTGGTCTTGGGGACGTGTTCGAGCGGCGTGTTGTCGGGGTGGAAGGCGAGCGGGATGTAAGTGACGAAGCCGCCGGTTTCATCCTGCACGGCGCGGAGCCTGACGAGGTGATCGGCGCGGTCCTCCTCGTTCTCGATGTGGCCGTAGAGCATGGTGCAGTTGGACTTGATGCCCATCCTGTGCGCCATGGCGGCGATTTCGAGCCACTCGCCGCCGTCGATCTTGTGGTCGCAGATGATGCGGCGCACGCGCTCTGAAAAGATCTCGGCGCCGCCGCCGGGCATGGAGTCCATGCCGGCGTCGCGCAGGCGGCGCAGCACCTCTTCGGCGGACAGCTTGAAGCGCTTGGCGAAGTAGGCGATCTCCACCATGGTGAAGGCCTTCAGGTGCACCTGCGGGAAGCGCTGCTTCAGGCCGCGCAGCATCTCGCAGTACCAGTCCACGGTGAGCTCGGGATGCAGGCCGCCGACGATGTGGAACTCCGTCACGGCCTCGCTGACGCCCTGGGCGGCGCGGGCCCAGACGTCCTCGAGCGACATGGTGTAGGCCTTGGGGTCGCGCACCTTCTTGCCGAACGCGCAGAGCTTGCAGGAGGCCACGCAGACGTCGGTGGGGTTGATGTGGCGGTTGACGTTGAAGAATGTGACGTTGCCGTGCAGGCGCTCGCGGACGAGGTTGGCCATGTAGCCGACGGCGAGCAGGTCGGGCGAGCGGTAGAGAGCCAGCCCGTCGTCGTAGGAGAGCCGCTCCCGGCGCCGGACTTTCTCGAGCACGGGCAGCAGGCGGGGATCGTCGATGACGGGTTGAGACAGGTCGGGCATCATTGGTTCAACTCCTGAGGCGGAGGATGAGGATGTCGGCGGCCCAGAACACAAAGAATAGCACGCTGACCCATCCGTTCATGGTGAAGAAGGCGGCATCGACGCGGGAGAGGTCGTCGGAATGCACCAGGCGGTGCTCCCAAAGCAGCAGGGCGGCGACGGCCGCGACGCCGGCCCAGGCCAGCGGGCCGAGCGCGAGCGACCAGGCCAGGGCGGCCAGGCAGGCGATCATGGCGAGGTGGAAGAGGCGCGCCACGCCCAGCGCGCCGGCGATGCCGAGGCGGGCGGGCAGGCTGAAAAGCCCTTCGCGGCGGTCGAACTCGTAGTCCTGGCAGGAGTAGATGATGTCGAAGCCGGCCGTCCAGAGCGTGACGGCGGCGGTGAGCCAGCCGATGCGGGCGTCGAGAGAACCGGAGACGGCGATCCACGCCGCCGCGGGAGCGATGCCCAGCGCGAAGCCGAGCACGACGTGGGACAGGGAAGTGAAGCGCTTCGTCCAGGAGTAGACGAAGACGACGCCGAGGGCCAGCGGCGCCAGCTTCAGGCACAGCGGGTTCAACATGCCGGCGGCCAGCAGGAAGAGCACGGAGGTGACCGCGATGAAGCCCCAGGCGAAGCTGCGCGAGAGCAGCCCGGCGGGGATGTGGCGGGCGCTGGTGCGCGGGTTGCGGGCGTCGATGGCGGCATCGAGCACGCGGTTGAAGGCCATGGCGGCGGAGCGCGCGGTGACCATCGCCACCAGGATCCAGCCGAGGCGGGCCCACAGGCCGGCGGCGGGGTAGCCGGCCTGCCGCCAGGCCAGCAGGGCGCCGGTCAAGGCAAACGGCAGAGCAAAGACGGAGTGCTCGAAGCGGATCATCTCCAGCGTGAGCACGAACCGCCGCCACAGGGCCGGGGGTCTGGAAAGAGTGGGAGTCGCTTGCTGCATTCCGGGCGGGAATCTCGATACCATTTTAATCGATGCGATTCGACAACCTGCGGATGGCGCTCGTGGCCGCGGCTGTTCTGGCCCTGGGCGGGTGCAGCCAGGAACCGAAGGCGATCCGGGCCGAGGATTACCGGACGGTGCCGGTGAAGCTGCCCAACGGCAAGGAGATCCGGGCCGAGCAGATGATCAACCGGCAGGACATGCTGAACGGCATGATGTTCCGGGAAGCGCTGCCGGAGAATCGGGGCATGCTTTTTTATCACGGCAAAGAGGGCTACTACGGATACTGGATGTACCAGGTGAAGGTGCCGCTGGACCTGATCTGGCTGGACAAGGGCAAGAAAATCGTGCAGATCGTACACAAGGCGCCGCCGTGCCCCGGCCCCAGGCAGCAGTGTCCGAGCTACGGCGGAGCGTTCCCGGCGTCGTTCGTGCTGGAGGTTCCGGCCGGCACCGCCGCCGCCAACGGGCTGAAGCCCGGGATGTTATTGGATTTCTAAGGGGGGAGGGACTCGACATGGATCAGGAACAGTTGAAGCTCCTGCTGGAGCAGGTGCGGGGCGGTGACATGGCCGTGGACGACGCCATCGAGCGCCTGCGCCACATGCCGTTTGAGAACCTGGGCTACGCCACTGTGGATCACCACCGGGCGATCCGCACGGGCTTGCCGGAGGTCATCTTCGGCCAGGGCAAGACAAAGGAGCAGGTGGCGGGCATCGCCTCGCGGCTGCTGGAGCGGGCCGCCAACGTGCTGGCGACGCGGACCACCCCGGAGGTTTATGAGTTGGTGCGGGCCAGCTTCCCGGAAGCCGAGTACTTTCCCCTCTCCGGCGCGCTACGCGTCTGGCGCGACCGTTCCCCCCGGGGCAAAGGCAAGCTGGCCGTCGTGAGCGCCGGCACCACGGACTTGCCGGTGGCGGAGGAGGCCGTGGTCACGGCCGAGATCATGGGTAATGAGGTGGTACAGGTGCACGACGTCGGCGTGGCCGGCATCCACCGCCTGTTCGGCAACTTCGACCGGCTGAAGGAAGCCCGGGTGATCGTGGTGTGCGCGGGGATGGAAGGCGCGCTGCCTAGCGCGGTGGGCGGGCTGGTAAGCTGCCCGGTGATCGCGGTGCCGACCAGCGTGGGCTACGGCGCGAGCTTCCACGGCCTGGCGGCCCTGCTGGGCATGCTGAACAGTTGCGCGAGCAACGTCAGCGTGGTGAATATCGATAACGGGTTTGGCGGGGGGTACGTGGCCAGCCTGATCAACAGGCTGTAAGGTCCTGCCTGATCAACAGGCTGCGAACCTTAGACGGCGGCTTTGAGCATGGCGTCCTTGACCGGTTCAGCAAAGACGTAGATGCCAAACAGGGGCGTGGGTTCGCCGCGTCCCCAGCGGTTCACTTTCCATTCGGCACGCAAGTAACGGACGTCGGGGCACTCGCTGAGGTCGAGCACCAGAGAATAGACACCGCAATAAAACTTCTGGGGGAAGGCGGCAACGGGCTTGTCGCCCCAGGTGTCTCCATCGCTCGAGCCTTTGATACAAAGATCCAGGCTCTCCTGTTCCAGAATGCGATGGATTCCCAAGGTTACGGTGAACAACCCTCCGGCGGCGTCCTGGATGTCGACAGCAGGCCCGGCACCGTTTTGCCGGATCTCTTGTTCAGGCAAAAGGAAATTCGGCAGCATCATGGCTCCCTTTTCGGGGCTCCCCTTCAGTCGGGCTCCCTCGAACTGCAGGTGGAACGATCATCCACAGCGCGCGAACATCAGGCGTTGCGGGCATCTCCAAACGCTTCATTAAGAAGTCGTCCTGCTTGCTCTAGCGTCTCATATTTTTTGCAGAAACAGAAGCGAATAAAGCGGCGGCCGAGGTTCTTTCGATGGAAGAAACTGCTCCCTGGCACAGCCGCAACTCCAATTTTTTCAATCAGATGACTAGACAAGAGAAGATCATCCGAATACCCCAAAGAATCTGCACTCGCCATGACATAATAGGCGCCGCGAGGGCGGTTTAGGGAGAAGCCGCAGCGTTCGAGCGCGGCCGTCAACAGGCCCCGGCGGCGCTGGTAGTGGCCGGCCAGTTCCTGGTAGTAGGCGTCCGGCAGGGAAAGAGCGGCGACTCCGGCCTGTTGCAGCGGCGCGGCGGCGCCGACGGTGAGGAAATCGTGCACCTTGCGGACGGAGGAGCTGATCTCGGGAGCCGCCAGTACCCAACCCACGCGCCAGCCCGTCACAGAGTACGTCTTCGACATGGAGTTCACCAGCACCGTGCGGTCCCGCATCCCCGGCAGGGTCATCATGGGGACGTGCACGGCGCCGTCGTAGAGGATGTGCTCGTAGATCTCGTCGGTCAGGCACAGCGCGTCGAATTCCTGGCACAACGCGGCGATCTGAACCAACTCCTCGCGGCTGAACACCTTGCCGGTGGGATTGTGCGGCGAGTTCACGACGATGGCCTTGGTGCGCGGCGAAAAAGCGGCGCGCAGCTCGGCAGGGTCGAAGGACCAGTCCGGCGGGTGCAGGGTGACGTAGCGCCGGGGGGCGGAGCAGAGGTCGGCGTCGGGCCCGTAGTTTTCGTAGAAGGGCTCGAACATCACCACCTCGTCGTCGGGGTTGGTGGTGGCCAGCAGGGAGGCGATCATGCCCTCGGTGGAGCCGCAGACGACGGTGATTTCGCGCTCAGGATCGAGTTCCAGGCCATAATGGCGCAAGTACTTAGCGGCAATGGCGTCGCGCAGCGGCTTGGCGCCCCAGGTGATGGCGTACTGGTTGAAGTCGTCGGCGATGGCGCGGGCGGCGGCGTCCTTGAGCGCCTGCGGGGCGGGAAAGTCGGGGAAGCCCTGGGCCAGGTTCACGGCGCCGTGGCGGAGGGCCAGGCGGGTCGTTTCGCGGATGACGCTTTCGGTGAAGTGCGCGGTACGGGCGGCGCGGAAGCGTTCACTTCTTTCGGGTTGCAAGGGTCTTGCCTTTGGGGGTGCGTTTCGCCACGGGCTTCTTTGCCGTGGACCTCTTCGCCGTGGGCTTCCTCCCGGTGGACTTCTTGGCCACGGACCTCTTCGCGGCGGGCTTCTTCACGGCGGCCTTCTTCGTCGTGGCTTTCTTTGCAGCTTCTCGCGGCGCGGCCTGGGCGGCTTCGGCCGGAGCCGGCTCGCCGGCATAGAGCCAGCGGTACACATCGGCGTTGCGCAGGATGATCTGGACGTAGTCGCGCGTCTGGCCGAAGGGGATCGTCTCAACAAACTCGGCCGGCTCCCGGAAGTCGGCCCAGCCCTTCCAGACGGGGATACGGCTCGGACCGGCGTTATAGCCGGCCAGCGTCTCCTCGATGCTCCCGTTGCGGGCATCCAACTGCCGCCGCAGGTAGTAGGTGCCGAGGTTCAGATTGAGATTCGGATTCTTGAGCGAGCTGACGTAGACGCGGCGCACACCCACGCGCCGGCCCAGTTCCCGCCCGGTGGCGGGCATCACTTGCATCAGGCCGATGGCGTTGGATACGGAGACGGCCCGCGGATCGAACTCCGACTCCTGGCGGATGAGTGCGGCCACCAGAAACGGGTCCAGGTCGCGCTGCCGGGCATACTTTTCAATGGCGGCGCGGAACGGGAACGGGAACGCCAGCTTCCAGAAGCTGCGCGGGGCGGTGTCGCGCGGAATCCACAGGTACTCGGGGACGGTGGCCTTCACATAGCGCAGTCCGACGTCGGGCGCGCCGCGCCGTACGGCCGTTTCGGCCAGCTCCACGGCCAGCGGAAACTTCTTGCCTCCGTTGCGGGCGCCGTCGCGCAGCTCGATCTCCGCCCACCTTTCCAACCCGGCGGCGGCCAGCAGCCGGCCGCGATCCAGGTGCCGCTGCGTATCGGCGTCCACAGTGAAGTCGGCCTGGCGGGTGCGCTCCGGCCAGCGGATGGAGGCCAGAAACTGCTCGGCGGTAACCGAACTGCCGGCGCGCTGGAACACCGGCCGGGCCAGGCGCTCCGCCGCCTGGATCGCGTAATAGTAGTTCGGGAAGCGGTCCCGGATTTCCGTGAACATCCTCCGGGCGTAGGCCGCATCGCCCTGCTCCTCGGCCAGCCGGCCGAGGAAGTAAAGGGCCGCGCCGGCCTTCTCAGACAAAGGATACCGGCTGAGATGCTCGCGCAGCAGAGCCGCGGCGGCCGGTTGGTGCTCAAGGTAGGCGCGCCACACCTCCTTCCAATGGCAGTACGGCGCGTCGGAGGATTCCGGGAAGAGATCCGCGCAGGCCTGGTAGAGCGGAACGAAGCGCGCCGGCTGGTTCTGAACCAGAAACTCATTGCCGGACATCACCAGGGCCTCCAGACGCCAGGGCGAACTGGGGTAGCGCCGGCCCAACTCCTGAGTGGCCGCCAACATGGCCTCGTCGTTGTCCCGGCGGCGGTGGCTGGCGGCGAGGTAGTAGAGGCGCTCGGCGTCGGCTTCCGCTTCCGGAAGATCCAGGCCGCTCAACCATTCCGCCGCCGCGTCGGCCTTGCGCTGGTAATACCAGGCAGCGCCGATACGGACGCGCGCCTGCTGGCGTTCCAGCCCGGCCAGCATCGGCAGCATCGCCTCCAGTTCGGCGCGGGCGGCTGCGCCGCGGCCGCCTTCCATGAGCAGTCGCGCCCGCTCCAGCCGCGCCTGCGGCAGCACCGGCGGAAAGCGTTCGCCGAGTTCGCGCTCCAAACGGCCCAGTCCGCTGCCGGCCTCCTTGGCCTCGTCCGCCGTCGGATATCCGAAGTAGACGAACTGGTAACGGGCGGCGGCTGCGATGGGATCGCCGGCGGCCTCCTGCGCCCGGGCCTCCAGCAGGCCCGCCTGCGGCTGAGGCAACCGCGCGGCGGGCGCGCGGGCCAGTGCCAGCAGTGCCTTCTGGGCCTCTCCAATTTCCAGCAGCGAGCGCGCGGCCAGCACCGCGGCCCGGCCGGCCAGCGGGGAGACGGGGGAGACCCGCCACACCGGCTCCAGCGCCGGCGCCACAGCGGCGTAGCGCTTGTTCTGCGCCTCCGCCTGCGCGAAGAAGAAGGAGACGTAATCGGCGATGGGCGGAAGCTGCTCCGCGAGCGGCGCCAGCAGCCGGGCCGCGCCGGCGCTGTCGCCCTTGTCGAGCGCCGCGGCGCCGGCCTTCAGGCGGGCGAGCGCCTCCTGCTGGGGCTGTGCTCCCGCCAGCACCGCCGCCAGCAGCAGCAGAGCCAACTTAGACGAGCGGCCCAGGATAGTCCTCTCCGAGAAGCGTAGGCTCGTCATTGGCCAGCGTCCGTACCACCTCCTGATGGAAATAATCGATCATCGACGGGATGCGCATGAACTCGTGCTTGAACTGCGCGCGGCCACGGTCCATCTCGCCGCGCAGCGCGCCGTAGAGGCACGCCTGCTCCCTGCCCTTGCGCACGGCGTGCGCCTGGTAGAGCCGCATCTCGGCCACCCGGACGCGGGCGAAGCGCTGCGCCTTGGCGTGCAGTTCCTGTTCCTCGCGCGACAGCTCGCCCCACGCGGGCGGCTCCACGCCGGCCGGCGCTGCCACCGGCCCGCCGGGCATCGTCAGCACCGGCGCGATGCTGAGCATGGAGCCCGCCGGCGCGGACGTGACGGCGCGCTGCGCGGCCTGGCGGCAGTCCAGCGTCGATCCGGCCAGCGCCGTCACCACCTCCAGCAGGTTGATGTCCACCACCTCGCCTCCGCCCTCGGCGTAGACGATGGCCGCCACGCGGCGCCTGCCTTCGCTCTGCCCGGCGATCACCGGCAGCAGGCACACGCGCTTGTCCTCGGCTCCGCCCAGCAGCTCCGCCACCGGCGGCGACAACTCCCCCGGCGTGGCCATGGAGATCACGGTGTCGAGCGACTCGATGACGCCGGAGAACGCGGCGGCCGAGGCGGCCGGAATGCGCACGTCGCCCAGCGCCGACAATCGCAACTCGCCCAGCGAGCGGTGGTCTTCGTACTGCAGCTCCCCGCCGATGACGCTGAACAGCACCACGCACGGCGCGAAGGCGAAGGCCCCGTCGAGCAGGGCCGCTGCCCAGGCGTCGCCGGATTCGGCCTGTTCCAGGCGCCGCGCCGTCTGGTTGAGCCGCTCGCTCAACTGGCGCATGGCGGAGGCGATGGAGCGCGCGCTCTCTTCCGCCAGCCTCTCGGCCACGCGGCGCTCCACCTCCTCCTCGAAGCTGGCTTCGAGCGACGCGAAGCGTTCGTCGAGGGCGGCGCGGATATGGTCGCGCCAGCCGCGGTCCAACTGCTCCTGCAGCGCCTCGATGTGCAACTGCCAGGCGGCGGCAATCTGCTCCTGCGCCATGCGGCGCTCGGCGTCGAACAATCCTTGCGGGGCCTGTGGCGCCAGATCCGATTCCATTGCTTTAGGGTATCCCTCTACTGACATGCAGTTTAGCGCGGCCTCACCGCGCCGCGGGAGCGATTTCCGGCGGCGACAGGCTGAGCACCAGGCGGTGCGCGTGGCGGGCAGCGGGAAACTCGATGGCGAATCGGCCATCCGGCGCCGGCGACACCTGCCCCGGCAGCCAGTCGCCGTTGACCTGCGCCTCCAGGCAGCCGATCTTCAGCCGCTGCGCGCCGCGCGCTCCGTCGTAATCCAGGCACGCGTTCAACAGGCGCGCCTTCTCGTCGCCGAGGTCGATGTTCCGGCCGGCGATCTGGGCCGTGCCGGCCAGCACACCGGCCAGCGGGCTGGCCAGCGACGGCGTCGTGACGTCGATCTCGGCGTCAAAGGAGCCCACCGCGGAGGCGTAGCCGTCGAGCTTGCCCAGCAGGCGGTAGCGCGGCTGCTCCCCACCCAGCAGTACGGCCGCGCGGCCCGAAAACTGGCTGTCTTCCCCGCGCGCGGCGACGTCCGGCATCTCCAGGTGGGCGCCGTCCCAATAGATGCGCGCCACCACCGGGGCGTAGGCTTTGCCCCCCAGTTCCAGGTGCTGGATGCGCAGCTCGCCCTCCGCGTGGCGGGCGCGCAGCCAGGACGGAGGCGCGGACTTCCGCCGCAGCGTACGATCCAGGAAACCGCGCCGCGGTAGCAGCGCGGCTTTCAGAAAATTGTGCAGCTCGGCGCCGGAGGCCTGCTCGAGCACCAGCGAGAAGCGGTAGGGCCGGCCAGGTCCGGGCGCGTGCGCGAGTTCTCCGGAAAGCGTCCAGGCGCCGTAAGCGGCTCTGGCGTGGCGGAGCGCCCAACCCGTCTTTTTCAACGAGAGCACCGCGGCCTGCAGCCGGACGGGCTGCGCGGCGCCTTCCAGCACGCAGACGGCGCGGCGCACCTGCAATTCGCCGGTCCAACTGTCCCGGCCCTCCGTCTCTCCATCCTGGTCGGAAGGGGCGCGGTGGAAGGCCAGCGTGCCGCCCACTTCGCCGTCGCGGCAGTCGCGGTCCAGCGGCGGCGGCGGCTCCACATGCAGCCGTCCGGCCGCCGCCAGCAGGTCGTTGAGCGGGATGCGCTCGGACTGCATCTCGAAATCCAACGCCTCCGACTGCACGTCCCACCGTCCGGAGACGCGCGCCTTCAACCCTTCCGGCGTGGCGGCTTCCGCCGCGGCCAGCGTCATCTGCGTGCCCGCCAGCGCGAGCTGCGCCTCCGGCAGCGACAGGGGCGCGGAGCCGCCCGCCGACACGCTGCCGTTCATCAACGTCACGGTGCCTTCCGATGGCCGGACCTGCGAATACTTCAGCAAGCCGACCAGCTCTCCCTCCACGGCGAGACCTTCCGGCATGCGCGCCCCCAGCCGGCGGGCGACGTCCAACAGAGCGGGTGCCGGAATCCCGTCGAACGCCAGGGAGGCCTCCCACTGCGGCTCCACCAGCATGCGCCGGCAGATCAGCCCGACACTGAACGGCAGGGCGGCCTTGGCGCCCTCCGGCTTGGTGGACGACAGATCCAGGATCTGGCCGGCCAGGTCCAGGCTGCCCTCGTAGGGCATCGAGTATTCGCGCGCGCGCAGGCCGAAGAAGCCCGGGCGGTCCACATCCTCCAGCTCAAGCGAGCCGCGGATGCTGAGTCGGTTCAGCGGACCGTCCAGCGTGGCGCGGGAGGTGAAGCGGCCCTGCACGCCCAGGTCGTTGCCCGTCACCAGCGTCAGCAACTCGGAAAAGGCGCTGCGCTCCAGTTCGAGGTCCACGGCCAGGCGCCCGCCGCCCGCACCGGGCATCCAGCGCCCGCTGCCCGTGAACCGGCCGAAGCCCTGCTCGGCGCGGTCCGTGCGCGCCGGCGAGGCTTCGTAGCGCCAGAGCAAGTCTCCGCCCGGCGAGGCCGGCGGCTCCAGGTCGAGGTCCACGGCGTTGAGAAACAGCGCGGACTTCAGCGTGCCGGTCCGGAAGTTGATGCGGCTCTGGCGCATCTCGACGCGCGGGCCGGAGCCGGACTGCCGCACGCCGGCGAAAATCCTTTCGAGCAGCGAGCCGAAGTTCCAGCCCACTTCGTCCTTCCGCGCCAGGTTCACGCTGGCATCCACCAGCCGCACGGATGAGATGTTCAGCCGCCCGGTGAGCAGGCTGGCGAAGCTCACGCCCGCCTGAAACTCGCCGACGTAGGCCACCGGCTCCAGCCCGAAGGCGGGGTCTTCCGGTATGACCAGGTCCCGGGCCGACAGGCCGGGCGTGGGAAACACCTGGTAGCGCACTTCGCCGAATTCGACGCGGCGGCCGAGCGTCTGTTCCAGCGCGCCGGCCAGCGGTTGACGCATCCGGCCGGCGTCGATCTCCGGCACGATGATGCCCGCCAGCCCGATCAGGATCACCAGCGCCAGGACGGACAACATCAGGGTCTTTCCGTTCCACTTCACGGCTGGACCTCTTTCAACAGGGCCTCGAAATCCGCCGGTGTGTCCAGGTCGATGCGGATGCGCGCGTCGTCCACCTCCACATACAGCGTCTCGGCCTTCCGGGCGTGCACCAAGTCCCGCGCCGGCGCGCCTTCCGGCAGCGCCAGCATGGCGGGGATCTGCGCGCCGCTCATCAGCACCGGGTGGCCGTGCCGCCCGCGGCACTGCGGAATGACGAAGGCGGGCGCCTCCGCGGCTTCGCTCCAGGCCGCCAGCAGTCTTTCGAGCGTGTCCGGACGGACGCCCGGCGAATCCGCCGGCAGAAAGAACAGCGCGTCGCACGGCGGCAGGGCGCGCAGTCCGCACTGCAGGGAGGAAAGCTGGCCGCGCTCGGGACGCGGATTCAGCACCAGCACCGCGTCGCCGGCCCGCCGCAGGCCGGCCGCCACGCGGCCCGCGTCGAACCCCAGTACGCATACCACCGGCCGGCAGCGCTCCGCGTAGAGCCCGATCTGGCGGTCCAGCAGCGTCTCGCCCTGGAATTCGAGCAGAGCCTTGGGGCTGCCCATCCGGCTCGACGCACCGGCTGCCAGCAGGACGGCGGCGATGGTCCGGGGCGTGCTCACTTCGGCAGGGCTCGCAGTTCGTCGTGCGCAAAAATGGACTTGGACAGCGCGCGCCAGTTGGAGTCCGGGTTGCGCCGCACGGCGATCATCTCGGAAGCCACACTGACCGCGATCTCTTCCGGCGTCAGCGCGCCCACGTCCAGGCCCATCGGCGCCGACACGCGCGCGAAGCTCTCCGCCGGGATACCTTCTTTTTCCAGTTCGCGGACCACGCCGATCACCTTGCGCTTGCTGCCGATCATGGCGATGTAGCGCGCCGGCGTCGTCACCGCCCACTTCAGCACCCGCATGTCGTCGCGGTGGCCGCGCGTGACGATGATCAGGTACGAGGAGCTGTTCACCTCCAGCGCCGGGAAGACCTCTTCATAAGCCCCGGCGATCACCTCGCCGGCGTCGGGAAAGCGCTCACGGTTGGCGAAGCTCTCGCGGTCGTCCACCACCGTCGTGGCGAAGCCGATCAGCCCGGCCACCTGGCAGAGGCTCTTCGAGATGTGGCCGGCGCCGAAGATGATGGCGTGGGGTTGCGGGTCGATGGGTTCGATAAACACCTCCAACTGGCCGCCGCAGATCAGGCCATTGTCGTAAGCCGCATCCTGGCCCAGAGAGAAGTTCAGGCGGCGCGGCTTGCCGGTTTCCATCGCCTCGCGGGCGGCGGTCCACACCTCGGCCTCCACGCACCCGCCGCCGATGGTGCCGGCCAGCGAGCCGTCGTCGCGCACCAGCAGCTTGGCGCTGGTGAAGCTGGGAATGGAGCCGTTGGCCTGGACGATGGTGGCCAGCGCGCACTTGCGGCCCGCGCGGCGAAGACGCACCAATTCCTCGAAAACGTCCATCCCTTCTATTGTAGCTTCCGGCCCGGCTCCTGCAGCAGAACGCGCAGCGCCGGAGTCTTGTGGTTGTAAGGCTTCATGAGGATGTCCAGGTCGCCGTCCCCGTCCAGGTCGGCCACTTTCGACTCGTGGTTGTCGAAGCCGCGCGCCAGCTCCCGCAGCGTGAAATGGCCGTGCCCGTCGCCAACAAACACCATCGTCTTCGAGCCCGGATTGCCGCCGCCCAGCCGCATCTCCGCCACGAAGATGTCGGCGTGGCCGTCGCCGTTGAAGTCGAAGACAGCCATGCTGTGGCCGTTATCGAGGTCCGCCAGCCAGTGTGGGCGCCACGTGCCTTTCACCCACTCGTACCAGAGCAGCGGCCCGAGCCCGTCGCCGGCGGAGAGCACCACCTCCGGCCGGCCGCCCTCCGCCAGTTGCCCCGCCGCCGCGCGCGAGTAGTGATAGGAGGCGTCCACCGGGTGCGCCGCGAAGCTGCCGTCGGGCCGGCGCTGGAACCAGTAGCCGCCACCCACGATGTCCGGCGCGCCGTCGCCGTTGATGTCGCCCGCCCACAGCCCTTCGTGCTCGTTCACCCCCTTGAAGCGCGGCGGCGTGCCGCGCTGCAGCATCTCGCTGTCGCCCGAATACTCGTAGATCACGCTGCGCGGCCACTCCGCCGCGGCGCGAACATCGGCCGGCCGCTTCGCCAGCAGCAGTTGCCGCCCGCCCTGGTTCCAGAACGCGAGTTCCCGCTGCCCGTCGCCGTCCACGTCGATCCACAGCGTGTCGTGGTGCTTCCGCGCGCCGCTGGACTTGATGGCCCGGCGCTTCCACGCCTGCTGCGCCGCGCGGCTCCCTCCGGGGTTCTCCCACCACCACACCTCCGCGCTGCGCGACTCGCCGCCAGCCACGAAATCGAGGTCCCCGTCGGAGTCCACGTCCTCGTAGGACGAGCCGGCTTCGATGCGCACCAGCTCGGCTTCGATCACGAAACGCGTCCAGCCGTCCTTGCGCCGCAGGTATCCGGCGACGGAAGGCGCGGTGGTGCGCTCGGTGATGACGAAGTCGTTCACGCCGTCCCCGTCGATGTCGAACACCGTGGCCGAAGTCTGCTCGGTGCCCGCGTTGGGCGGCTCCAGCTCCACCGCCCGCCAGCCGGAGGCCACCCACGGGCCCTCCTGCGCGGTGAGCAGCAGGGCGGGCGCCATGATCATCAACCACCTGTTCGCCATCGCACTCCTTCCCGGCCAGGCCGATCCGGGCAATATGCTATCATTCCGGCGAGTGTTCGAGAACCTTCATATCCCCTCCGGAATTGCCCTCATCTTCGACATGGACGGCGTCATCGTGGAGTCCACCGCCATCCATACCCGGGCCTGGGAGATCTACCTCACCCGGCACGGCATCGACCCCGACGGCATGATGGCCAGGATGCTTGGGAAGCGCAACGACCAGATTGTCCGCCACCTGTGGGGCGACGGGCTCGGCGAAGCAGAGGTGGTGCGCCACGGCGCCGCCAAGGAGCAGCTCTACCGCGACATGATGGAGCCGGTCTTCGAGCAGCACGTCGTGGGCGGAGTGCGCGAGTTCCTGGCCGCCGCGCGCCGCGCCGGCGCGCCCTGCGCCCTGGCCACCAACGCCGAGCCGAAAAATGTCGATTTCGTCCTGGACCGCGCCGGCGTACGCCCGCACCTGCTGGCCATCGTCGACGGCCACCAGGTGGAACGCCCCAAACCCGACCCCGAGGTGTTCCTGAAGGCCGCCGCCCGGCTCCGCGTCGAGACGCGCAATTGCGTCATCTTCGAGGATTCGCCCGGCGGGCTGTCCGCGGCCCGCGCCTCCGGCGCGCGCGTCGCCGCCGTACTCACCACGCTCTCAGAAGCCCCGCTGGCCGACATCGCCATCCGGGATTTCCGCGATCCGCGCCTGCTGCCATGGCTCTCCAGCTTGACTCCTCGCTGAACGTCACCACGCTCACCACGGCGTTCGTCTCCATCGTGCTGGCCTCGCTGGTGTGGTGGCGGCGCTTCGTCCGCCTGGCCCGCCTGCGCGAGCGCGTCGCCCGGCTGCACTCTCTCTCGGAGCAGATCCTGGACGTGGACTCGGCCGCCCGCATCGTCGAACTCCTCGACCGGCGCCTGAGCGGGATCCTGGGCCCCTGCCGCACGGCCATCTACTCGCACGACGCCTCCACCGGGGCGCTCGAGGCCACGGCCGGCGCCAAAACCGTCCCACCCGCGGCGGTGCAGTGCCAGCAAAATGGCCGGCCCGGCATGACCAGCGAAGCGCTCTACCTGCCTATGTTCGCCCAGGGCCAGGCCTCCGGCGTGCTGGAGCTGCGCTCCCTGGAGGCCCGGGACCTGCAGGCCGACGAGCGCGCCGCCCTGCGACACATGGCCAACCAGGCGGCCATCGCCATCCGCCTGCTCGGCCAGCGCCAACTGCGCGATCAGCTCCTGCGCAGCGAACAGTTGGGCGCCGCCGGCGTCCTGGTCTCCAACATCGCCTCCGAGCTGCGGCCCCCGCTGGCCCGCATCATCGCGCTCGCCAACGAGCACCACCTGGCCGCCGCCGCCTCCGAAGCCGCCGGAGCGCTGGAAACCCTCGACCGCATCATCTCCATCGGCCGCCCCGAGCAGGCCCGCGTCCAGCCCTTCGACCTCAACCGCGCCGTCAGCCAATTGGCCGAGTTCCGCAGCCGCGCCTGGCGGCTGCGAATGATCGCCACCAGCATCGACCTGACCCCCGGCTGCCTGCCCGTGCTCGGCGCCCGCGGCCAGATCGAGCAGGCCCTGCTCAACCTCGTCGTCCTCGCCGAGCAAAGCCAGGAGGACTCCGCCTCCCGCCGCATCGATATCGCCACGCAGCACCGCGACGGCCGCGCCATCCTCGCCCTCTCCTTCCCCGCCCCGGCGCCCCTCGATACCGGCCCGGTCTCCAGCCTCTCCGCCGTCCGCGGACTCATCGAAAGCCACGGCGGCGGCTGGGAGCAGGAGCTGCGCGAAGGGCAGGCCCGCTTCGAAATCTCGCTTCCTCTGAGCGGTTCGCTCGATTCGGCCTCCGACCTGACGCCGCGCCGGGGCCCCTCGAAAACCCTCACCCTCCTCCTCGCCCACCCCGAGCCCGACAACCTCCGCACCCTCATCACCGCCCTCGGCGAGCGCGGCCACCGCGCCGTCCCGGCCGGAACCGCGGGCCAGGCCCTCGACCTCTCCTCCCGCCTGCGTTTCGACGCCCTCTTCGCCAGCCGCTCTCTGGCCGACCTCGATTGGCCCGCCCTCGCCGCCCGCGCCCAGGCCAATGCCGGCCTCATCGGCCTCCTCTGCGGCCCCTCCGAACTTGCGCCGCCCGGCATCGCCTCCCTGCGCGTGCCCCTCGACGAAACCGAACTCGACAGCGTCCTCTCCGAACTCGCCGAAACCGCCTGACCGCCCGCGTCATCTCTGGAATTGGGACAATGCGAAATATGCGGAACCTGGTCTTTCGATTGCTCGCCGGCCTCCTCCTCCTGCCCGCCGCCTGGCCGCAGAGCCAGCGCAAGTACGAGGGCCCGCGCCCGCCCAAGCCCGACGTCCCCTTCCTGCTCCATGCCGGCAAGCTGCTGGAAGCGGAGACCGGAACCGCCGCGGAATCCCAGGCCAAGGACGGCACCCTCTACACCGTGGCCGGCGCCACCTCCCCGGCCCGCACCCCCGTGCCGGAGCCCATCTTTCTCTTCCAGGCCGACAAGATCAACCCCGACAAGCTGACGCTGTTCCGCATGGAATCCCGCGGAGGTCAGCGCACACTGCTGCTGCCCGCCGCCGGCAAGCGCAAGAAGGACAGCGCGCAACCCATCTTCGTGCTGGTCTCCCCGCTGGCTCCGGGCCTGTTCCGCGTAGAGGTCAACGAGGTGATCCAGGACGGCGAATACTGCCTCTCGCCCGACGGCTCCAACCAGGTCTTCTGCTTCACCGCCTACTAGCCTACTCCCTCCGCCAACTTACAATAGGGGCTTGCACCCGTTGATCGGCATCGCCGGCGGCGCGCTGCTCACCCTGGCGGCCGCGCTCTCCCTGGGGCGCCTTGCGTGGCGCTTCCGCCCTCCCCAGTGGACCTACGCCCTGGCCTCCGGCGCGCCGCTGCTCAGCCTGATCCTGTTCGCCCTGCTGGCCGCCGGCCGCGCCGCGCCGTGGCTGGTGCTGGGCCTTTGCGGCCTGGCCGCCGCGCTCCTGCTGGTGAAGCGTCCGGCGCCGGCGCGCCCCGCCTGGCCCCACTGGAGCGCGCTGGCCTTCCTGCCCTTCCTGGCCCTTTACCTGGCCAACGCGCTGGCCCCCGAAATCCAGCCCGACGCCGCCACCTACCATCTGGGCCTGGTGGCCGAATGGGTGCGCCGCGGCGCCATCGCCTCGCGCATCGGCTTCTACGACCTTCTCCCCCTCGGCGCCGAGACGCTCTTCTTCCCCGCCGTGCTGGCCGGCGGTTTCAGCGCCGCCAAGCTCGTCCACTTCGCCTTCCTCTGCGCCACCGTGCCACTCCTCACGCGCATCGGCGCGCGGTTGGGCCTCGACCGCGGCGCAGCGCTCGCCGCCGCGGGCCTCTACGCCCTGACCCCGGTCGCCGGCATCGCCGGCACCGCCGCCTACAACGACGCCGCGCTCGTCTTTTTCAGCCTGGCGGTTTTCGCCCTGCTGCTCGAGGATGCAGCCCAACCCGGCGACGAACTCATGCTCCACGCCGGGCTGGCCGCGGGCTTCTGCTACGCCATCAAGGTCACCGGCATCCTGGCCGCCTTCGGTCTCCTCGCCTGGCTGCTGTGGAAGCGGCGCTGGAAGAGCGCCGGCCTGGCTTCGGCCGCTGCGCTACTCTCCGTCGCCCCCTGGATGCTGCGCAACCTCCTGCTCACCGGCAATCCCATCGCGCCGCTCGGCAACCGGCTGTTCCCCAACGATGCCTTCCACGCCTTCAACGAGGAGTTCCTGGCCCGCTACCTCAGCGACTACGGCGGCCTCTCCTGGTCCCGCATCCCCTACGCCCTCGGCCTCGACGGCGCTGCGCTGCAAGGCCTCGTCGGCCCCATCGTCTTCCTGCTGCCCTTGAGCCTGCTCGCGCTGCGCAAGCCCGCCGGCCGCGCCGTGTTGGCCGCCGCGCTCGTCCTGCTGCTGCCCTGGACCCGCAACATCGGCGCCCGCTTCTTCCTGCCCTCCTTCGCCCTGCTGGCCGTGGCTCTCTGCATGGCGCTGCCGCGCCGCGCCGCGCCCGCGCTGCTCTGCCTGCACGCCGCGCTCTCCTGGCCGGCCGTCCTCGACCTCTACTCGAACCCCGCCGCCTGGCGCCTCCACGGCCTGCCCTGGGAAGCCGCGCTGCGCATCACTCCCGAAGAGAATTACCTGGAGCAGCACCTCGCCGAATACCGCTTCACCCGCCTCGCGGCCCGGCGCCTGCAGGATAACGAACCCCTGCTCGACCTCCACGCCCTGCCCTTCGCCTACCTCAACACCGTGCCCACCGGGCCGCTGTCCTCCGCCCGCTTCGACAACATCGTCCAGACCATCAACCTCGCCTACGGCCTCGCCCCCGAGCGGCTCTACCCCTACGAGTGCCGCTTCCCGCTCCAGTTCACGCGCGCCATCCGCTTCCGTCTGGAGGAGCCCTACTCCGGCCCCTGGTCCATCGCCGAGGTGCGGCTCTACCGGCGCGGCGCCGAACTGCCCATCTCCCGCCACTGGCTGCTTTCCTCCTGGCCCGATCCCGGCGACGCCTGGCTGGCCATCGACCGCAACCGCGCCACACGCTGGACCACCTGGGAAGACGCCCGGCCCGGCATGTACTGGCAGCTCAACTTCGACCGCCCCACGCCCATCGACGCCGCCACCGCCATCCTGCCCAACTTCCCGCGGCGCTCGCTGGGCGCCGTTTACGTGCAGGACCTCGACCGCCAGTGGCGCAAGGTCTCCGGCGACGCCGGGGTCGGCGTGCCTTGGCGCGTGTTCTACAAGCGCGGCGCCATGCGCTTTGTCCGGCAGCAGGGCTTCCGCTGGATCGCCGCCCGCCTCGGCGGCGAAGGGCACGGGTTCACCGGCGAGTCCCTGGCCTCCCTGCGGGAGGCCTGGGGCGTCGATCTCGTCGTTCGCGACGGAAACCTGGCGCTGTTCCGCGTGCGCTAAACGGCGGGCGCCGGCTCCGGCGCCAGTTCCGGAACCAGGCCCGGAATCGCCTGCCGGAAGACTTCGTCGATGCGGTCGGCGAAGTGGAACTCCATCTCCTCCTGCACGTTCTTCGGCAGGTCGCGCAGGTCTTTCGCGTTGGTCTGCGGCAGAATCACCCGCTTCAGCCCGGCGCGCCGCGCCGCCAGCACCTTCTCCTTCACGCCGCCGATGGGCAGCACGCGCCCGGTGAGCGTGATCTCACCCGTCATTGCCGTGTCGTGCCGCGCCACTTTCTTCGAATAGAGCGACGCCAGCGCCACCGCCAGCGTGATACCGGCCGAGGGGCCGTCTTTCGGAATCGCGCCCGACGGCACGTGGATGTGCACGCCGAATTCGGTGAACAGCTCGGGGTTGATGCCGTAGTCCGCCGCGTGCGCCCACAGGAAGCTCTGCGCCGCCTTGGCCGACTCCTGCATCACGTCTCCCAGTTGCCCGGTGAGCGTCAGCCCCTTGCCCTTCGGCAGCAGCATTGCTTCGATGTAGAGCACGTCGCCGCCCGAAGGCGTCCACGCCAGGCCCGTCGAGACGCCCGCCGGCAGGTTTTCGCGCGCCGACTCCGGCAGGAAGATCTCCGGCCCCAGCAGCTCCACGATCATCTCCGGCGCCAGGTCGATCGGCTCCTCGCGCCCTTCGGCGAACTTCAGCGCCGACTTGCGGCACAGGCTCGCGATGTTGCGCTCCAGGTTGCGCAGCCCCGCTTCGCGCGTGTAGGAGCCGATCAGCTTCCGCAGCCCTTCGTCCAGGAAGCGCACGATCTCCGCCGTCAGCCCGGTCTCCTTCAACTGCCGCGGGATCAGGTAGCGGTTGGCGATGGCGATCTTTTCTTCCTCGCTGTAGCCCGACAGCCGGATCACCTCCATGCGGTCCAGCAGCGGCTGCGGCAGCGTGTCCAGGCTGTTGGCCGTGGTGATGAACATCACCTTCGAGAGGTCGAAGGGCAGGTCCAGGTAGTTGTCGCGGAAGGTCGAGTTCTGCGCCGGGTCCAGTACCTCGAGCAGGGCCGAGGCCGGATCGCCGCGGAAGTCGCGCCCCAGCTTGTCCACCTCGTCCATCATCATGACAGGGTTCTGGGCGCCGGCGCGGCGCATGGCCTGGATCAGCCGTCCGGCCATCGCCCCGATGTAGGTGCGCCGGTGGCCGCGCAGCTCGCTCTCGTCGTGCAGCCCGCCCAGGCTCATGCGCTCGAACTTGCGGCCCAGCGCCCGCGCGATGGACTGCCCCAACGACGTCTTGCCGACGCCCGGAGGCCCGACGAAGCACAGGATGGGCGCCTTCGCCCCCGGGTTGCGCTGCAGCACGCCAAGGTGCTCCAGGATGCGCTCCTTCACGTCGTCCAGCCCGTAGTGGTCTTCGTTGAGCACCTGCCGCGCCCGGGCGATGTCCAGGTTGTCTTCCGTGGTCTTGCTCCACGGCAGCTCCAGCACCAGGTCCAGCCAGGCTCGGATCACGTGCCGCTCGGGCGACTGATCCGGCAGCCGCTCGAAGCGCTTGAACTCCCGCTCGGACTCCTTGCGGGCCTCGTCCGGCAGCACGGCTTCATCCAGCCGCCTGCGCAGCTCATCGGTCTCCGCCTTGGCCGGGTCGTCTTCGCCCAGCTCCTGCTGAATGGCCTTCATCTGCCGGCGCAGCACGTATTCGCGCTGCTCCTTCGACATCTCCTCCTGCGCCTCGGAAACGATCTTCTGCCGCACCTCCAGGACGCGCGCCTCCTCCGTCAGGTACTTCACGGCCAACTGGAAGGCGTCCTTCAGCGTGGGCGCGCTCAGCAGGCTCTGCAACTGCTCCATCTCCAGGCTGAAAGCCGTGGCCAGCAGCCACATCACCTGCTGCGGATCGTCGGCCGTGGCCAGCAGCGCCGAGATCTGCTCGGCGGCCTGCGGGTTCACCTTCTCGATGGCCCTGGCGGCCAGCTCGAACAGCGCGGCCTGCACCGCCTTCTCCTCGGTGGAATGGTCGTGCACCAGCGGCATCGGCCGGCCCTGTGCCACCAGGTACGGCCCGCTCGCGTCCACCGACAGGATGCCCACCCGCTCCAGGCCCGACACCACGATCTCCACCAGGTTCTGCGACGTGCGCAGCACTTTGCGGATGCGGGCGTGCGTGCCGAACGAATAGAGGTCGGCTTCGCCGGGAACGTCCACCTCCGGGCTGCGCTGCGAGATCAGGATCAGCTCGCCGTCGTGCTGCTTGATGGCGGCCTCCACCGCCGAGCGCGAGGCGTCCCGGCCCACCGACAGCGGCAGCACCAGCTTCGGGAAGAGGACCACGTTCTTCAACGGCAGCACGGGCAGTTTCAGGATGTTGGGCGAATCGGACATGGGACCTCTTTCTTGCTGTTTGGACTCGTTCTTCATGTTCTGCTCAATTCATTGGACGCCGGCCCGGGCCACCGCGCTTCATTGGGCGCGGGCCGGCTGCTTCTCTTCCACCGTCAGCACGCCGCGCGCGGCCGATACCAGAATGTTCTGGCCTTCGCGCACGTGCCCTTCCAGCACCGCCCGCGCGATCAATGTCTCCAGCTCCCGCTGGATGGCCCGCTTCAGCGGCCGCGCGCCGTAATCCGGCTCGTAGCCGGCCAGGATCAGGTGATCGCGGGCTTCGTCGGTCAGCTCGATGGAAATGTGCCGCGCCTCCAACCGTTGCCTCAGCCGCTCCAACTGGATGTCCACGATGCGCCGCAGGTGCTCGTGCGAGAGCGCGTGGAACACCACCATTTCGTCGATGCGGTTCAGAAACTCCGGCCGGAACGTCGTGCGCAGGTTGGCCGGCGGCAGGTTCGACGTCATGATCAGGATCGTGTTGCGGAAGTCCACCGTGCGCCCCTGCCCGTCGGTCAGCCGCCCGTCGTCCAGCACCTGCAGCAGGACGTTGAAAACGTCGGCGTGGGCCTTCTCGATCTCGTCGAACAGCACCACGGCGTAGGGCCGGCGCCGCACCGCCTCGGTTAGCTGCCCGCCCTCTTCAAAGCCCACGTAGCCCGGCGGCGCGCCGATCAGCCGCGCCACCGTGTGCTTCTCCTGGTACTCCGACATGTCCACGCGGATCAGGGCCTTCTCGTCGTCGAACAGCGTCTCGGCCAGCGCCCGCGCCACCTCCGTCTTGCCCACGCCCGTGGGCCCCAGGAACAGGAAGCTGCCGATGGGCCGGTGCGGGTCGCTCAGCCCGGCGCGCGCCCGCTGCACGGCCTCCGAAACCACCTTCACCGCCTCGTCATGGCCGACGACGCGGCGATGCATCTGCGCCGCCAGGTGCAGCAGCTTCTGCAGCTCACCCTCCAGCAGCTTCGTCACCGGAATCGAGGTCCAGCGCGCCACCACTTCGGCGATGTCTTCTTCGTCCACTTCTTCCTTGAGGAGCCGCTTCTGCGATTCCTCGGCGGCCAGCCGCCGCTCTTCCTCGAACAGCTCCCGCTCCAGCGAGATCAGCGTGCCGAACTTGAGTTCGGCCACCTTGTTCAGGTCGTAGGCGCGCTCGGCCAGCTCGATCGAGTGTCTGGTGGCCTCGATCTTCTCGCGTAGCGAGCGCAGCTTCTGCACCGAGTCCTTCTCCGCCTGCCAGCGCCCCTGCAGCTCGGAGGCGTCGCGGTTCAGCACGTACAGCTCTTCCTCCAGCTTCGACAGCCGTTCGCGCGAAGCGTCGTCGGTCTCTTTGCGCAGGGCTTCGCGCTCGATTTCGAGCTGCAGCTTGCGCCGCAGCTTTTCGTCGAGCTCGGCCGGCATGGAGTCGATCTCCGTGCGCAGCCGCGCGGCCGCTTCATCGACGAGGTCGATGGCCTTGTCCGGCAGGAAGCGCTCCGTGATGTAGCGGTTCGACAGCACCGCGGCGGCCACCAGCGCCGTGTCCTTGATGCGCACGCCGTGATGCACCTCGTAGCGCTCCCGCAGGCCGCGCAGGATCGAGATGGTGTCCTCCACCGAGGGCTGGTCCACCACCACCGGCTGGAAGCGGCGCTCGAGCGCGGCGTCCTTCTCCACGTACTTGCGGTAATCGTCCAGCGTCGTCGCGCCGACGCAGTGCAGCTCGCCGCGCGCCAGCATGGGTTTCAGCAGGTTGCCCGCGTCCATCGCGCCTTCCGCCTTGCCCGCGCCCACCACCGTGTGCAGCTCGTCGATGAACAGAATGATCTGGCCCTCGGAGGCGGCCACTTCCTTGAGCACCGCCTTCAGCCGCTCCTCGAACTCGCCGCGGAACTTCGCCCCGGCGATCAGCGCGCCCATGTCCAGCGCGACGACTTTCTTCGACTTGAGCCCCTCGGGCACGTCGCCGCGCACGATCCGCTGCGCCAGCCCCTCGGCAATCGCCGTCTTGCCCACCCCCGGCTCGCCGATCAGCACCGGGTTGTTCTTCGTGCGCCGCGACAGCACCTGGATCACCCGCCGGATCTCATCGTCGCGCCCGATCACCGGATCCAGCTTGCCCTGCGCCGCCATGGCGGTCAGGTCGCGGCCGTAGTTTTCCAGCGCCTGATAGGTGGTTTCCGGGTTCTGCGTCGTCACCCGCTGGTGGCCGCGCACGTCCGCGATCGCCTGCAGCAGCCTTTCGCGCGTCAGCCCGTTCTCTTTGAACACCTGGCCGGTCAGCCCGTTGCCCTGCTGCAGCGCCAGAAGGAGGTGCTCGACGGAGATGAAGTCGTCCTTCAGCTTCTTGGCCTCCTGCTCGGCATTGCCGATGACGGCCGCCAGCCGCTGCGTCAGGTACATGCCCGACGAGCCGGTCGAAACCGTTACCTTGGGCAGCTTTTCCAGCTCCGCCAGCAGCCGGCGGTGAATTCGCTCGAGGTCCACGCCGGCCTTCAGCAGCACGTTCGGGACGACGCCCTCTTCCTGCTCCAGGAGGGTGAGGAACAGGTGCTCGTTGTCCACCTGCTGGTGCGAGAGCCGGGCGGCCAGGGTCTGCGCGCCGCGCAGGGCGTCCTGAGCCTTTTCAGTGAAGCGGTTGAGGTCCATGGAGCGACTCCGATTCCGATCGCAAGACCAGTGTAGCACACATGAGCAAACCTATATTCAATAATCTTAGCGTACCATTATCATATCAAACATAAGCAACTACATATCAACAACTTCCAGCCAGAACAACTTACTCGAATCCTCCTTCGCGAGCGAACTCTCGCGGTGCAGCCAGGACAATCCCGACACCTGTTCTTTCTTTCCCGCCGTGTCGTGCCAATACCACGCCGGGAACCAGCACTACCGGGGCAACCGGATCGCGGTTGGTCCGCCGCGGTTGCTGGCGGTTGCACCAGGCCCAGGCCGTCCTGGCCGCCTATCCCGCCGGCGCGCCGCGCGACGTCTACTTCAACCCCGCCCGGCCCCAGGAGTCCGCTCTCGAGCCCGGCCGCACCGAAGGTGCCCTGCTGATGCTCGTCGCAGCCATCATTTTGCGGCTTCGGCCGCCGCCGCCCGCTGGCGCGCCTCAGTCCTCCACCTCCTCCACCGGAACGCCGATCACCAGCGGCACGAGATCCTCCACTCTCAACTGCCGCGCGATGAACCCTTCCTCTCCCGCCGGCCCGCCCGCCAGAAAGACCCGCACCCACGGAATCCTCCGGTCGCGCTTCAGCCCGCCGCGCAGCGCCTCCACTTCCGCCTCCGGCAGTTCCCCGTCCAGCACCACGCTCCCCGGTAGGAATTCTCCCACCACGGCCGCGGCCTCGTATGCACCGCCGGCGAAGGCCAGTTCCACTTCGCCCCCCTCCTGTCCCCGCAAGCCGGCCATCCAATCCTCGTCCCGGCTCACCACCAGGATCCGCTGCGGCAGCCTGTGCGTGCGCAGGTAGTACGGACAGGCCGCACACGCTCCGGCGCACATCCTGCTTTCGCCGCACGCAAACCCGGGGGTCTCCTGCACCTCGAAACAGCGCGCCGCCCGGAACCGGTAGACCGGGCACTGCAGGCAGGCGGGTCGAACGCTACCCTCCTCGCCGAAGTATTCCCAGCACCGGGCCGCGCCGGCAGGCGCATTCGCCGGGGGCGGTCTGCGTTCAGACATCAGCCGGTCGATCTCGCGCTTCTCGATGCGGTGATGGCCGCCCGCCGTCTGCACGGCCGGGATGCGTCCCCGGTGAATCCACTTCAGCACCGTGTCTGGAGTCACCGCCAGCAGGCGGGCGGCTTCGCCCGTCGTCAGATATCTGGATCCATCGCTGAACATAGATGCTCCTGAACGCCCGGAAACCTCAGGGTTATGGGTTTTCTCGGTTTCAAGCCTGGTTGACGGTGCCCCGCCCTGGTTGACGGTTAAAAACAGCATAGGAATTTATGGAATGCTTGACAAGCAGCCCATAAAACCCTAATATCCTTTACCAGACGTTTGACTTCAGATCAAGCCTCTTCTTGCTGCTGCCACTGGTAGCACGGCGGCCAGGAAGGGCAATCCGGCAGCCCTGGCGTTGACGGCACACGATTGTCCGCCGACCCATAGAATCGCGCCGTCCCCGTTACGGCAGAAGTGAGGCTGACTTGGGCACTCGATGGAAAGACGCCGCGCATCTCATCCGGCCGGCGGCCGTCTTTATCCTGGGGCTGGTCCTCTTCGCCATCCTGCGCGGCACCGTCGTGCCCCCGGGCTTCGGCCTGTATGGCCACTACCGCGCCGGCGCCCTCGATGAGAACCGCATGAAGCCGGTTCGTTATGCCGGGCAGGCCGTGTGCGCCGACTGCCACACCGGCGAAGTCGCCGCGCGCAACGCCGGCAGCCACCGCACCGTGTCCTGCGAAGCCTGCCACGGGCCCGCCGCCAATCACGCCGAAGACCCCGACAAGGCCAAGCCCCCCAAGCCGCAGATCGCCGCGCTGTGCACCCGCTGCCATGAGGCCAGCACCGCCAAGCCCGCCTGGTTCAAGCAGGTGGCCACGCGCCAGCACTACCCGGGCAACTCCTGCGAGTCCTGCCATCAGCCGCACAGCCCCAAGCTCTAGAAAGGACGGTTCTGCCATGGACCCATCCCGCCGCGAACTCCTGAAAGGCGCCGGAAAGTTTCTGATCCTCGGCTCCGCCGCCGCCGCCGCGGAAACTGCCGCCGCGCCCACCGCCGCCCCCACCCCCGGCTATGACCCGTTCAAGCACCTCTGGGGCATGACCATCGACATCGACAAGTGCATCGGCTGCGGCAACTGCGTGCGCGCCTGCGAGCGCGAAAACAGCGTCCCCGAGGGCTTCTTCCGCACCTGGGTGGAGCGCTACGGCATCGAAGGCGCCGGCCAGGAACACCCCAAGGTCATTTCGCCCGACGGCGGCAAGAACGGCTTTCCCCCCTCCGCGGACGCCTCCGCCAAGCAGTTCTTCGTGCCCAAGCTCTGCAACCACTGCCTGGACTCGCCCTGCGTCCAGGTCTGCCCCGTCGGCGCCACCTTCGATTCGCCCGACGGCGTCGTGCTGGTCGACTCCACCTACTGCCTCGGCTGCCGCTATTGCGTCCAGGCCTGCCCCTACGGCTGCCGCTACATCCATCCCGAAAGGCAGACCGTGGACAAGTGCTCGCTCTGCTACCACCGCATCACGCAGGGCCTCACCACCGCCTGCTGCGAGGCCTGCCCCACGCAGGCCCGCACCCTGGCCGACCTCAAGAACCCCCAGGATCCGGTGCACGAATTCCTGCGCAAGAACAAGGTGCAGGTGCTGAAGCCGCACATGGCCACGCGTTCCAAGGTCTTCTATCGGGAACTCGATGGGGCCGTGCGCTGAGAGGAGACAACTGACCATGCACACCATACCCGGCGTCGAAGGCTTCATGTACCCGAACGAGGTGGAACTCCAGTGGAGCATCCTCATCGTTCTCTACCCCTACATCACCGGACTCGTGGCCGGCGCCTTCATCCTGGCCTCGCTCGAGCGCGTCTTCCAGGTCTCCGCCGTCAAGCCTACTTACCGCCTCGCCCTGCTCACCGCGCTCGCCTTCCTGCTGGTGGCGCCCCTCCCGCTGCAGCTCCACCTCGGTCACCCGGAGCGGTCCTTCGAGATGTACCTCACCCCGCACCGCTCCTCTGCTATGGCCATGTTCGGCTTCGTCTACCTCTGGTACCTGATGGTCGTGCTGCTGGCCGAAATCTGGCTCGACTACCGGGCCGACATCGTCGCTCTCGCCCAATCCTCCAAGGGCGCGCTCCGCTGGGTCTACAAGGCGCTCACCCTCGGTTCGATGAACGTCAGCCCCGCCGCCCGCCGGGTGGACGACCGCGTGGGCTACATCATCACCGTCATCGGCATCCCGTCGGCGTTCCTGCTGCACGGCTACGTCGGCTTCATCTTCGGCTCCGTCAAGGCCAACGCCTGGTGGTCCACGCCGCTCATGCCCATCGTCTTCCTCTTCTCGGCCATGGTCTCCGGCATCGCCGCCGTCATGCTCATCTACGACGCCTCCTGCCGCCTGCAGAAGCGCCTGGTGGACATGCGCTGCCTGGACACCATCGCGCGCTACCTCTTCTACGTCTTCCTCATCGATTTCTCGCTCGAAATGCTGGACCTCATCCACCGCATCTACGAGGCCGACGAATCCTTCCGCAGCCTCGACTTCATGGTCCAGACCCGTCTGTTCACCTCGCAGGTCGTTCTGCAGATCCTGCTCGGAACCTGCCTGCCCCTGGCGCTGCTGGGCCTCATCCAGTTGCGCCGCTTCAGCGGCACAGTCCGGCGCCGCCTCTACGTCACCGCCGGCTGGCTGACCATGATCGGAATCTTCGCCATGCGCTGGAATGTGGTCATCGGCGGGCAGCTCTTCTCCAAGAGCTATCTCGGCTACACCACGTACAAGCTGGAATTCGCCGCGCGCGAGGGGCTGCTGTCCAGCATTGGGCTGATGCTTCTGCCGCTCGGTATCTTGTGGGTCCTGGTCAAGCTGCTGCCCCCGTGGGAGGAGCGGCAAGCGATGTGAGGAGCATGGGATGACACCGTCGCCGTTCTCTGCCGACAGTCTCGTTGAGGAGTTGCGCCGTCGGGTGCGCAGCCTCGAGCAACGCTTGGAGTCCATCGAAAACCATCTCGGCCTGGATGCCGCGCGCCCTGCCGCCGCCGCGCCCGCCGTGCAGTTGCCGTCGCCGCTGGAGCCCACGGCTTTCGGCGACACCGCCGCCCTCACGGGCCTCATCGGCAAGTCGCTGCTCGGCCTCGCGCTCGCCTACCTGCTGCGCGCGTTCACGGAAAACGGCTCCCTGCCCGTCGCCGCCGGTGTCGGGCTGGGGCTGGTCTACGCCCTCGGCTGGCTCATCTGGGCCGCCCGCACTCCGGCCTCCGAGACCCTCACCGTCGGCCTGCGCGCCCTCACCTCCGTCCTCATCATGGGGCCCCTGTTGTGGGAAGCAAACCTGCGCTTCGGCACTGTCACCTCCTGGCAGACCGCCGGTATCCTGGTGCTGTTCGCCGTCTTCGGCCTCGGCATCTCCTGGCGCAAGAACCTTACCGCCGTCGCCCTCATCAGTTCTCTCGCCGGCCTGTTCCTCGGCGGCGCGCTGCTGCTCAAGACGCACGACCTGCTGCCCTACACCACCACCCTGCTCGTCCTCGCCCTGGCCGTCGAGACCTCTGCCTGCCTGGAGCACTACCTGGGCGAGCGCTGGGTGGTGGCGGCGCTCGCCGATCTCGCCGTGCTCCTGCTGACCTTCGTCGCCACGCGCCCGCCGGGCAGCATAGACAGTTACCCGGCGCTCAATCGCGATGCCGTCATCGGCCTCCAGATCGCCCTCGTCCTCATCTACCTGGCCAGCACCTTCGTCCGCACGCTCGGCCGTGGCTTCAACATCGCCGCCTTTGAGGTGGCGCAGTGCGCCGTCACCGCCGTGCTCTCCTCCGCCGGTGCGCTGGCCGTGGCGCAGGGCCATCCCGCGGCCGTCTTCTCGGTCGGCGTCTTCTGGGTGCTGTGCGGCGCCGCCTGCTACGGCGTGTCGTTCTTCTTCCTCGGCCGCCACGCCGGCAGGGACCGCAACTTCCACACTTACGCCACTTTCGGCCTGGCGCTCGCGCTGGCCGGCTCCTGGCTGCTCCTGCACGGCTCGATGGCGGTCGCCCTGTGGTCGCTGCTCGCCATCTTCTTCGTCCTGGTGGGCCGCGAGTCCGGACGCATGACCCTCAAGCTCCACGCCGGCGCCTATCTCGTCCTGGCCACCTTCGCCTCCGGCCTGGCTCTCATGGCCAACACGCGCTTTTTCACCTCCGGCGCGCACCCCACGGCTCTGCCTGCCGGCCTCTCCGTCTGGATCGTCGCCGCCGCTTCCATCGCCGCCTACGTGCTGCTGCTGCGCGCCCCCGCTCCGGCGTCCCTGTCTGAATCCGGCGCCCTCGTCTACCGCTCCGCCGCCGTCCTCATCGCCGGCAGCGCCCTCTGGAATCTCGCCGGCGTCGGCGCCATCGCCGTCGCCCCCGTCTGCCACGCCATCGGCGGCGGCCCGGAGACCCAGGACTACTGCCCCACGCTCCTCACCGCCGTCCTCATCGCCGTCGCCATGACCGCCGCGCTGCTCTTCCAGAAGAGCCAGCGCCCCGAGTTGAAATGGTTCGCCTGGCTGATGATCGGCGGCGCCTCCTACAAGCTGCTCATCCAGGACTTCCAGCAGGCGCGCACTTTCGCCATCGTCCTTTCGCTGCTGTTCTACGGCAGCGCGCTGGTCCTGTTGCCGCGCCTCATCCGCCGCGACGCCGCCGCCCGCACCCACCCCGCCTGACTCCGCCGCGGCGGTTCATTGCGCCGCCACCTCCAACCGCACATCCGGCTGCGAGGCCCGTCCGCCCGACAGCAGGAACAGCGGCACCGTCCCGGCGCGAATCCCGGCCGGCACGGTGAACGTCACCCGGAAGATGCCCGGACGCTCCGCGTCGGCCTCCACGGAATCGGCGCGGACGTCGGTCTCATCCACGCTCACCACCGTCTCCCCCTCGGGGTCCAGCCCCGTCGCGGAGATCTCCACGCTCTCGCCCGGCATCACCGCCCGCTCCAGCACCGGTCCCCGGCCCGAACCATCCAGCGTGTAGACGCCCGGGCTGCGTGAGAGCACCGCCGTGTCCACCCAGTTGGTCCCCATGCGCCCGTTGATGATCGCGATTGTCGCCAGCGGCGACTCGTGCACGGAGTCCGGCACGATGCAGAGCACCTCTTCTCCCCATTCATCAGCCTCCATTCGAAGAACGCCTCGCCCTCTCCCGGCACCGGCCGAAGCCGCACCCGCGTCCCTTCCAGGTAGAACCCGTCCTCGGACGCAGGCTCGAACTCCACGCGGGCCGCCGATTCGGGCCCTGCCTCAACCGCTGCGGCAACTCGAACCAGCCGCCGGAACCGGGCGTCGAAAACGGCCGGCGACTCCTGCACGGTCACCTTGTGCTCGGCGCCGCCGCCGTCGGTCCAGTTGGCGAACTCATAACGGAAGCCGGCATCCGCCGCGCCGCCCTGATACTCCGGGGCGGCAATCGTGTGCGTCTCTCCCGCCACCCAATCGAATTCGGCCGGAGTCGTGTACGGCTCTCCGTCCACCAGCACCTGCAATCCCGGCGGCGTCGAGGAAATGATCGTCTTTCCCAGCGCATTGCCGTAGAGAATCTGCACGGCCTGCCGGTCCAGGGCGTTCACGGCCTGCGCCTCGCCGATGGGAATTCCCGCCGGCACCGTCTGCATGGTGCGCTCGCCGTTCTTGGTGAACCCGGTCGCCGGGTAGTGCATCATGGAGCCGAAATCGTACGGCCCGATGTCGCGCCCGTCGGTAATGTGCTGGTCGTATTGAGCCCATTCCAGACGGTCGATATTGTCGTAACGAACCCGGATAGCCAGGTCGCGGTCCTGCCGCGACTGCGTATGAAACAGCCCGATCACGTGCCCGATCTCGTGAATGGTCGAGACCGTGTCGCACGACATCGAAAGGTTCACCACGGACACCGGCCCGCGGTTGCCCACCGTGGCGGAGCAGCCGCTCCAGCCTGGCTGGAATGTGACGTAGCCGCCCTCCGTCGTGTGCTCCACGAAGCGGATCGAGGTCCGGTCCTGCCAGTGCTGGAGGGCGTCCGTCACTCTCTGGGAATCAGGCAGATCCGGATCGATGACATACGGGATCACCCCGCCTGCCCACAGCAGGTACTGCGAAGAAGTCGCCGAGGCCGCGCGCCCCCCCGCATTCTTGCGCGGAGATCCTTCCATCTCGCTCACCGGCGCCAGCAGAATGTCGCCCTCCACCAGCGCCCAGCCGTCCAGCGTCCGGTACTGCACCGGCAATCCCCGCCAGCTCCCCGCCCGGATTTCCCCGTTGCCGGAGCCCGCCTCCACCACCTGGCACACCAATAATCCCGTGACGGCAAACACCCCCAATGCGCGCATAAGATACCCGTGCCTGAGTCTATCTCATTTTTCGGAGCGCGTACAGGAGCTAAAGCGCGCGGAATTGGCAGGAAAAGTGCCTCAGAAACTCCGGCTGCGCCGTGATTTCGTAGCCGCGCAGCTCCTGCTTGCGGGCGTTGATCTCGAGTATCGCCTCCACCACGTAGTCGATGTGGCTCTGCGTGTACACCCGCCGCGGAATCGCCAGCCGCAGCAGCTCGTTGCGCGCGTGGCTGCCGAACATCACCGAACCGATCTCCACGCTGCGCACGCCCGCGTGCCGGTACAGCTCCACCGCCAGCGACTGCGCCGGGAACTGCTCCTTCGGAATGTGCGGCAGCATCCGCCCCGCGTCGATGTAGATCGCATGCCCGCCCGGCGGCTCCACAATCGGCACGCCGTGGTCCGCGATGTGCCGCCCCAGATAGCCCGTGGACGCGATGCGGTACTCCAGGTAGTCGGGATGCAGCACTTCCTGCAACCCCACCGCAATGGCTTCCAGGTCCCGCCCGGCCAGACCGCCGTAAGTCGGGAACCCCTCGGTGAGAATCAGCAGGTCTTTCTCCTGCCGCGCCAGCGAATCGTCGTTCGTGCACAGCAGCCCGCCGATGTTGGCGAATGCGTCTTTCTTGGCTGAAAACGTGCACCCGTCGGCCAGCGAGAACATCTTTTTCGCGATTTCCAGCGGCGGCCACTCCTGGTAGCCCGCTTCCTTCTGATGAATGAACCACGCGTTCTCCGCAAACCGGCACGCATCCAGGTAAAACGGAATGCCGTGCCGGCGCGCCACGCCGCTCACCGCTTCGATGTTGGCCAGCGACACCGGCTGGCCGCCGCCGGAGTTGTTCGTCACCGTCAGCATCACCAGCGGGATCCGTTCGCGGCCGTGTTCGGCAATCACCCGCTCCAGCGCCGCCGCGTCCATCCCGCCCTTGAACGGCAGCCGCGACTGCGTGTCCCGCGCCTCCTCCAGCGGCAGGTCCAGCGCCTCCGCGCCCGTGAACTCGATGTTGGCCCGCGTCGTGTCGAAATGCGTGTTGTTCGGCACCACGTGGCCGCGCCGGCACAGGCACGTGAACAGGATCCTCTCCGCCGCCCGCCCCTGGTGCGTCGGAATCACGTGCCGGAAGCCTGTCAGATCCTCCACGGCCCGCTTCAGCCGGTAGTACGATTCGCTCCCCGCATAGGACTCGTCGCCCCTCATCAGCGCCGCCCACTGCTCCGTGGACATCGCCGAGGTTCCCGAATCCGTCAGCAGGTCGATCAGGGTGTTCGCCGCGTCGATGAGGAACAGGTTGTAGCCGGCCCGCTCCAGAATCTCCTGCCTCTGCGCCGGCGTGGTGTGGTGCAGCGGCTCCACGGACTTGATGCGGAAGGGTTCGATGATGGTGCGCATGGGAAACCGGCTTCAGTGTATCGCCGGCGCGGCGCGGCGGGCACAAATGGGCGGACACCGGAGGAGGGATGTCCGCCCCCGGAGAGCGCGGCCGCGCGGGCGCCGCCGAGTGACGCCGGCCCCGCTTCCCCGGCTGGCCCTCCTACTGAATTGGATGAGCCGCTCTCCCGCCCGGTTCCCACTGGCGCCGTCTGCCCGCAAAAAAAGGGCGGACGCCGGAGGAGTAATCGCATCCGCCCAGACACTGAGAGAGACTTCGAAGCGCCGCTTCGATTCGCGGCCTCCGAATGGCTCATCGACTCTCTTCATCCGGTAAGACGAGAACAGCGCGCAAAAGTTTCCAGCGAATTTCTCCCCCGCCCCGCCGCCAATCCACCCTATTTCGCCCCGATCGCCCCACCCACCGATTTGGCCGCCTTTTTGATCGACCGCCCCACGCTCGAGGCGCTCTTCGAAATCGCCGTGCC
>DAHVTI010000125.1 GCA_027324255.1 Bryobacterales bacterium | reverse complement strand
ACGCGCCCGGTTGTTCCAGAATGCCTGGTCCACTCCGCCATCGATGGCGATGGAGCGGTCGGGCCGCAGGCGCGGGTCGCCATACGCCGAATAGCCATAGCTGCCGTAGTAAGTCCCGAAGCGTTCATAAAGGGAGGGCGCCCGGTAGCCTTTGCCGGCGTGCGCGCGAATCTTCGTCCCCGCCTTGTGAAAGAAATAGGCGGCTGACCCATCGCCGGTCTGCGCGGCCGGGGGCGCGGCAAAGGTCAGGCCGGAGTAGGGGGCGCTCGACAGCGGCGTGAACAGCGGATGCTCCAGGGTGAAGATCTGCGCCCTGTAGGATCCGGCGAGTTGCAGCCGCCCGTCCAGGAAGTGAAGCTGATCCTGAAGGAACAGCGCATTACTGCGCTGGGTCACAAACACCGCCGAGTTGTTGACTGGATTCGGAAGCAGCGAGCGGTTGCCGTAATTCTCGTTTTCGAACTCGTAACCGGCGTTGATCGACTGATACCGTCCCAGGCGCCAGTCCACGCGCGCCATCGCGGTATGGATCTCGCCTTCGTAGAACGAATGCGTGCTGCCCTTGGGCTGAGAACCGGCGCCCGCCGGTCCGTCGTCGTATCGGCGGCGCGTTCTCAGTCCCTGGTAGCCGGCCGTGAAGCCCAGTGATTCGCTCGGACGTGCGCTGATGTTCAACGCACCGGAAAACACCCGCCCCGCCCGGCTGTAGTCCGGATTCCACGCTGCCGGGATGAAGGTGGCGCTACCCGGGTTCAGTTGCGAAATGGGTGCGCCGCCTTCGTAGCGATGCAACTCCTCCACCGGCAAAGCCACGGCCTCGACGGCGCCGCTCGCAGGCAGAGTGCCGGTGCCTTGAGCCGTCGATTTCAGCATCGCAAAGCCATCGGTGGCGAAGATCCGGCCCGACATCCGCACCTTAGGAGAGAGGATGTAATCCAACCGGCCCTGAGCGCTGCTGTTTCGAGCAGGCGAATGCCCATCCAGACCGCTCATGACGTTCAGATGCGACGCGCCCAGGCTGTACTGCAGCCGCTCGCGCTTCCAGGAGCCACCCACCTGAGCGCGACTTCTGAAGATGTCCATCGAACCGCCCTCCGCCAGAAACTTCCCATGCGTGCGCCCGCCCCCGTCGCCGGTGACAATGTTGATCACGCCGCCCGTAGCATTGGTCCCGTAGATGGAAGATCCCGCACCGCGCAATACTTCCACTCGTTCCACGTTGGTTACGCTCAGGTCTTGGAGGAGAGCGGAAGCGTCCCCCTGGGTAGCCGCCGCGTCGCGCAGCCGGAACCCGTCGATCAGGATGGCGGTGTCTTCGTTCCGCAAACCGCGCGTCTTGATGGACGTGAACGAACCAGGCCCGCCCAATTGCTGGACGCGGAGCCCGGGGACTTCCCGAAGCGCGTCCGCGATCGAGTATTCGTTGCGGAGGTCGATCATGTTTCCGTCGATGACGGTCAACGCTTTGGACAATTCATCGGTGGTCTGCGGCGTACCGGACGCAGTTACCACCACCTGCGTTTGAAGCCCGGCCAGCGGAAGAAGAAGGTCAATCGTGACGTGCGCGCCCTTTTCGACCTGCGCCGCCTGCGCGGCAGAACTGGCAAAACCGCGGGCCTTGGCTTCCAGCAGGTATTTTCCCGGCACGAGGCGCTCAAAGCGGTACTCGCCTTTGCCGTCCGCTGTCACCGTCAACCGGGTGGTGTTATCCCGCGCAATCAGCGCCACGCGCGCCCCTGGGATGCCGGCCTGCCGAGGATCCCGCACAATCCCCGAAAGGGTACTGCCGGATTGGCTGAAGCCGAAAGTCGCAGCCAGGCAGAAATAACAAATAGTGAGAAGTTTGGTTTTGTGGCTCATGATGATTTTGTGTTTGCGCATGCCGCGACGAATCTCGCGGCGAATTGTGGGCAGGAGAGGAAGTGCAGGTGGACATAGCTGGCCACCGTGGCTCTCCGCCGGAAACCTTCACGCTTTTCGCTTCCCTTTGCGGAAACTCGATAAATCCGCTCTACGTGACCCGGCATCTCGTCGATATCCGAGTATCGGAATTCGTGGCCCCGGGCACGTTCTCCCGGTTGTAGCCAGGCGGTCGGGTCGACGCCTTCGATTTCGGCGTAGCCCAGAGCCGCGAGGCGGGAATGCATGCGGGCTCTCGTAGGAAAGACGCCGGCCATCGGATGCAAGCCTCCCTCCTGGTCCACGATGTCCTCGCTGAGGTACATGAACCCGCCGCACTCCGCGTACACCGGGCCTCCAGACTTCGCAAAGCCGGCGATCCCTGCGCGCATCGACTCGTTCGCCGACAGCGCGGCGGCGTGTAACTCCGGATAGCCGCCGCCGAGGTAAAGGCCGCCCAGACTGGCCGGAAGATGCGCATCGGCGATCGGGCTGAACTCCACGAGTTCCGCCCCCAAGGAGGCCAGCACGTCCAGGTTGTCCTGGTAGTAAAAGCAGAATGCGCGGTCCCGTGCCACGCCGATTCGCGGCCGGTGGGTAGGAGCAGGGTGGGAC
>DAHVTI010000121.1 GCA_027324255.1 Bryobacterales bacterium | reverse complement strand
TATGGAATGCGCTATTGGCGGGAGATGTTCGCTCCTCGTCAGTTGATTGGACACTGCACGGCTGTTGAGGTCTTTCAGGAGTTAGTGGAGGAGCATGGGAAATCCGACCTAGATCGTGCAGCCCTCACGTATGTAGCGCTCGCGATTGACAAGATGGTCGACTACAATTCGCTAGGGCTGTCATGGCACGCCAATCGCCAGGTTCTCGAGCACACGCTGCGCCGGCATAGTTTCTCCGTGACATGGAGCTATGCCGAGATGGCTCCCACGATCACGGGGCTCGGCTACGACTGGGCGCTGGAGCAGACGGGCAAGGCGCTCGAAGAGTTGATCGAACTGTTGGGGCAAGGCGAGGACGGAGCGGGGAACGGGAACTTGTTCGCGGAGGCGAGGCCGAAGCCGGAAGTGCGAATTTTGAACGAGTCGGCGGACGCGTTGTCGCTGCCGAGCGAATCGGTGGATTGCGTGGTGATGGATCCACCGTACTACGACAACGTAATGTATGCGGAGTTGTCTGACTTTTTCTACGTTTGGCTGAAGCGGACGGCGGGGCTGCTGTATCCCGAGTTGTTCACGCCGCACCTGACGGACAAAGACCGGGAGGCGGTGGCGAATCCGGCGAAGTTCGCGGGGCAGAAGGGCGCTAAGAAGCTGGCGCACCTGGACTATCAGCAACGAATGGGGCGGATCTTCGCGGAGATGCGGCGGGTGCTAAAGCCATGGGGCATCATGACGGTGATGTTCACGCACAAGGCGAAGAATGCTTGGGACGCCTTGGCGACGGGCCTGATCGAAGCAGGGTTCGTGATCACGGCATCGTGGCCGGTGCACACGGAGGCTGAGGGGAGCCTCCACATCCGAGAGAAGTCGGCGGCGAAGTCCACGATTTTCCTGGTCTGCCGGATGCGGGATGAGGCTGCGGCACGGCGAGAGGCGGGGTTCTGGGAAGATGTGGAGCCGAGCGTGCGCACCACAGTCCGGGAGAAGGTGCGGGAGTTCCAGGAGGCGGGACTGGGTGGAATTGACCTGTACCTGGCGTGTTTTGGGCCGGCGTTGGAGGTGTTCTCGAGAAGCTGGCCGCTGCAGCGCGGGACGGCGCGGCAGCAGCCGAAGGGGTACCAGGACGAACTATTCGGTCCGTGGGACCCGTACCGGGTGACGCCGGAGGACGCCCTGGAAGCGGCGCGGCGGGAAGTGAAAGAGTGGCGGATGGACCAGTTGGCGACGGTAAAGAGGCAACATCATCTGGACCCGTTGACGGAGTGGTATGTGCTGGCATGGGATGCGTTCCGGGCGCCGAAGTTCCCGGCGGACGAGGCGTTGAAGTTAGCGCGGGTGGTAGGACTGGATTTCGACCAGGAAGTGAAGAACGTGGCGTGCGGAGTCTCCGGCGAGGATGTGACGCTGTGGGACAGCCAGACGCGCGTGACCAAGGGCAAGGTGACCAACGGGACTCAGACGCCGATGCTGGACCGGCTGCACGAGGCGGCGTACACGGTGCGGTTCCAGAACACGGAGGCGGCACGGAACCGGCTGGAGTCGCTACGACTGCTGGACGATGGGACGCTGATGACGGCGCTGGAAGCGCTGCTGAACGTGCTGCCGCCGATGGCGCCGCGAGGAAAGAAGAAGACCGATCCTTCGCTGGAGGGAGCGGCGAGCGATTTCGAGGCTCTGGAAAAGCTGAGGCGGCTGGCGTTTGTGGAACAGGTTCCGGAGCCGAAGCTGGCAGAGCAGTACAAACTGGCGCTGGCGGTGAGCGGAGCGGCGGGCGAAACTGGAGGCGAGGAGGACACGGGCGAATGAAGAGGCAGACGGAGGGAGTGAAGCAGATTGGCCGCTATATTGTGGCGGATCCGAAGGTGTGCCACGGGAAGCTGACGTTCCGGGGGACGCGGATTCTGGTGGCGGACGTGTTGGGGCAGGTGGCGGCCGGGATGGCGTGGGAGCAGATTGTGGAGGAGTGGCGGGGGAGCATTCCGCGGCAGGCGATCGGCGAGGCGGTTGAGCTGGCGCGGGAAGTGTTTCTGGATCATGCGGAGGAGTTTGCGCCACCGGTGCACCGGCAGAGGAAGGCCAGTTGATTCTGCTGGACGAGAACGTACCGGAGGCGCAGCGCCGGGAGATGGCGCGGCTGGGGCTGGCGGTGCGGCAGGTGGGGTTTGAGTGGGGCCGGAAGGGAATGTCGGACGGGGAGATTCTGACCGCGTTGCAGGGGATGCGGCGGGTGACATTTCTGACGAACGACGCGGATTTCTACCGGCGGGGGTACTGTCACACGGGCTATTGCCTGGTGGTGCTGGCGGTTTCGGCCAAGGAGATGGCGTATTCGGCACACCGGTTTCTGAGGCAGAAGGAGTTTCGAACGTTCGCGGGGCGGAGCGGGAAGGTGGCGCGGGTGCAGCCGACGGGAGTGGTGTATTGGGAGCGGAGGGCGGGGCGGGAACGTGAACTGACTTGGAGCGACTAGTCCATGGCGCTACTGACTGAGCGAAAGTGGAAGTTCAAGTACTCGCACGAAGACGGCGACATGGTGGAGTCGTTTTACACGCCGGCGCTGGAGTGCGCGGTGGAGTACTGCCGGACGACGGGGTATTTCACGGCGGATGCGCTGGCGCTGGCGGCGCGGGGCCTGGCTGGACTGTTCGCGAACGACGGCAGGATGCGGCTGGTGGTGGGCTGCACGCTGGGGCCAGAGGAGCAGGCGGCGATTTCAGCGGGCTATGACTTGCGGGCCGAGTTGGAACGGACCTTGGAGGCAGCAGACCTGACGCCGCCGAACGCGGAAGCGCGGCGGGGGCTGGAACTGTTGGCGTGGATGGTGGCGAACGGGCATCTGGACGTGAAGGTGGCGGTGCCGGTGGATGAGGCGGGGCGGCCGGCGCGAGTGCCGGGGATCTATCACGCGAAGTCCGGGATTGTGGTGGACCGGGAAGGAAACACGCTGAGCTTTTCCGGAAGCATCAACGAGACGGCGGGCGGATGGGTGAACAACTGCGAGAGCTTCCACGTGCACTGCGCATGGCTGAGCGAGACGGAGCAGGCGCACGCGGATGCGGAACTGGACGGGTTTGCGCGGCTGTGGGAAGACCGTTCGAGGGGCGCGAAGGTGTTCGATTTTCCGGAGGCGGCGAAGCGGAAGCTGCTGGAGTATCTGCCGCGGGACGACCGGCCGGTGTCGCCGGCTATGCGGCATGAGCGGCGCGAGCGGGAGGAGGCGAGGTACCGGCTGACGGCGGAGGAGTTCCGGCGGTGCGTGTGGACGTTTCTACAGGCGGGCGCGGCGCTGCCGAACGGGCTGAGGAGCGGGGAGGCGACGAGCGCGGTGACGCCGTGGCCGCACCAGGTGAAGACATATGCGCGGTTCGTGGAGCAATGGCCGTGCCGGCTGCTGATCGCGGATGAAGTGGGGTTGGGCAAGACGATCACGGCCGGCCTGATCGTGCGGCAGGCGCTGCTTTCGGGCAAGGCAAAGCGGGTGCTGATTCTGACGCCGAAGAGCGTGCAGGTGCAATGGCAGAACGAGCTGTACGAGAAGTTCAACCAGAACGTTCCGATTTACGATGGCGCGAGTTTGCGTTGGCGGGAGGCGTACGGGCGGAGTGAGCCGGTGGAGAAGCCGGTAGGGCGGCGAGAGTGGCAGCAGGAGCGGGTGGTGCTGGCGAGCAGTTTCCTGATGAGAAGAAGAGAGCGGGTGGCGGAACTGCTGGAGGCGGAGGAGTGGGACCTGGTGCTGCTGGACGAGGCGCACCATGCACGGAGGAAGGGGGCGGGGACGGATCAGGAGCGGGGACCGAACGCGCTGTTGAGCCTGATGAGGAGGCTGGCGCCGAGGTGCCGGAGCCTGCTGCTGTTGACGGCGACGCCGATGCAGGTGCATCCGGTGGAGATCCGGGACCTGATGGACCTGCTGGGGCTGCCGGCGAAGTGGGCGGTGGATGCTAACGCGTTTCTGGACTACTTCAGTTGGGCGAGCGCGAATCCGGCGGCAGAGACGCTGGATCTACTGGCGGAGTGGTTCCGGGATTGCGAGGGGTACTTCGGGAAGCTGGAGGATGAGGAGTTCGCCGAGCTGATGCCGGGGCTGTCGGCGATCAAGAGGGGGAAGGTGATCCGAGCGTTGCGAGAGCCAGCGCAGGCGACGCGGAGGATGCTGGATCCGGAGGCGCGGCGAGCGCTGCTTGGGGTGCTGAAATCGTGCTCCCCTTTGCGATGGCGAATGGTGCGGAATACGCGTGAGCTGCTGAGGAGCTACCGGCGCGCGAACAAGCTGAACTTACCGATTGCCGAGCGGGAGGTGAAGGACATTCCGGTGGAGATGTCGGCGGCGGAGAGCGCGCTGTATGCGCAGGTGGAAGATTACATCTCCGAGACGTACGCGAAGGCGGCGGAGGAGAAGCGTACGGCAGTGGGGTTCGTGATGACGGTGTACCGGCGTCGGCTGGCGAGCAGTTTTGAGGCGCTGAAGAGGACGCTGCGGGGACGGCTGGAGCGGATGGGCCTGAGCGAGGAGGATGTTTCAGCGGACGAGGCGGCGGATGAGGCGATGGCGCCGGAGGAGGCAGCGGAGTTGGCGGCGCGGTCGGCGGGATCGGAAGAGAGGGGCAGGATCCTGGATCTACTGAAAGAGATCGACAAGCTGAACACGGACACGAAGGCGCGGAGGCTTCACGGGGAGTTGGTGAGCGTGTTCCGGGATGGGGATGAGTCGGCGATCGTGTTCACGCAGTATACGGACACGATGGAGTATCTGCGGGAGTACCTGGCGGAGGAGTTGCCGGGGGTGGCGGTGGCGAGCTACAGCGGCGCGGGAGGAGCGTGGCGGGATGGATCGGGAAGGTGGGTGACATGCAGCAAGGAAGAGATCAAGCGGCGGCTGAAGGCGGGGAGAGTGAGGCTGCTGGTCTGTTCCGACGCGGCGGGTGAGGGTCTGAATCTGCAAACGGCCGGGGTGCTGGCGAATTACGACCTGCCGTGGAATCCGATGAAGGTGGAGCAGCGGATCGGGCGCATCGACCGGCTAGGGCAGCAGCGGGCGAAGGTGAGGATTCTGAACTTTGCGTACAAGGACACCGTGGAGGCGGATGTGTTCTTCGCGGTCGGGGAGAGGATCCAGCTATTCCAGGGGATTGTGGGGCGGCTGCAGCCGATTCTGTCGAGGTTGCCGCGACGGTTCGAGGAGTTGACGCTGGCGAGCCGGGAGGGGCGGGAGACGGCGCGGCAGAGGTTTCTGGCGCAGATCGACGAAGAGGTGGAGCAGGCGCGGGAGGCACCGCTGGACCTGGACGCGGTGAATCGAGATGGATTGGAGACGCCGGAGTTGCCGGAACCGCCGTACGATCTGGCGGCGCTGGACGGGGCGATGGCGGTGGAGTCGAGCCGGCCGCTGGATTTGGAGTGGCATCCGAAGGACCGGGGCACGTATGGAGCGAGGCTACCCGGAATGGAAGAGGAGAGCCGGGTGACGACGCTGGGGGATGTCTTTGAAGAGTCGGGAGACAGCCACCAGTTGTTCTCTCCGGGCGGTCCGTTGTTCGAGGATCTGGCGGCGAGGGTGGACGGTGATTTGCCGGAGGCGGCGCAACCGGGGATTTGTTGGATGTTGCGGGATGAGGAAGGCCGGCCTGCTGGATTCGTGGTGAACACGGAGGCGGGCTTCTTGAGGGTAGAGAGGCTGGTGGATCTGCTGATGGGGCTGGGGCGGGTTCGAGCGCCGCTGGAGTTTCCGGAGGCGGAGTGGCCGGGGTATCGGGCGTTCACGATTGCTTAGGAGAGTCCGGCGCCCCCCGGGTGGCTGGACGATGGGGAGAGGGTGAAAGCGAGACGGTATTTCGGCGCTTGTGCTGGAAACCGGATGGAAATTCTCGGGAAGCACGGTCTTTTCGCGCTGTGATTCTCAATAGCGAATTTCTTTTAGAATCAAGAAATTACATACGATCTCTGTACCGTGGTATTGACCTACCACAAGATGTTGGGGTATGGTTGCCAGTGTCGAGATAGATCCGGGGATGAAGGCCCAGCGCCAAGCGAGGGGCTGGGCGTCCTTTGGTGAAATCGTCGGCCGGAAATGGATCGAGCTGCCTGTTCCAGCAGGCAGCTCGAAGAGTAATCCCGATATCTTAGGGAATGGGATTCAAGCCTAACAGCGACAATCCTAACGCTACTAGCGGCTCCAGTCAAGATATCGGAACAGATTTCGCTGACCAGGCGACCTGCCGAGGGAAAGCGAATGAAGTGCGCGGCGCGGGCAACCGGGCTGCGGCAGGCCGTTTGGGGCAGAGGTCTCTCTGCGCTTGAGCGAGAGCGATAAGGATAAGAAGATGTTCTTCACCGTAGATTATGACTTGATGACGCCGGGGCGGAATTACACCGCCCTGACCGGGGCTCTCGTGGCGATAGGCGCCAAGAAGATGATGTACTCCAAGTGGGTTCTGCAATCGAGCAGCAGCGCTGCTGCGATTCGGGACCATCTGCGGCAGTACATGGACTCGAACGACCGGCTTTTCGTCGCAGAGCTTTCCGAGCAGTGGGCAGGCTACAACCTGCTGCTGGACCTGAACGCGACGGTCCTTGGTGCTGCGGCACTGGCGGGCTACAGGCGTTAGTAGGCAGGGCGCACGCGGTCCGCGGTTGGGTACGCGGGCTGCGTGCGCGCCTTTAGGTGCGCGAGTGGGCTGAGTCTCGGCCACGGTGGAGCCTGCCCGGGATGGTCTCGGCCAGCCGTGCGTTGGCGAGATGGCTGCCGCGCGCGGGTGAACGGCGATTGCGGCGCTGCAAAGAGAGTGGGATCTATAATGCCTCCAGACCGGGGTAGCTAGGGGTAGGGCCGTGCTTGGATTGCGGCAGATCTTCCCAGGAAGTGCGAACGCACTGCGAGAACCCACCTCGCTCCACGAGGTCCGTTCTCATGTCCCAGCATGCGGATGCATGCCTTGGTTGCTTACTTGGCGCACATACGCCACGCAATCGGCATTCTGTCTGGCGCTTCTTCGAGCACGATCGGCGTGCGGGCGGTCAGCCGCAAAAGCGCTCTTGTGCAAACAGCGGGACCATTTCACCTGCCAAATCTGTGGCATCAACTTCGGCGCATTGTACGGGGCTCTGGGCGAGGGATTAGCCGACGCGCACCACCTCAAGCCACTAGATTCACAGCCGGACAGGACCAAGACTCAGATGAAGGACCTGATCACTGTCTGTCCGAACTGTCACAGGGTTCTTCACCTGCCCAAGGTTGGTGGGCGTGTCCAGAAGGTCAAGAAGGCGTTCACACGGAACTGACCCGCTCACTAGCCCGACCTTCGCAAATCTGAGCATATAGATCAAGGGGCGAGGTGGCTTCCGCGCCCTCTGTTTGG